>NZ_DATIHB010000199.1:0-12334 GCF_035481145.1 Nocardioides sp. | reverse complement strand
GCACCTTCACCTTCTGGCCAGCGGCGATCTCGGCGCCGTCGCCCTCCTTGAGGGTCGCGCGCTGGAGTTCCTTGGGAGCAGCCTTCGGCGACTTCGAGAAGTCGAAGCCGGTCGGCTTGCCGCCGGCCTCCTTCAGCGCCGGCACCTTCTCGGCGTCGACGTCGGTCACGCCGACCTTGCTGACGATGTCGATGACCCAGACGGTGGTGTCGGCGTTGCCGACCCCGAGCTCGGCGTTGCCGCCCTGCTTGGCCCAGGTGTCCTCGGGCGCGGCGATGACCTCGATGCGCGAGCCGACCGTCTGGCCCTTGAGCGCCTTCTCGATCGCGGGGAGCGTCTGGTCGGTGACGTCGACCGGCGACGGCGACTGGCCCTCGTCGAAGGTGCTCAGCCCCTTCTTCCCCGTGAAGCCGTTGCCGATGTACATGTCGACGGTCACCGAGTCGCCCTCGGCGACCTTGTCGCCCTCACCCTTGTGGAGCACCTTGATGATCGTCTCCTCCGTGGAGACCTCGCCGGAGTACTTCACCTTGGGCTGCTCGCCGAAGTCGCCGCTGACGGTGACCTTGCCGGTGAGGTTCGAGTCGGCGTCGTCGCCGCAGGCGACGAGGCCCACGGTCGAGAGGGCCAGGACGGTGGAGGTGACGACGAGGCGGCGCACGGGTTCCCCTTGCAGGTGCTGGATCAGGTGGGGCGCAGCCTAGCCAACAGGCCTGAGGCCCGCCTGAACGACTCACATCCCGTCGATGAGGCGCTGCACCCTCTCGTCCACCGACCGGAACGGGTCCTTGCAGAGCACGGTGCGCTGCGCCTGGTCGTTGAGCTTGAGGTGCACCCAGTCGACGGTGAAGTCGCGCCGCCCGTCCTGGGCGGCCCGGATGAAGTCGCCGCGCAGCTTTGCGCGCGTGGTCTGCGGCGGGATGGTCTTGGCGCGGAAGACGCTGAGGTCGTCGGTCACGCGGGCGACGGCTCCGTTGCGGGCCAGCAGGTTGTAGAGACCACGGTCGCGCCGGATGTCGTGGTAGGCGAGGTCGAGCTGGGCGATGCGGGCGTGGCCGAGTGGCAGGTCGTGCTTGGCGCGGTAGCGCTCGATCAGCTTCCACTTGATCACCCAGTCGATCTCGCGGTCGACGAGTGACAGGTCCCCGGACTCGATCGCCTTGAGGCCGCGCTCCCAGAGGTCGAGCGTGCGGTCGATGACCGGCGTACGCAGGTCACGGCGGTCGACGAAGTCGCGGGCGCGCGTGAGGTACTCGCCCTGGATCTCCAGCGCGCTCGCCTCCCGACCGTTGGCGAGCCGGACCTTCTTCCGCCCGGTCATGTCGTGGGCGATCTCACGGATCGCGCGGATGGGGTTCTCCATGGTGAGGTCGCGCATGACGACGCCGGCCTCGATCATCCGCAGCACGAGGTCGCAGCTGGCGACCTTCAGCATGGTCGTGGTCTCCGACATGTTGGAGTCACCGACGATCACGTGGAGGCGACGGTAGCGCTCGGCGTCGGCATGCGGCTCGTCGCGGGTGTTGATGATCGGTCGGCTCCGGGTCGTCGCCGATGAGACGCCCTCCCAGATGTGCTCGGCGCGCTGGCTCACGGAGTACGACGCGCCCCGCGGCGTCTGGATGATCTTGCCCGCCCCGACGATCACCTGACGGGTGACCAGGAAGGGGATGAGGACGTCGGCGAGCCGGCTGAACTCACCCTGGCGGCTGACCAGGTAGTTCTCGTGGCAGCCATAGGAGTTGCCGGCTGAGTCGGTGTTGTTCTTGAAGAGGTAGATGTCGCCGGCGATCCCCTCCTCGTGGAGGCGGTGCTCGGCGTCGACGAGGAGTCCCTCGAGGATCCGCTCCCCCGCCTTGTCGTGGGCGACCAGCTCGGCAACGTCATCGCACTCGGGGGTGGCGTACTCCGGATGGCTGCCCACGTCGAGGTAGAGCCGTGCTCCGTTGCGGAGGAAGACGTTGCTGCTGCGCCCCCACGACACGACCTTGCGGAAGAGGTAGCGCGCGACCTCGTCCGGGCTGAGGCGACGCTGACCGTGGAAGGTGCAGGTCACGCCGTACTCGTTCTCGATCCCGAAGATCCGACGGTCCATGTCCCGACACTAGACCTGCATCCCAGCGAACGTCGCGGGTACGGGACGGGCATGTCGCACGCGTTCTGGGGATCCCCCGACTCACCCGCCCGGCCGCCTCTCGCCGAGGACACGACGTACGACGTGGTGGTCGCCGGCGCTGGCGTCAGTGGACTGCTCGCCGCGGTCCTGCTGGCGCGTGCGGGCAAGCGCGTTGCGGTGCTCGAGGCGCGTGGGGTCGGGCAGGGAACGACCGGCCACAGCACGGCGAAGGTCAGCATCCTCCAGGGCAGCCGGCTGAGCACGATCATGGACCACCACCCGTCCCCTCTCGCGCGTGACTACGTCGAGGGGAACCGCGAGGGCCAGGCGTGGCTACGGCGCTTCCTCGAGGAGCGCGCCGTCCCGCACCGCACCACGACTGCCTGGACGTATGCGGTCACGGACGAGGGAGCCGTGCGGATTGCAGCCGAGGCGCAGGCGTCGCAGGCCGCCGGCCTTGAGCTGATGCGCGGGGTGGGGACGGGCCTGCCGTTCCCGGTCAAGGATGCGATCAGCCTCGAGGACCAGGTCCTGATCGATCCGACCCTGCTCGTCGATGCCCTCGTGGCCGAGCTGGAGGAACATGGCGGCGTCCTCCACGAGGGAACCCGGCTGGTCGGCGCTGACGCTGACGGTGACGGCATGCGGGTCGCGACCGACCGTGGCGTGACTGTGCACGCCGGACGGCTCGTCCTCGCAACGGGCTGCCCGGTGCTCGACCGCGGTGGCTGGTTCGGCCGGCTGACCGCGCACCGTTCCTACGCGCTCGCCGTCCGTGGAGTGGCGCCCCCTGACGGGATGTACCTCTCCGTCGACACTCCGACGCGGTCGCTGCGCCCCGCGTCGGATGACGTCCTCCTCGTGGGCGGCAACAACCACGTGACTGGTCGGGGGCCCGACGAGGCCGGTCATCTCGACGACCTCGCGGCCTGGACCGCCGCGACGTTCCCCGGCGGCGAGATCAGCCACCGCTGGTCGGCGCAGGACTGGCACGGCCCCAGTGGGTTGCCGTACGCCGGCCCCGTCGTCCCGCACGATGAGCGCGTCTTCGTGATGACCGGTTATGCCAAGTGGGGCTTCACGAACGCCGCCGCCGGCGCGCTCGTGCTCGCGAAGCGACTCCTCGGCGGCGAGCTGCCGCCGTGGGAGCCGGCGTGGTCGACGTGGTCCTCCGCCGACCTGCGGGGCCTGCCCGACCTGCTCGTCTCCAACGCCAAGGTGGCCGCCGAGATGGTTGCCGGGCACGTGACGCGGGGGCCCCTGCAGCGGCTGACCAGTGGGTCCGGGGATCCGGCGCCGGTCTGCACTCACCTCGGTGGTCGGCTGCGTTGGAACGACGCGGAGGAGAGCTGGGACTGCCCGCTGCACGGCTCACGCTTCGCTGCGGACGGGTCCGTCCTCGACGGACCCGCCTGCAAACGGCTCGACCTCTGACGGCCGCTGACCACAGCTGCAGGGTCGACTGACCACAACTGCAAGTTCGGCGCCGAGCCCGCAGTTGTGGTCACGCGAGCCTGCAGTTGTGGTCAGGCGAAGTGGGAGGTGTGGTCAGGCCGGCGGGGCCGGCGGCGGCGTCGAGGGGCCGACCGGGGGCTCGCCCGGCAGCGGCGGGGCCTGCTGGGTGCCCTGCTGGGGTGCGGAGCCCGTGGTCGGGGGCAGTGGCTCGCCGGTCATCGGGTCCTCGAGAGGGTCGACTCCCCCACTGACGGTGTCGGTCGGGTCCGCCGGGTTGTCTCCGGTGGCGCCGGCTGCAGGGGCGGCGGTCACGCCGTCCTCGGCGTTGGGCGCGTCGGGCTGCTCCGGTCCGCGGGGGCCCAGCAGGTCGGTGAGCTGCTGGCCCCGGATCCGCTTGAACTTCCGCGGTTGTGAGCGGGTGCGGTCGAGCACCGCCACCTCGAGGTCCTCGTCGGGGACGACGCGGTCACCGGCTTCACTGTGTCCGAGCGCGGCGACCGCGAGCCGGAGCGCGCTGGTCAGGTCGGCCGCTTCGGCGTAGTGCTCGGTGAGGTAGCCGGCGACGACGTCCGCCGCGCCACCCATCACCGCGAAGCCGTGCTCATCGGCCACCTGGCCGTCGTAGGTGAGCCGGTAGAGCTGGTCGCCTGCGGCGGTGTCGCCCACCTCGGCGACGAAGATCTCCACCTCGTAGGGCTTGTCGCCGGCGCTGCTGAAGATCGTGCCGAGGGTCTGCGCATACGCGTTGGCGAGGCCCCTGCCTGTCACGTCACGCCGGTCGTAGGCGTAACCGCGCATGTCGGCAAGACGGACGCCCGCGATGCGGAGGTTCTCGAACTCGTTGTAGCGGCCGACCGCAGCGAAGGCGATGCGGTCGTAGATCTCGGAGACCTTGTGCAGCGCCTGGCTGGGGTTCTCCGACACGAAGAGAACGCCGTCGGCGTACTGCACCGCGACGACCGAGCGGCCGCGTCCGATGCCCTTGCGGGCGAAGTCCGCCCGGTCCTTCATGATCTGCTCGGGCGAGACGTACATGCCGGGCATGCTCATAGCTGACCTCGCTCCGCGTCGGCCAGCACTTCGCATGCCAGCATGGCTCCGTACATGGTTCCCTCGCTGCGCTCAGTCACGGCGGCGCGGTCCTTCCAGCTCGGCGGACGGACCATCAGGGCGGCGCATGCGCCCGTCGATCACGCGGTCGGCGATGGTCGCGACCTCCTCGTCGGCCATCCGGCGCCCGCCGTCGGCGGTGATCACCTGGACGACCGGGAAGATCCGTCGCGTCACGTCGGGCCCGCCGGTGGCGGAGTCGTCATCGGCGGCATCGTAGAGCGCCTCGACGACGGCCTGGACCGTCGCCTCGGCCGACAGGTCCTCGCGGTAGAGCTTCTTCAGCGAGCCGCGAGCGAAGAGGGAGCCGGAGCCGACCGAGTGGAACGCGGTCTCTTCGTAGCGGCCGCCGGTGACGTCGTAGGAGAAGATCCGCCCGATGCCGGAGTCGAGGTCGAAGCCGGCGAAGAGCGGGACGACGGCCAGCCCCTGCATGGCGAGGCCGAGGTTGCCGCGGATGAGAGCCGCCAAGCGGTTGGCCTTGCCGTCCATCGAGAGCGTCGAGCCCTCGATCTTCTCGTAGTGCTCGAGCTCGGTCTGGAAGAGCCGGACCATCTCGACCGCGAGGCCCGCAGTGCCGGCGATGCCCACGCAGGAGTACTCGTCGGCAGGGAAGACCTTCTCGATGTCGCGCTGGGCGATGATGTTGCCCATCGTCGCCCGGCGGTCACCGGCCATCACGACGCCACCCTCGAACGTCGCGGCCACGATGGTGGTGCCGTGCGGAGCCAGGTCGCCGGCACCGGTCAACCCGCTCGCGCGGCTGCCCGGGAGCAGGTCGGGCTGGTGCGTCTCGAGGAAGTCCCGGAAGGACGAGGTGCCGGGGGTCATGAAGGAGGCCGGGAGCCCGACGAACGGACTGGCGCCGCCTCCCTGCGCCGCGCTCACTCGCCGCCCTTCTGGATGAACGACTTCACGAAGTCCTCGGCGTTGGTCTCGAGGACGTCGTCGATCTCGTCGAGGATCGCGTCGATGTCCTCGTCGAGCTGTTCCTTGCGCTCGGCGACCGTCTCGTCGGCGGCGACCTCGTCGACCTGCTCGACGGACTCCTCCGAAGACTTCTTCGGGTGCTTCTGCTCCTGGGCCATGGCTCGACACTAGTCCGATCAGCCAGTGAGTTCACGGAAGAGCTGCTCGGCGGTTTCGCACCGGTCGAGCAGCGCCTCGACATGGGCCCGCGTGCCCCGGAGCGGGTCGAGCGTGGGAATACGGTGGAGCGACTCGTGACCCTCGAGGTCGAGGATGACCGAGTCCCACGAGGCGGCCGCCACGCCGTCGCCGTACTTGGCCAGGCACGTGCCGCGGAACCAGGCGCGGGTGTCCTCGGGAGGCTCCTGCATCGACCGCTCGACACTCGCCGGATCGACCAGCGTCTGCATGCGGCCGAGCGAGACCAGCCGGTGGTAGAGCCCCTTCTCCGGACGGATGTCGGCGTACTGCAGGTCGATGGCGTGGAGCTTGGGAGCATCCCAGTCGAGGCCGTCGCGGTCGCGGTACTGCTGGAGGAGCTGGAGCTTGGCGCACCAGTCGAGCTCGCTGGCACAGAGCATCGGGTCACGCTCGAGCCGGTCGAGCACCGACTCCCAGCGATGCAGGACGTCGCGGGTCTGCGCGTCGGCATCGACGCCGTAGCGGTCCTCGACGTACTTCTTCGCGAGGTCGAGGTACTCCAGCTGGAGCTGGACCGCTGTGAGGCGCCGGCCGTCCTTGAGGGCAACGGGGAGCGTGCACGTGGGGTCGTGGCTGATCGCGCGCAGGCTCGACACCGGCGTCGCCAGGGCGAGATCACGGTCGATGAAGCCGTCCTCGATCATCGCCAGGACCAACGACGTCGTGCCGAGCTTGAGGTACGTCGAGGTCTCGGCGAGGTTGGCATCCCCGATGATCACGTGGAGCCGGCGGTACGTCGCGGGGTCGGCGTGCGGCTCGTCGCGGGTGTTGATGATCGGCCGCTTCAGCGTGGTCTCTAGGCCCACCTCGACCTCGAAGAAGTCGGCACGCTGCGTGATCTGGAATCCGTGGCCCGACCCGTCCTGGCCGACCCCGACGCGCCCCGCCCCGCAGAAGACCTGGCGGCTCACGAGGAACGGCGTCAGGTGGCGCACGATCTCGCCGAACGGCGTCGAGCGACGCATCAGGAAGTTCTCGTGGGCACCGTAGGAGGCACCCTTGTTGTCGGTGTTGTTCTTGTAGAGCAGGATCGGCGCGGTGCCGGGCACCTGCGCTGCCAGCCGCGATGCCTCGAGCATGACCCGCTCCCCCGCGCGGTCCCAGCGAACGACGTCGAGCGGGTTGGTGCACTCCGGTGTGGAGTACTCCGGGTGCGCGTGGTCGACGTACAACCGGGCGCCGTTGGTGAGGATGACGTTGGCCAGGCCGAGGTCCTCGTCGGTCAGCTGGCTGGCGTCGGCCGTGGCCCGTGACATGTCGAAGCCTCGCGCGTCACGGAGCGGGGACTCCTCCTCGAAGTCCCACCGTGCGCGTCGCGCCCGCAGTGTGGCCGCGGCGTACGCGTTGACCACCTGCGAGGAGGCTTGCATCGGGTTGGCCGTGGGCTGGCCGGTGACCGAGATGCCGTACTCCACCTCGGTGCCCATCACGCGTACGACGCTCATGTCGTGCCTCTCAGAGCGATTCGCCGCCCCCGCCGTTGAGATCCGGCGGGGAATTGCGCCGTGAACGGACCATGGCGTCGCCGATCGCAGACTCCACGCCCGCCTCGCTGCGCGAGATGCGGCTCCCTGGGCGTCGGCGGTCGAAGCGCCACGCGGCGACCAGTACGACCCCGACGAGTGCGCCGCTGATGATCCAGAACCACATGAGGCCCCCTCAGAGGTACTGGCCGGTGTTGGCGACCGTGTCGATGGAGCGGCCCGGCTCGGTGCCCTGCTTGCCGGTGACGAGCGTGCGGATGAAGACGATCCGCTCGCCCTTCTTGCCGGAGATGCGGGCCCAGTCGTCGGGGTTGGTCGTGTTGGGCAGGTCCTCGTTCTCCTTGAACTCGTCGACGCAGGCCTGCAGGAGGTGCTGCACGCGCAGTCCCTTCTGCTGGTGGTCGAGCAGGTCCTTGATCGCCATCTTCTTGGCGCGGTCGACGATGTTCTGGATCATCGCGCCCGAGTTGAAGTCCTTGAAGTACAGGACCTCCTTGTCACCGTTGGCGTAGGTGACCTCGAGGAAGCGGTTCTCCTCGGTCTCGGTGTACATGCGCTCGACGGCCGCCCGGATCATGCCGGCCACCGCCGCCTCGCGGGACCCGCCGAACTCGGCGAGGTCGTCCTCATGGAGCGGGAGCGACGGGACGAGGTACTTCGAGAAGATGTCGCGCGCCGACTCGGCGTCGGGGCGCTCGATCTTGATCTTCACGTCGAGACGGCCAGGACGCAGGATGGCGGGATCGATCATGTCCTCACGGTTGGAGGCGCCGATGACCAGGACGTTCTCCAGGAGCTCGACGCCGTCGATCTCGCTGAGCAGCTGCGGGACGATGGTGTTCTCCACGTCGGAGCTGACGCCGGAGCCGCGGGTGCGGAAGAGCGAGTCCATCTCGTCGAAGAAGACGATGACCGGCGTGCCCTCGGAGGCCTTCTCACGGGCCCGCTGGAAGACCAGGCGGATGTGGCGCTCGGTCTCGCCGACGTACTTGTTGAGCAGCTCGGGGCCCTTGATGTTGAGGAAGTAGGACTTCCCCTCCTGGCCCGTCTTCTCTGCGACCTTCTTGGCGAGGCTGTTGGCCACGGCCTTGGCGATCAGCGTCTTGCCGCAGCCGGGAGGGCCGTAGAGGAGCACGCCCTTGGGTGGCTTGAGCTGGTGCTCCTTGAACATCTCGGGGTAGAGGTACGGCAGCTCGACCGCATCGGTGATCTGGTCGATCTGCGCGCTCAGGCCGCCGATGTCGGAGTAGTGGATGTCGGGGACCTCTTCGAGGACCAGCTCCTCGACCTCCGACTTCGGCACCTTCTCGTAGACGTAGCCCGCGCGGGAGTCGAGCAACAGCGAGTCGCCGGCGCGGAGCTTCTCGCCGAGCAGCGGCTCGCCGATGCGCACCACGCGCTCCTCGTCGGCGTTGGCGATGACGAGGACGCGCTCGCCGTCGGCGAGCACCTCCTTGAGCATCACGACCTCGCCGATCTGCTCGAAGGCGAACGCCGCGACGACGTTGAGCGCCTCGTTGAGCATGACCTCCTGGCCGCGCTGCAGCCCATCGAGCTCGACGTTGGGGCTGACGTGCACGCGGAGCTTGCGCCCACCGGTGAACACGTCGACCGAGTCGTCGTCGTTGCGCTGCAGGAACGTGCCGAAGCCGGCCGGCGGCTGGGCCAGCCGGTCGACCTCCTCCTTGAGCGCGACGATCTGGTCACGAGCGTCTCGCAGCGTCTGCGCGAGCCGCTCGTTCTGTGCGGTGACAGCAGCGAGTGACCGCTGTGCCTCCAGGAACCTCAGGTCCGGGTCGGATGCCGACATGTGCGCCACCTCCTTGCTGTGACATTACCCAGATCCACCCACAGGGAAAGGGGTTAGCCGCGCGGAGATGGCAACTTCATCGAGCCGTTACGCGTCGAAGCTCTCCTCGACCGACGCCTCGGGCAGGTCGGCGGGGCGCGGCCCCGTGTAGTCGACGCCGTAGGCACCCGGTGCCGGACGCCGGGTCTTGCGGGGCGGCTTCTCCCCCGGGGCCATCCGTCGAGCGGTTACGAGGAACGCCGTGTGGCCGATCATCTTGTGGCCCGGACGGACCGCGAGGCCCTCGACGTGCCAGTCGCGGACCAGCGACTCCCACGGCTGGGGCTCGGTGAACCCGCCGTGGACCCGCACCGTCTCGACGAACCGGCTCAGCTGCGTGGTGGTCGCGACGTACGCGAGGAGGATGCCGCCCGCCGTGAGTGCGTCGGCGGCCGCGTCGACACACTCCCACGGCGCGAGCATGTCGAGGATGACACGATCGGCCCGGATGCCGGAGGCGGGCAGCGCCTCGGCGAGGTCGCCGAGCTGGAGGCTCCACGACGGGTGCTGGCCGCCGAAGAACTGGGTCACGTTCTGGCGGGCGACGTCGGCGAACTCCTCACGTCGCTCGAACGAGTGCACGGTGCCGAAGGGGCCCACGGCCCGGAGCAGCGAGCAGGTCAGCGCACCGGAGCCGACACCTGCCTCGACCACGACGGCTCCCGGGAAGATGTCGGCCATCGCGACGATCTGAGCGGAGTCCTTGGGGTAGATCACCGCGGCGCCGCGCGGCATGGAGACGACGAACTCGCTCAGGAGAGGCCGGAAGACGAGGTACTCGCCCCCCATCGACGAACGGATCGTGAAGCCCTCCTCGCGCCCGATCAGGTCGTCGTGCTCGAGGTGGCCACGGTTGCTGAAGAAGCGCTTCCCGGCGACCAGCTCGAAGTTGTGCTTGCGTCCCTTGGAGTCGATCAGGCGCACCCACTCGCCCTCGCGGAGCAGGCCGCGGTGGACGCCCGACCAGGCCTCGGGGGCGACGTCGTCGAGGGCTCCCGTGGGCTCGCGCGTCGGCTCTGGAGTCTGCTCGGGGATGGCGTCAGGCATGCGGGCCAGCCTATCGGCGTACGCCGGGGCGCTGGTCAGCGGTGGCGCTCGCGGAACGCCTGGTCGACGTCGGCCGTGGCGAGCACACCGTAGATGCTTCCGTCCTCGTCGACCAGGAGGTACTCGTGCGCGGGGAGGAAAGTGATCGCGCGGATCAGCTCCTCGCCGGCGATGCTGACCGGGAGGGTCATGCCCGGCACCAGGCTGCGTGCGACTGCGGAGACCGGAACCCACGGGCGCCGCTCCTCCGGGGTGGCCTGCACGGCTGCCTCGTTGACGATGCCGACGGGACGGCCGTCGGGGTCGACGGTGACGATGCTGCCCGCCTCCGCCTCCTGCGCGCGGCGAACGGCCTCGGCCACCGGCAGGTCCGCAGGGACGGCGAGGGTGCGGCGGGCGAGGCGGCGGGCGACCAGCGACGGCAACCTGCTGCGGAGCCGGGCACCCTGCATCGCCGCGGTCGCACCCATCCAGATGAAGACCGCCAGCACCAGCGAGAAGGCGTACGACGAGAGGTCGGGGGCCACGTCGTACACACGCTGCAGGAGCAGGGGGAGGAAGAGGGTGAGGACCGCGAGCACGCGACCCGCCCAGCCCGCGACGATCGTGCCGCGGACCTCGTTGCGGGTGACTCCCCACACGAGGGCCTTGAGCACCCGACCGCCGTCGAGGGGCAGGCCCGGCAGCAGGTTGAAGAGACCGAGCACGAGGTTGGCGAGTGCCAGGGTGATGACCGTCAGGCCGATCAGACCGTTCGGCAGGACGAGCGACAGCAGCCAGGCGAGTGCGGCGACGGCGAGGGAGGCCAGCGGGCCCACCACCGACATGACGAACTCCTGCATCGGGCTGCGGGCGCCGCCGTCGATGCTGGTGTGGCCGCCGAGGAAGTGCAGCGTGATGTTCTCGACCGGGTGGCCGTAGCGCCGGGAGGCCACCGCGTGCGCGGCCTCATGGACGAGGATCGTGAAGGCGTAGACGACCGCGATGACCAGACCCGCGACGTACTTCCATGCGCCGAGGCCCGGCTCGGCGGCCTCGACCGCGGGCGCGACGAGGACGGCGATCAGGAGCGCGAGCAGGAACCACGAGCGCGTGAGGAGCACGTTGACGCCGAGGAAGCGCCCGATCCGGAAGTGGCCGGGCGGCACGGGCGCGGCGACGCGCACGTCTGGATCGCTCGGTGTCGGGTGGTCGTCGGGCACGGCCCGAGGCTAGCGGACTCCGTGCGGGGAGAGGACCGGCGTGTCGGTGGTCTCCCCTAGATTGCAGGCATGAGCTCCCCTGCCGACCTCCACTCGACGCCCGTCGACGGTGTCGACGTCATCGGCGCGCTCTCCCCCAGCCGGGCCGGCGACTTCATGACCTGCCCGCTGCTCTACCGCTACCGGTCGATCGACAAGCTTCCCGAGGCTCCCTCGCCCGCCGCCGTCCGCGGCACCGTGGTCCACAAGGTGCTCGAGGACCTCTTCGACCTCTCCGCTCCAGAGCGCACGCCCGAGCGGGCGCAGGAGCTGCTCACCCCGTCCTGGGAGGCACTGCTCGAGGCAGAGCCCGAGCTCGCCGAGATGTTCGCGGATGAGGACGGTCCGGAGATCGGTGCCTGGCTGGCCGAGTGCCGGCGGTCGCTGGAGAAGTACTTCGAGCTCGAGGACCCGACCCGCCTCGAGCCCGCCGAGAGGGAGCTGTACGTCGAGGCGGTGCTCGACTCGAAGCTCCTGGTCCGTGGCTTCGTCGACCGGCTCGACGTCGCGCCCGATGGACGCGTCAGAGTGGTGGACTACAAGACCGGGCGAGCTCCTGGTGAGGGCTTCGAGGCCAAGGCGCTCTTCCAGATGAAGTTCTACGCGCTCGTCTGGTGGAAGACCCGCGGGGTCATCCCCGCGATGCTCCAGCTGATCTACCTCGGCAATGGCGAGGTGCTGCGCTACTCCCCCGACGAGGCGGACCTGCGCGCCACCGAGCGGAAGGTCGACGCGATCTTCGCCGCGATCCGGCGTGCGCAGCTGACCGGCGATTGGAAGCCCAACAAGTCCCGACTCTGTGACTGGTGCTCCTTCCAGGCGCACTGCCCGGAGTTCGGTGGCGAGCTGCTGCCGCTGCCGA
>NZ_DATIHB010000198.1:0-4679 GCF_035481145.1 Nocardioides sp. | reverse complement strand
GCACGTCGAGCTGCTGAGCCACATCAAGAACCCCATCGGTGTGAAGCTCGGCCCGACCACGACGCCGGACGACGCCCTCTCGCTGGCGGCGAAGCTCAACCCGACCAACGAGGCGGGGCGGCTCACGTTCATCACGCGCTTCGGCTCGGGCCGCATCCGCGAGGGGCTTCCGCCGCTGCTGGAGAAGGCGAAGGCCGAGGGGCTCAACGTCGCCTGGATCTGTGACCCGATGCACGGCAACACGTTCGAGGCGACCTCGGGCTACAAGACCCGCAACTTCGACGACGTCATCGACGAGGTCCAGGGCTTCTTCGACGCACACAACGCGGTCGGCACCTGGCCGGGCGGTCTCCACGTCGAGCTCACCGGTGACGACGTCACCGAGTGCGTCGGTGGCGGCGAGATGCTCTCGGCCGACGACCTCAACCAGCGCTACGAGTCGGTCTGCGACCCGCGCCTCAACCGCGTGCAGTCGCTGGAGATGGCGTTCCTCGTCGCCGACATGCTGGCGGCGGGCCGCTGATCAGGAGCCCCGGACTCAGGAGCCCAGCAGCAGGACGTCGCTGATCGCGGTGGTGTCCTTGCCGCGGCGACCGGGCCCGGGCTTGCTCACCTCGACGAGCCGGAGCTCCACCCAGCTGGTGGTCTCCGGGACGACCTGCATCGCCTGCAGGTCAGGAGCGTCGACGAGCTCCTGCTCGACCGTGGTGCCGTCGGCGAACCGCCACTCGACGCGGCTGATCCGTCGGTTGAGGGGATACCAGTCCGTGCCGCCGTCGACCTTCGCGTAGCCGTTGACCAGGCCCACGGCGGTCACGACGCGGTCGGCGCCGAGGTGGAAGCGGATCACGGTGCCGGTCGCGTCGCCCGCCAGCCGGTACGCCGAGTCGCGGCGCCCGTCGAGCATGTTGGTCGCCGGGTAGGGGACCCGGTGGCCCTCGATGTCGGTGCCCGGCCGGATGGGGCGTGGCGCGGTGACCGATGCGCCGACGGCCAGGTCCACGCCGGCCCGGCCGGTGTCGGCGGGGAGGGGGCTCGCGCTGGCCGACGACCAGGTCGTGGAGGCAGACGCGGTCGGCTCCGCGGAGCTCGCCGCCGGCTCGTCGCCATCGCGGGCCAGGCAGCTGCCGAGGAGCGCGGCGACCAGCACGCCGACCGCGAGGAGCAGCCAGCCGGCCCAGTGGGGACGGTGCTCGGCGGCATGGTGTGCGGCAGGGTGTGCTGCGCGGTGCGCGGCGTGGCGTGCGGGGGCTTCGACGGGGGTCGCCGGCACCGGAGCCACCGGTGCGAGCGGCTCGAGGTCGGAGACCGGCGGCGTCGCGCTCCCGACGGGGGTACCGCAGTTGGTGCAGAAGCGTCCCGCCCCGAGCTCGGCTCCGCAGTGCATGCAGTACACGACAGGCATGCGGGGGATCCTAACCGCGTCCGCGGTCAGGCTCGATTCCGGAGGTTTCCGGTCAGCTGGCCCGGTGCGCGCCTCCGGTCTGCGCGCCCCGTCGTTCGGCCTCCGTGCGGAGGTCCTCGAGGTCGTGCTCGAGCATCCTGCGCGTGGCGTTGTAGCTGTGCGCTCCGAAGGCGTTCCACAGCAGGCGCTCGGTCGAAGTGCGCTCGGTGATGTCGAGGGTCGCGGTGACCAGCAGCTTCGTCGTGCCGTCGGGGTGAGGCTGCAGGACGTACGCCGAGCGGATGCTGTCGTGGTCCACCCGCGTCTCGTGGGTGGTGCGCCGCGGCTCGACGCACTCGGTGACGTGGAGCTCCTCCTCGCCGTGGTGGCCGAAGAAGGTGCGCTCCTCGACCCAGGTCGTGCCGACGTCGTAGCCCCCGTCGCCGAGCATGCGCGTCGACGTCACGCTGCGAAGGATCTCGGCATGGCGGGGGAGGTCGGTGAGGACGTCCCACACGGCTTCGGGCGAGGCGTTGATCTCGGTGTTGAGGTGGATGACGTGACCGGTCATGTGGTCTCCTCGGGTCGGCCCCCGCTACTCCCGAGAGTACGCCTCCGCGCGCAGCTCCTGCAGTGCCTTGAGGTCGTCGGCCTCCTCGCGGGAGCCGGGCGTCTCGAGGATGAACGGCACGCCCTCGGTGGCCGGGTGGGCGAAGAGCTCGCGGAAGGCATCGCGACCGATGTGGCCGGCGCCGATGTTCTGGTGGCGGTCCTTGAAGGCGCCTCGCACGTCCATCGAGTCGTTGGCGTGGATCAGCCGCAGCCGGCCCTCGCCGCCGATCTCGACGATTCGGTCGAGCGTGGCGGTCGCGCCGCCCTCCTCGTCGAGCGGCGCACCGGCCGCGAACACGTGGCAGGTGTCGAGGCAGATACCTGCCTTGGGATGGAAGTCCAGGGCTCCGAGGTATGCCGTCAGGTCCTCGACCCCGGCGCAGAGGCTCCGGCCCTGTCCGGCCGTCGGCTCGAGGAGGAGCCATGGCGCCGCATCGTCCTCGAGGGTCTCCAGAATCGGCAGCAGGCCCTCGCGGACCTGGCGCATCGCCGCGGCGTACGTCTCCGGAGAGCCGGACGGGTCCACGAAGGAGCCGGTGTGGACGACGACACCCTCTGCCCCGATCTCGGCGGCGCGCTTGAGGTTGTGGGCGACCACCGCGACGGACTTCTCGTAGGTCGCCGGGGTGGGGGAGCCGAGGTTGACGAGATAGGGGGCGTGGATGAACGCGCGCGTGCCCGACTCCTCGAGCTCGCCCCGGAACGCAGCGTCCTCGGCGGGCTTGCCGGCCGAGAGCGTCCAGCCGCGGGGGTTGCCGACGAAGACCTGGAGGGTCTCGTGGCCGATGTCGCGCATCGTCGTCAGCGCGCCGGCGACCAGGCCCTTCCCGACAGGGACGTGGGAGCCGATGGGGCGGGAGCGAACGAGGTCTTCATGGAGCACCCGCAGACCCTACGACAGGGCACCGACAGGCCCAGATCAGGGCAGTCAGACCAGGTAGAGGGTGACCGTGCTGCCCTGGGGAGCCATCTCGCCCTCACCCGGGGAGACGCTCCAGACGAAGCCCAGTCCGAGATAGCCCGCGGAGTGCTCGGTCTTCACCTTGAACCCGAGGCTCTCGAGCTGGTTGGTCGCCGCGTCGACGCCCTGGCCGCGCACGCGCGGGATGGCGACGAGCTCAGGGCCCTTCGAGACCGTGAACGTGATCGTGTCGCCCTTGAAGGCGTCGCCCTCGGAGGGGTCCTGCGAGATGACCCTGCCCTTCGCGACCGTGCTGCTGAACTCCTCGGTCTTCTTGACCTTGAGCTTCTTCGACTTCGCCCAGCGCTCGGCGTTGGCGATCGGCTTGCCGGTCCAGTCGACGACCTCGATCGGCCGCGGTCCCTTGCTGATGACGAGGTCGACGGCCGTGTCGCGGCGGAGCATCTCACCGGCGACCGGCGTGCTGGTGACGACGTGCCCCTCGGGGACCTTCTCGTTGTAGCGCTGGGTGGAGCGGCCGAACGCCAGGTGCGTGTCGGCGAGGAGCTGCTGCGCCTCGTCCTCGGTCTTGCCGCGCAGCACGGGCACCGCGTAGCGCTCCTTCCCGCGGGAGATCACCGCGTGGACGGTGTCTCCCGGGAGGATCCGGTCCTGGGAGCCGGGATCGGTGCTGATCACCCGGCCGGCGGCGACGGTCTCGCTGTAGGCGCGGTCGCTGGCGTCGAACTCCAGCCCGGCCGCCTCGATCTTCGCCTCCGCCTGGCCCGCGGTGAGGCCGATGATGTCGGGCGTGGTCGTGTAGCGCGCGAAGCCGAACCACCAGGCACCGATGCCGAGCAGCAGCGCGAGCACGAGCGCCGCCACGAGCAGGACCGGACCGCGGCGGGAGCGATGCGGGTGCCACTGCTCGGCCACCACCGGGGTGGAGCGTGTCGGCGTCGCGCCGACGACAGCGGTGCCCTCCCAGTCGTCACCCTCCCAGCCCTCGTCGCTGGCCTGGTCGTAGAGCTCGTAGTCGGCGCTCTCCTCGGTGGTGTGCTCCACGTCGTCGACTGCCGCTGCGAGCGGCAACGCAAGGTCGGCGTACAGCTCGGGGTCGTCCTGCACGCCGGCATCGACCGCGTTGCGGACCCGGTGGAGCTGGCGCAGCAGGACGGGACCGTCGGCCGGACGAAGGCCGCGGTCTCGCGCCGTTGCGCGGGCGACCAGCGCGTCGACGTACGCCGGGAGGCCGGGGACCAGGGTGGACGGTGCGGGGATGTCCTCGTGGACGTGCTTGTAGGCGACCTGGATGGGGCTCTCGCCCTGGTGCGGCTTCTGGCCCGTCAGCAGCTCGAAGAGGACCACCCCGGCGGCGTAGACGTCGGCGCGGGCATCGGCACGGCCGTCGACGACGAGCTCGGGGGCGAGGTAGGAGACCGTGCCGATCAGGACGCCGCCGGTCGCGGTGTGCTGCGTGTCAGCGCTGATCGCCTTGGCCAGGCCGAAGTCGGCGACCTTGACGCTGCCGCTCTCGCTGATCAGCACGTTCTCCGGCTTGATGTCGCGGTGGATCAGGCCGGCCTGGTGGGCGGCAGCGAGCGCCGAGACCACGGGCTCGAGCAGTGCGAGCGCCCGCCGCGGCGACAGCGGTGCCTCCGCCCGGATCACGTCGCGCAGGGTCTGCCCGGGCACGAACTCCATGACCAGGAAGACGTCGTGGCCGTCCGTGCCCTGGTCGAAGACGCCGACCACGTGGGGGTGGGAGAGGCGGGCAGCCGC
>NZ_DATIHB010000197.1:0-4202 GCF_035481145.1 Nocardioides sp. | reverse complement strand
CCGATTTTACCCATGACTTGAACAACTCGTCAGATTGGAACATGTCGATGAACTACCTTCCGTCCTGCCCCGAGTGTGGTTCGGAGTTCACCTACGAGATGGGTGAGCTGATCGTCTGTCCCGAGTGCGACCACGAGTGGTCCCCCTCCGAAGCCGCAGAGGCGGCCGACGCAGCGCTCATCCGCGACGTCAACGGCAACGTGCTCAGCGACGGCGACGACGTGGTGATCGCCAAGGACCTTCCGGTCAAGGGCGCGGGCGGCGGCACGATCAAGGTCGGCACGAAGGTCAAGGGCATCCGCCTGCAGCAGGGCGTCGGCGACCACGACATCGACGCGACGGTTCCCGGCTTCGGCCGGATGCAGCTCAAGTCCTCGGTCGTGAAGAAGGCGTGACCGGTCGCTTGGTCAGGCGCTGATCAGAGCCGTTGCGACGGAGATGCCGAGCTCACGGGTTCGCACCGTCGTGATCCGCCGCCCGGGCTGCACGGCGTCCTTGACGCGCCCACAGCGCTCACCGAGTGCCGCCGCGGCACCGTCGATGTCGCGCACCGTGTGGGTCAGGCCCCAGAACGTCGCCGGGCCCTCCCCGTCGCCGGCCGGCGCACCGATGACCTCGAGGATCACCTCACCGAGGCGGAAGAAGACCTGGCGCACGGGCGAGCCGGCGAGCTCGGCGTCGCGCACCCGGCGTACGTCGAGACCGAGCGCCTCGAGCGACGAGGTCGTGCGCGCGATGTTGGGGGTCATCAGCACGAGGTGGTCGATCCGGGTGACCCCGAGCGGGTGAGCCTCGCCCTCCGCGTCAGCGGAGGCACGGGCCGCCTGCGTCGCCACGCCCTCGGCATCGACGAACCGCTCGAGCGCCGCGCCATCCACGCCGGCCAGCGACCAGCTGCGTACGCCGCGGGGTCCGGCAGAGCCGGTGAACCTCACCGCCACCGTGCCGATCCGGCAGGTGTCGTCCTCGACGGCGAACCCCGCGGCGGCCCATGCGCTCGCGTCGTCGCCGACCTGCAGTTCGTCGATGGTGATGCCCACGGGAGCGAGGGTATCCACGCGGCGGCGGCCAGCGTGGCCACCGGTAGGCTGGGCGCGTCCCGTCCCGCCTGCACGAAGGCCCGCAGTTGACTTCCAAGCCGTCCGACGACGCCGCTCCGAACGCCACCGGCAAGAAGGGGCGCCCGACCCCCACGCGCAAGGAGGCCGAGGCAGCTGCCCGCGAGCGGGCCCGCCTCGCCGCGAACCCGAAGGCCCTGCGTGCCGCGCAGAAGTCCCGCCGTAAGGACGCGATGCGCGAGCTGCGGCAGGCCTACAAGACCGCGGACGAGTCGAAGCTCCCCGAGCGCGACAAGGGGCCGGTCAAGCGCCTGATCCGCGACGTGGTGGACTCGCGTCTCGGCTTCGCCGAGCTCTTCGCTCCCCTGCTGCTGATCATCCTGGTGCTGAGCGCGATCAACCCGGTGCTAGGCCAGGGCATGTGGATCACGGCCGTCGTCCTCGTCGTGCTCGACCTGGTCTGGGTGCGCTTCCGGGTCCGTCGTGAGGTGCGCCGCCGTCTCCCGGGCAAGCCGCTCAAGGGCGTCTCGTACTACGCGCTCGTCCGCTCGCTGCAGCTGCGCATCCTGCGCCTGCCCAAGCCGCAGGTGAAGATCGGCCAGTCGCTGCCCGACACCTACCGCTGACGCACGACGAAGGCCCCGCTCCCCTGAGGGAGCGGGGCCTTCGTCATGTCTGGCCTCAGAATGTCTGGCCTCACAGGTCCAGGAAGTGCTCCAGGCCGACCGTGAGACCGGGGTGCGCGCCGATCTGGCGGCAACCGGTCAGGACGCCGGGGCCGAACGACGCCCGGTCCATCGAGTCGTGGCGGATCGTCAGCGTCTCGCCGGGGCCACCGCAGACGACCTCCTGGTGGGCGATCATCCCCCGGATGCGCAGCGCGTGGACCCTCACACCATCGACGTCGGCACCGCGGGCGCCGTCGATCTCCTGCGACGTGGCGTCGGGGAACGGGGGCGAGCCGGCGGCCGCGCGGGCCTCGGCGACCAGCTTGGCGGTGCGCGCCGCCGTACCGGAGGGGGCGTCGGCCTTGGTCGGGTGGTGGAGCTCGATGATCTCGACGGAGTCGTAGAAGGGCGCTGCGATCGTCGCGAACTTCATCATCAGGATCGCGCCGATCGAGAAGTTGGGCGCGATCAGGACGCCGGTCTGCGGCGAGGCGGCGAGCCACTGCTCGAGCTGGGCCAGCCGGCCTTCGTCGAAGCCCGTGGTGCCGACGACCGCGTGGATGCCGTTGGCGATGCAGAACTCCAGGTTGCCCATCACCACGTCGGGGTGCGTGAAGTCGATGACCACCTGCGCGCCGCTGCTGACGAGCGACTGGACGTCGTCGCCGGCGTCGATCGAGGCGACCAGTTCCATGTCCTCCGCGGCCTCGACCGCGGCACACATCTCCGCGCCGACCTTGCCCCGCGCCCCGAGGACGCCCACCTTCAGCTTCGTCTCACCCACGGCCACAAACCTACTTCAACGCAGACATCACGGGGTGTCCCTGCCGCGACCGCGGGACGCGACTCTGGCACTCTTGTCCCCATGGCCATCCAGACCATCCCCGCGCGCATCCGTTGGGCCGTCGACGTCCTCGACATCCAGCCCGACGATCACGTCCTGGAGATCGGGTGCGGAGCGGGTGAGGCAGCAGGCCTCGTCGCCAGCCGACTCGGCAAGGGCAAGCTGATGGTGATCGACCGCTCGGAGGCGGCCGTCGACCGCACCAAGCGAGTCAACGCGGAGTACGTCGACTCCGGCCGGCTCACCGTCCGGCACATCGACCTGGCGACCCTGCGCGTGCCCGTCAAGCGCCTCGACAAGGTCTTCGCGATCAACGTGAACCTCTTCTGGATCCGGGACTGCCGCGAGGAGGTCGCGCTCCTCCACGAGAAGCTCAGCCCCGGTGGCACGGTCCACCTCTTCTACGAAGCGACCCGCCTCGACGAGGTGCGCATGATGGTCGAGAAGTCCTCACACGCCCTCGCCGAGGCGGGGTTCCGCGTCTCCGCGGTGCAGAGCAAGCGCCCTGCGATGGTCGGCATCATCGGCCGGAAGTAACTGCGTCAGCAGTACTTCGCCTTCGCGGTGTAGGCCATGCTGCCGGCCGGCGGAGCCTGCTTGCAGCCGACCCCACCCTCGACGGTGTAGTAGAAGGACTTCGCCGTCCCGGTCGCGATCGTGGACACGGCCGTGCCGCTGCTGTTGCACCGCTTGCGCGCCCAGTTGGCGGTCACCTTCCGGCTGCCGGCGTAGAACACGTAGGTGTCTCCGGACTTCATCGTCCAGGTCACGGACTCCGCGGTCGTCTTGGTGGTCGAGCCCTTGGCCGCAATGGTCGCGCCCAGCGACGAGCTCACCTTGGCGGAGAACGCCTTGAAGATGCTGGCCGAGACCTCACCGGAGATCGTGTAGCTGGTCGAGACGCTTGCCTCGATGGTGCTCACCCTCGACGCGGAGTAGGTCCGCGTCGCGCTGCTCCCGGTGTAGTTCTCCCTGACGATCTTGTGCGTCACCTGGTTGACCTTGCTCGGCGTACCGACCGCGGTCCAGGTGTGGCCGGGGTCGCACATCGTCTCGTAGGCCTGAGCCGGCGTGCCGGCGACGACGACGGCGGCAGGAGAGAGGGCGGCGGGGAGGACGGCACCGAGCACGAGCTTGCGGGTGAGGGACATGTTGGCTCCTGGAACAGGATGGTCGCCCGATGCGCCCATCGCTGGAGGGAACACTCACAGCGACGGGCACATCACCACATGCGCAGATCTACCCAACCGGGCTGGTCAGGGGCCGACGGAGGCCAGCAGCTCCGGGCCGCTGAAGAGATCGGCGGCGAGTGCCGCGACATCCTCGAGAGTCACCCCGTCGATCCGCTCCAACGCGTCATCGAGGCCGATCAGCTCGTCGTAGATCAGCTCCGCCTTGCCGTTGCGCGACATCCGGGCCCCGGAGTCCTCCAGACCCATGATCATGCTGCCGGCGAGCTGCCGCTTGCCGCGCGCCAGCTCCTCGGCGGTGATCCCGTCGGTCGCCACCTTGCCGAGCTCGGCGCGGACGACGGCGAGCGTCTCGTCGAGCTTGGCCGGCAGGCAACCGACCGCGACGCCGACCAGACCGGCATCGACGTGGTGGCTCGCGAAGGAGTAGACCGAGTAGGCC
>NZ_DATIHB010000196.1:0-2906 GCF_035481145.1 Nocardioides sp. | reverse complement strand
CCGCCTCGACGCATGTCGGTGCAGGTTCGCGCCGGCTCGGCGAATCAGGAGGTGGGCGGGGGACCCGCGGGGCGGGTGCCCGCTGCCGGAGTGGCGGCACGGGCCGGTGCCGGGCACGAAGTCGACCTCGGCGGAGGTGTCGAGGCCGGCCGGCGGAGTGCCGTTCTTGGCGAGGCCTGCCGAGAAGGCCATCGAGAAGCACGCGGTGTGCGCGGCCGCGATGAGCTCCTCGGGGCTGGTCAGGCCGTTGGGCTCCTCGGAGCGGGCCGGCCAGGAGACACCGAAGGTGCCGATGCCGGAGGACTGGAAGGTGGTCGAACCAGAGCCGTCGAGCAGGCCGCCCTCCCAGTGGGTGGCGGCGGAGCGGGTGGTGGCCATGGGGTTCTCCTCGTTGAGTTGGCTACGGGTGCGCGCCCACTCTTCCACGGTTGGCAGAATGGGTGCCGTGAGCACCTTCTACGACGAGATCGGCGGCCTGGACACGATGCGACGCATCGTCGACCGCTTCTACGAGGGTGTCGCCGAGGACCCACTCCTGCGCCCGATGTACCCCGAGGAGGACCTCGGTCCGGCGAAGGAGCGCTTCACGCTCTTCCTCACGCAGTACTGGGGCGGTCCGGGCACCTACAGCGAGCAGCGCGGCCACCCGCGCCTGCGGATGCGCCACGCGCCGTTCGCCGTGGACGCGGCGGCCGCCGAGCGGTGGCTCGTCCACTTCCGTGCTGCCCTCGACGAGGCCGGCCTGACGCCCGAGCAGGACCGGCAGTTCTGGGACTACGTCACGCACGCAGCCCAGTTCATGATCAACACCGACTGAGTCAGGCCAGCTGCGCCTGCAGCAGCGCGCGGAACTCCTCGGTAGCCGGGGCCGCCTTCTGGGTCACCGGGTCGAACGTCACCAGGACGACGCGCGCCCGCGAGTACGTCGTGCCGTCGCAGGAGAGCTCGGACTCGACGACGAAGCTCGAGCGCCCGACCCCGGAGACCCAGGAGCGCACGGTGAACGGTGCCGTCTGGAAGCGCACCGGCTCCGCGTACGCCACGTCGGTCCGGGCGATGACCACCGGCGTCGGCGGCGCGGCACCGACCTCCGCGCCCTGCACCAGGCGCAGGAAGGCGACGCGCGCCTCCTGGAAGTACTCGAAGTGCTTCACCTCGTCGATCACCCCGAAGGCGTCGAGGTCGGAGAAGCGCACCCGCATCGCGTAGCTGCCTCCCTCGACGTCGCGGGGCTCCTGGAAGGCAACCTCGCCGGGGATGGGGTCCTCGCCTCGGAAGCCCTCCAGGGTCGCCAGCTCCGCCGCGGTCAGCTGCCGGCGGCGGTCCTCGTCGAAGGCGAACGGCGCGAGGGTGCTGCGGGCGCGGAGGTAGACGATGCGCTCTCCGTCGTGGTCGTCGTAGATCTCGTGACCCAGGACGAAGGAGTCCGTGTCGGCCCGGACCACCCAGGTGTCGACCTTGACCGGCTGGAGCCGGAAGGTGAGCGGGGCGACGTACTGCACGCAGTGGTGGAGCACCTGCGCTCCCTCGGCGAGCGCCAGCAGGCGGTCCCCCGGGGTGTGGGCGAGGAGCATCTCGATGCGGGCTTCCTGGAGGTAGTCCAGGTAGATCACGTTGTTGATGTGGCCGAGCAGGTCCATGTCCGCCCAGCGCAGCTGGCACTCATAGGTGTGTCGCACGCCGCAGATCGTCGCACGCCGACGGGTCTAGGCTGATCGGCGGCCCCGGGATCGGGCCGCTCCCCCACTTCTCTCGAAGGAGACCTCATGCCTGAGGCAGTCATCGTTTCCGCCGCGCGTACGCCGATCGGCCGCGCGTTCAAGGGCTCGCTGAAGGACATGCGTCCCGACGACCTGGCCGCGTTCGCCATCAAGGCGGCGCTCGACAAGGTCCCGGCGCTCGACCCCACCACGATCGACGACCTGCTCCTCGGCAACGGCCAGCCGGCGGGCGAGGCCGGCTGGAACCTCGCCAAGGTGGTCAACACGCTCCTCGGCCTGGACACCGTGCCCGGCACGACGGTCAACCGCTACTGCTCCTCCTCCGTGCAGACCACCCGCATGGCGCTCCACGCGATCAAGGCCGGCGAGGGCGACATCTTCGTCTCGGCGGGCGTCGAGGCGGTCTCCCGCTTCGGCAACGGCATGAGCGACATCCCCGGCTCGGAGAACCCGCTGCTCGCCGACGCCATGAAGCGCACCGAGGCCACCGCCGCCTCCAACACCACCTGGACCGACCCGCGCGAGCAGGGGCTCCTGCCGGACGTCTACATCACGATGGGCCAGACCGCGGAGAACGTCGCGACACTGCGTGGCCTCCGCCGTGAGGAGCTCGACGCCTTCGCCGTACGGTCGCAGAACCTCGCCGAGAAGGCGATCAACGACGGCTTCTGGGCCCGCGAGATCACCCCGGTCACCCTGCCCGACGGCACGGTCGTCTCCACCGACGACGGCCCGCGCGCCGGCGTCACCCTCGAGGCGATGGCCGGTCTCAAGCCGGTCTTCCGCGAGAACGGCGTCAACACGGCCGGCAACTCGTGCCCGCTCAACGACGGTGCTGCCGCCGTCATCATCATGTCCGACACCAAGGCCGCCGAGCTCGGCCTGAAGCCGCTGGCCCGCGTCGTCTCGACCGGCGTCTCCGGCCTGTCGCCGGAGATCATGGGCCTGGGCCCGGTCCAGGCAGTGCGCAACGCGCTGCGCATCGCCGGCATGTCGGTCAACGACATCGACCTGTGGGAGATCAACGAGGCGTTCGCCGCCCAGGTGGTGCCGTCCTACCAGGACCTCGGCATCGACATCGACAAGCTGAACATCAACGGCGGCGCGATCGCGGTCGGCCACCCGTTCGGGATGACCGGCGCCCGGATCACCAGCACACTGATCAACTCGCTGCAGCACCACGAC
>NZ_DATIHB010000195.1:0-6166 GCF_035481145.1 Nocardioides sp. | reverse complement strand
GGGCTCTACCTCTCCGACCTCCACCTCGCCGGGGAGAACCGCAGCCCGCTGCTCGCCGGCTTCGCGACGATGCTCGGGGCGTTCGTCCGGGGACGGATCCACTTCCACTTCGCCGATGCGGTCGCGGCGACCCAGGCGCTGCGCACGGCCGGCTTCTCGGCCGCTGCCCTGCACCATCCCGACGACGCACGCTTCGCTCTGCCCCCGCACCTGCGCGCGGGCGCGCGGATCGTGCGCGTGGTCGAAGCCGTCAGCTGACCGTCTGGAACCTGATGCCCGCCGCCTCCAGGCGGCGGATCAGCCGGTCGCCCATCGCCTGGGCGGTGGTGACCATGCCGGCGGACGGCGGGTTCTCGTCGAAGACCAGGCAGAGCGCCGACTCGGCCAGCATCTTCGAGGTCTCGGTGTAGCCGGGGTCTCCGCCCGACACCCGCGTGTGCACCGTGCGCCCACCGGACTCCCCGATGAAGTCGACGGTGAACCACGACTTGCGACGCCGCTTCTCGTCCGGCCCCTCCCCCTGCGGGACCTTCTTCCCCAGGAACTCGCGCACCGGCTTGACCTGCGCAGCGACGGCCAGACCGGCCGCGCCGACCGCCCCGCCCGCGGCGTACCGCAGGGTCTTGGTGCCGGCGAAATGCGAGTAGCGGAAGTCCGGGCCGTACGCCGGCAGCGCAGCGCCGCTGCGGGCGACGACGAACGGGTCGATCGTCGGCAGCGGCACCAGCCAGTAGCCGAGCTCCTTGTCGCGCCCGGGCTTGCCTGCAACCGCGCGGCTGCGACGCCCCTCGGGCCTGGGCTCGGCCTTCCGGCGGGCGACCATCGCGTCGCGCATCTGCTTCGCGCGCGAGAAGGCACCGAGCGCGGAGTGGAAGGTGCCGCCGGAGAACGTGCCGTTGGAGCGGACGACGCCGCGGACCGTGATCGGCTTCGCGGCGTCGAGCTGCTTCACCGTGTAGTAGGCGCCGAGGTCGTGCGGGATCGAGTCGAAGCCGCAGCAGTGGACGATCCGCGCGCCGGTGGCCGCGGCGGTGGCGTGGTGCCTGACGTACATCGTGTCGACGAACTCCGGCTCGCCGGTGAGGTCGACGTAGTCGGTGCCCTGCGCCGCGCAGGCGGCGACCAGCGGCGCACCGAGCTGCAGGTAGGGACCCACCGTGGTGATCACGGCCTTCGCCTGCGCCACCACCTGCTCGAGGGCGGCCTGGTCGCCCGCGTCGACGACCAGGAGCTCCATCACCTCGAGCCGCGGGTCGATGCCCGCCAGCCGGTCGCGCACCTGCTCGAGCTTCGCCTGGTTGCGCCCGGCCAGGGCCCAGCGGAGGTTGGCCGGAGCATGACGGGCGAGATACTCCGCCGTGAGGCCGCCGGTGAAGCCCGTGGCGCCGAAGAGGACGATGTCGAGACGTCGGTCTGTCATGCCTGACACTCTGCCGCAGGTCACCGACACCGGGGAACCACGCACTCGCGGAACCCACCGCCTCCGGCGCGCGTCACAGGTGCATGAAGACCTCCCTGACGATCGCCGCCAGCGGTGTCGCCGCGCTCGCCCTGGGCGGCGCGTTCCTGCTCGGCACCGCCGTCGACACTCCCGACCTTCCGGGGCTCTCCGGCAACGACGACGTCGCCGTACAGCCCGTGGTGGAGGCCGGAGATCCACTGTCGGCCGGCGACCTCTCCCTTGTCGCTGCGGGAGACTGCGACACGCTGCTCGACTGGTTCGTGCGCAACACCCGCGACCAGGTCACCGCCTGGGGCTGGGGCGGCGGCATGTTCTACGCGTACGACGGGCGGGCCGCGATGGAGGGCGCACAGCAGGACCTCCGCTCCGCGGCACCCCTCGCCACCGCGAAGTCGCTCAGCGAAGCCACCAACAGCGCCACCGGCACCAACGTCCAGGAGGCCGGAGTCGACGAGCCCGACGTGGTCAAGGCCGACGACCGCGTGCTGGTGCGCCTGGTCGGCGACGACCTCGTCGTCTACGACGTCACCGGCACGGCGCCCAGGCGGATGGCTCGCCTCGACCTCCCCGGCCGGGTCCAGCAGCAGCCGGAGCTCCTGCTCGTCGGCGACCAGGCCGTCGTCCTCTCCCAGCGCTCCGACGCCGACGGCCCGACCACGCGCGTCGACACCGTCTCCCTCGCCGACCCCGCGTCGCCCGAGATCACCCGGACCACGTCGTACGCCGCCAGCCTGCTCGCCGCGCGCCAGTACGGCGACACCCTCCGCCTGGTCCTCGGCACCGGCCTGCCGATGCTCGACTTCGTGACGCCGGAGGGCGACCTGACCGAGCGCGAGGCGCTGCGGAAGAACCGTGAGGTCCTCGCCGAGTCCGGGATCGCGGACTGGCTCCCGTCGGTCTCCTCGGGCGGGACGTCCGAGCAGGTCGTCGACTGCGCCGACATGGCACGACCCGAGGACTTCACCAGTGCGGGCACGGTGTCGGTCGTGGGCTGGTCGGCAGAGGAACCGGAGGAGCGGTCGTCCACGGGGGTGGCGACCGGCTCGCAGACGGTCTACTCCTCCGCTGACCGGCTCTACCTCGCCACCTCGGGCGGCTGGGGTGGGTGCGGACCCATGATCTGCGACGGCCCGCTGCCGGCGGCCAGGAGCATCGGCCCCTGGGGCGGCCCGTGGGGTGGCACGGACTCCGGCACCACGCAGCTCCACGCGTTCGCGCTCGACGGCGAGCACGCGGCGTACGTCGGGAGCGGGGAGGTCGAGGGCGTGGTGCCGGACCGGTGGGCGATCGACGCCGTCGACGGCACGCTGCGCGTCGCGGTCGGGCCCTCGCAGGAGACCGGCGACTGGAACAGCGTGGTCACCCTCGAGGAGACCGAGGACGGCCTCGAGCAGCTGGGACGGGTGGACCGGCTGGGGGTCGGCGAGCAGCTCAAGTCGGTTCGGTGGTTCGACGACCTCGCGGTCCTGGTGACGTTCCGGCAGGTCGACCCGCTCTACGCGGTCGACCTCTCCGACCCCGCGCGCCCGAAGACGCTCGGCGAGCTCAAGGTGCCCGGCTACTCCGACTACCTCCACCCGATCGGCGACGGGCGGATCCTCGGGCTCGGCGTCGACGCGGACGAGGACGGTCGGACCCGCGGCGGGCAGGTGGCCGTCTTCGACCTCCGCGACCCTCGCGATCCGGTGCGCCAGAGCGTCCTCACCTTCGCACGCGACGCCCAGGTCATGGCGGGTCAGGACCCGCGCCAGCTCACTTGGATACCGTCGCGCCAGACGGCCTACGCCGTGGTCGCACGCTACGGCGCGACGGGCGGCGTGACGGGCTGGGTCGCGGAGCTCAAGGTCGGCTCAGACGGCTCACTCACCCGCCACAACGTCCGGGGCACCCACGGGTACGACGACGTCGCGGCGCTCCGCACCGTGCCGCTGCCCGACGGTCGCGTGACCCTCGTGACCGAGGAGTCCGCCCGCTTCCTGTGAGCATCCGGCGTACGCCACCTGTCCCCACCGTCCGGCGTACCGTGGAGGCATGTGCCGCAACATCCGCCCCCTCAACAACTTCGAGCCGCCGGCTACCACGGACGAGGTGACCGCTGCAGCGCTCCAGTTCGTCCGCAAGGTGTCGGGCACGGTCAAGCCGTCCCAGGCCAACCAGGCGGCCTTCGACGAGGCCGTGCACGAGATCGCGCACATCACGCAGCACCTGCTCGACAGGCTGGTCACCACCGCTCCCCCGAAGGACCGCGAGGTCGAGGCCGCCAAGGCGAGGGCGCGCGCCCAGCTCCGCTACGGCAGCTGACCCGACCCTGCCTCGACGCGGGACGTCAGAGGCGCGTGACGAAGATGTGGTCGGCCGAGTCGAGCATGACCTCGGCGGTCTCACCGCCGGAGCCGACGAGCACGCCCTCACGGGTCGGCGCAGCGGTCACGGTCTGGCCCGGCAGCGCACCGACACGGCGCAGCGCGGACATCAACGACTCGTCCTTCTGCATCTCCTCGGAGATGCGGCGCACCAGCACCCTCACCTCGCCCGGGCCGCTGATCGCAGCGAGCGCCTCGACACCGTCCATGAAGTCGTCGGCGAGCTCGGTCGCACCGAGCTCGTCGAGGCCCGGGATCGGGTTGCCGTACGGCGACTCCGTCGGGTGGTCGAGCAGCTCCAGCAGCCGCCGCTCGACCTGCTCGGAGATGACGTGCTCCCAGCGGCACGCCTCGGAGTGGACGAGCTCCCAGTCGAGGCCGATCACGTCGGTGAGCAGGCGCTCGGCGAGGCGGTGCTTGCGCATGACGCGGGTGGCCAGGGCCAGGCCCTGCTCGGTGAGCTCGAGGTGGCGGTCGCCCTCGACGGTCAACAGTCCGTCGCGCTCGAGGCGGGCGACGGTCTGCGAGACGGTCGGGCCGCTCTGGTGCAGGCGCTCGGCGATGCGCGCCCGCAGCGGGACGATCCCCTCCTCGATCAGCTCGTAGATCGTGCGGAGGTACATCTCGGTGGTGTCGATGAGGTCGCTCACGCACCCATCATCGCGCATCACCATCGGGCTGGCAGAGTGGGCGTCGTGAGTGAGAGGTCGCGGTCGGTTCTGTGGCTGCGCAAGGACCTCCGGCTCCGCGACCACCCGGCCCTGATCGCCGCGGCAGAGGCGGCCACCGAGGTCGTCGTCCTCCACGTTCTCGACCCGGCGGACCTGGCGACGTACGGCGAGAGTCGCCGCGCCTACCTGGCCGCGAGCCTGCGCGCGCTCGACGCCCAGCTCGGCGGGCGACTGGTCGTCCGCTCGGGCCACCCCGAGGAGGTCGTGCCGGCGGTCGTCCGTGAGGCAGGTGCGGGCTCGGTCCACGTCTCCGCCGACACGACCCCGGCGGGCCGTGCCCGCGACGAGCGCATCGCGGCGGCGCTGCCGGTCCCCCTGGTCACCACCGGCAGCCCGTACGCCGTGGGGCCGGGACGGGTGCTGACCGGCGGGGGCACGCCGTACCAGGTCTTCACGCCGTTCCTGCGCGCCTGGGCGGAGCACGGATGGGCTCCCCCTGCCCCGGAGGTCGAGCCCCGGTGGGCGGAGCTGACCAGCGAAACACTGCCCGCGGGGACGTCGACCGTCCCGCTTCCGGAGGCCGGCGAGCTCGCCGCGCTCGAGCGGTGGGAGGAGTTCCGCACCGCGGCGCTGGCCGACTACCCGGTCGACCGCGATCGACCCGACCGGCCCGGCACCTCGTTCCTCTCCATCGCGCTGGCCTGCGGCGAGATCCACCCGCGGACGCTGCTCGCGGACCTCGCAGACGCGCCACCCGAGGCAGCCGCCAGCTTCCGCGCGGAGCTCGCCTGGCGCGAGTTCCACGCCGACGTGCTCTGGCACCGGCCCGACGCGCTCACCGATCCGCTCCGGGCGGAGTACGCCCGGATGGAGCACGACGAGCCGGGCACGGCGTTCGATGCCTGGTGCGAGGGGCGCACCGGCTTCCCGCTCGTCGACGCGGGCATGCGCCAGCTCCTCGCGACCGGCTGGATGCACAACCGCGTACGCATGGTGACCGCGTCGTTCCTGGTCAAGGACCTGCACGTCCACTGGACGCACGGAGCCCGCTTCTTCCTCGACCACCTCCTCGACGCCGACCTCGCGCAGAACCAGCTCAACTGGCAGTGGGTGGCCGGGTGTGGCGCGGACGCCTCGCCGTGGTTCCGGATCTTCAACCCCACCGCGCAGCAGCGCCGGTTCGACCCGCAGGACCACTACGTACGCCGCTGGGTCCCCGAGCTCGGCTCCGCTGACTATCCCGACCCCATCGTGGACCACGCTGCGGAGCGCCGCGAGGCACTGGCCCGGCGCGAGAGGATGAGGCCATGACGTCGACTCCGTGGTGGCTCCACGCCGTCTGTTACCAGGTCTACGTCCGCTCGTTCGCGGACTCCGACGGCGACGGCGTCGGCGACCTCCCCGGCATCGCCTCGCGGCTCGAGCACATCCGCGACCTCGGTGCGGACGCGCTCTGGATCACGCCGTTCTACACCTCGCCGCAGCGCGACCACGGCTACGACGTCAGTGACTACTACGACGTGGACCCGCTCTTCGGCCAGCTGAAGGACGCCGAGGTCCTCTTCGAGCGCGCCCACGAGCTCGGGCTGCGGGTGATCGTCGACCTCGTGCCCAACCACACCTCCGACGAGCATCCGTGGTTCCGCGCGGCCCTCGACGCGGGCCGCGGC
>NZ_DATIHB010000194.1:0-18066 GCF_035481145.1 Nocardioides sp. | reverse complement strand
CGTGACCGCTCATGCCGCGTTCAGGTCGGCATAGCGTGACCGCTCATGCCGCGTTCAGGTCGGCATAGCGTGACCGCTCATGCCGCGTTCAGGATGGCATCGCGCATCTTGCCTGTGCGCGCGAGCGGTTACCCCTTCGTCTGACACGATGCGTGAATGTCTTGGAGGCGAGGTCAGAGACGTAGGTCCGAACGCGCTACCCGCGAGATCCAGATGCTTGTCGGCCCAATCGGCGACAATCGCTTCTCGGTTGCGGTCGAGCCTGAAGCAATGCAGTTCGACTTTCCTCCGACCGAGAAGGTGCTTCTTACGTTCGTTGTGCCCGACCGGTCGAAGACCTACTTCGACGTGTCGCACGGGACGGACTTCCTAACGATCTGGCGCCCCGCAGACACGGAAGTGTGGGCGACCCTCGCCGACGGCGAAAAGTTCCAGATCGGCGGGTTTCCGGGCGTGCCGGCGCCTTGGCTGGACTCAGACAGCGAGCAACGTCCAGCCGAGGCACCGTGGGTCTGGCCGCCCGGCCCGGCGGACTAACGCTCGGTCATGCCGCGACTCGATCGCCGGTGCCGTTCGCAAATTGAAGCTCAAGCGGGCCTCTGGACACGTAGCCTGCGCCGCAGGCCCCCGCTCTTCCACGTCTCTTCCGTCCTCAAATCGTGAGTCCATTCGGCAGCACGGCCTCGATGTGAGCCGGATGGGCGCCGCACGTGGCATCGCGGGCAGTCTGGGACCTGAGGTCTCGGGCTGCTTCCTCTGCACCGAGCAGTTCGACGTCGAGATCTTCACCGAGATGAACAACACCGGCGGCCCGGTCGACATCTGGGAAGTCAGCGGGATCGACCGCCGTGACCTCCAGGAGTCACCCAACGGCTATCTCTACGACCCGGGGACGATCCCGGCTGCCCAGGTTCGGCTGGTCGAGAGCTGAATCGCCCACATCTGCCGCGATTGCCTTACGGCGATGTGCGGCCCGGGACATGATGCAGGAATGGCTGATAGGTCCGCGGGAGCCTTCGCGCGCGTAGGTCGCGCTCTGTCTGTTGCGTTGCGTGCTGCCTTCGGCCCCCTGGGTGCTCTCGAGGGCCGGGGCAACGCGGTGGAGCCGCCGCCCACGCCGCGTCAGCGACCGGATGAGTACCGGCCGTAGCGACCGCTCGTGCCGCAAGTAGTTCGGCTCTGCCGAGGCCCGAAGCGTTGAGTCCGGGGTCAACGTGGGCATCGCAGCGCAAGATTGCCCGCCATGGAACCCTGCCGCGCCAGCCGCCGTCAGATCCGCATGATGAAGCTCGTGGGCGCCGCGATGGCCGTGACGCTCGCCGCTACGGCCTGCGGGCACGACTCGCTCGCCGCCGTTGATCCCCCTGCCCCCAGGCCCAGCAGCCCCGCGCCGACTGCCACCACTACCGCAGGCCCGCAGCACGAGCAGACCGGCATCGACCAGCCGCCTCCGTTCCGGGTCGTCTACGACGGCCACGGGCTGGCCGTTCATCCGCACACGTACTGCTACGACAGTGGGTGCGTCGATGGATTCAGCTCGGATCCGCCCGACATCGGCTCACCCGAGGAGATCCAGGTCTACGTGCCGTCCGGGACTTCAGGCTTTCTGTGCACGCACGTGAGCTGACTCAGGACCCCAAGCCGGGCCAGACCTCCTCGGAAGCCACCTGCGGCGGGCGCAGTTTCGAGGTTCCCGCCAAGGACCTCGGTGACGGGTGGTACGCCGTACGGCCGTTCGGGCCGGCGGCCCACTACGACCTCGAGCTGTTTGCCCAAGGCGGCGGCGACATGGTCGCGTCCCTGCGTTGGCGCACCCCAGTTGACGGGCCGATGCCTGAGCCATCCGCACGACTCGCCCTGATCGCAAACCACGACGGCAAGCCAGACAGCTACGGGCTGGAACTCGCCATCGACGACCTCGCTGAGACGCCTCAGCGAGCCAGCGCCGAGATCAAGGTGACGGCCGGCAACGGACGATCCTGACGCTGCACGCCAAGGCGTCCGAGGGCCCATGCCGAAGCGCTGGGGATCTCTACTTCGACCGCCCTGACGAGCCCGCGAAAGAGGCTGCCCGACTCGGTGGTTTCCCCTTCACCACGGTCGTGACCCTCACCCTGGACCGACGCGTCTACCGGGCGACCGCTGTCTACCCGCGCGACGAGATCGAGGGCAACGAACCGAGCGTCTCCCTCGAGTTCGTCCCCGCGCTCCCGGCGCTGTGAACGACGGAATTCTGGCTACCGATTCCATTGGGCGGGCCTTGCGCCGACTTCCATTGCTGCTGCGAATTCTCGGCACGGCTGGTCTGCCACATCCACCCGCAAGAGCTGTACGGCGAGGCCGGTGATGTCACGCCGCCTGCCGACGAAGGTCACAAGCACCTGGTCCAGCGCCCACGTTGCAGACGTCGCTCCGCGCTTCTGGTCGCTCGGAAACGGAACGAACGTCAACGTGCCATCGGACAACAGCAGCAAGCGGCCCCGGGCGCCCGAACTGCGACGACCCTCGCCCCGCTGCTGCACCTGAGCACCCCACAGCAGCGACCCATCACGCACCTCAGCTTCCATGTCGGCCCCCACCCGTGAGGCCCACAGCCGCAGGCCCACCAACGTCGCGAGTATCCCGAGCAGGCCGGAGCCCAACAGGACGAGTCCCCAGTGCTGGTCAAGCCAGGTCATGGGGCCAGCATGACGGCCGGATGACATCCCTGTCGCGCATCAACCAGCGGACGGAACCGGCGCGATCCGCGCGCGGAGGAGGCAGAAGACGTTGCCCTCCGGGTCCTGGAGCACGTGCCACGATTCCTCGCCGGTCTGCCCGATGTCGGCAGGCCGCGCTCCGAGGGCGAGCAGTCGCTCGAGCTCGGCGGCCTGGTCGCGGTCGGTCGCGTTGAGGTCGATGTGCAGCCGCGGCTTGCCGGGCGCCGGATCGTCGCACTTGCTCAGGAAGATCGTGGGCTGGCTGCCGCCGAAGCCGTCGCGCGCACCGATCTCGATGCTGCCGTCCTCTTCGTGATCGAGGACGACGAAGTCGAGGACCTCACACCAGAACTCAGCGAGGAGCTCAGGATCGCGACAGTCGAGGACGAGTTCTCCGATGCGGCAGGCCATTCCTGCACCGTACGCCGAGGGGCTCGGGCGCCGAGCAGGGCTAGTGTCGCTACATGGTGACCTGGCAGCTCACGGTCGATGCAAACGATCCAGCCACGCTGGCGCGGTTCTGGGCTCCGCTGCTGGGCTACGTGCCCGCGCCTCCGCCCGACGGATTCGACTCCTGGCTGGCCTGGTACCAGTTCGTCGTACCGGAGGAGGAGCTCGACGGCGACCCCGACGACTACGTCGACCGGATCGTCGATCCGACCGGGGCGGGGCCGAAGATCTGGTTCCAACCCGTGCCGGAGACGAAGGCGGGCAAGAACCGCTTCCACTTCGACCTCTACGTCGCCGACCGGTCTGCCCCGATGGAGGAGATCATCGCGACCGTCGATGCCAAGGTGGCCGAACTGGTCGCCCTCGGAGCCACCGTCGGCCACCCCAACCGGATCGACACCGAGTCACTGCAACGCTATGCGGTCGTCATGCGCGACCCGGAAGGCAACGAGTTCTGCGTCGCGTGACCGGCCGCAAGGCGCGTTGATAGCGGCAGCGATACCACCGCTGCGCGACCAGCAGCACGGGGAACAGCAGGCGCCAGAGCCCGGTCGAGGGACGCGTGAGCGAACGCAGCGTCAGCCACACCCGACCCTGCGGGTCGCGCCACACGATGAAGGCCTCCTCCCCCGACACGGGGTGCCCGACACCGGTGCCGTAGGCGAAGCCGCACCGATCGTCCGTCTGGACCACGTCCACCACGCGCACCGGCTCCCTGATCCGGAACGCGCCAACCCGGGCCACGAGCGTGTAGTCGGCATCGAGCCGGACCCGTGGTTCACCGCCGTCCACGGCATGGACCTCGAACCCGCTGCGGGTCTTGACTCCCCAGGTCATGACGGCAGCCGTCGCCTCCTGCCAGGCCGCAGGTCCCGCTCCGATGCGCACGGAGCTCTCGTACGCCCGGAATCCACCAACCGGCGGCGACCACCCCGGCTGGGCGACCGCCGTGCGACCCACGACCCCGTAGCTCAGCTCCACAAGCCGATTGTGGCGGAGTTCCACCCGAGGCAGGCCTTGCGTGCGTGAATACGGATGTGAGGGACGACTTCGAGCAGTGGGTGCATGCGCGATCACGCGCGCTGGCCCGCGCGGCGTACCTCCTGACGGGTGACGTCCACCTCGCCGAGGACCTGGTCCAGGAGACGCTGGGCAGGGTCGCGCAGCACTGGCCGCGCGTCGTACGCAAGGGCACGCCGGACGCCTATGCCCACCAGGTAATGAACAACCTCGCCATCGACGGATGGCGCCGTCGGAGCCGTCGACCGCAGGAGGTCACCGCCCAGTACGGCGAGCACGCGCCCTCACCCACTGAGAGCCCCGTCGAGCGGGTCGCCCTCCGCGACGCGCTGCTCCGCCTCACGCCCATGCAGCGCGCCGTCCTGCTGCTGCGGTTCTACGAGGACTACAGCGAGTCCCAGACGGCCCACCTCCTCGGGTGCTCGCCGAACACCGTGAAGTCCCAGACCCGCCACGCCCTCCAGCGGCTGCGTGAGCTGGCACCCGACGTCCTGTCCGAGTTCGACCATCGCCCGGAGGTGGCACGACCATGACCGACCTCCGCGAACAGCTGGACGCGGCAGTGACCCCCGCCCGCGAGGTCCGCATCGACGCGCAGGCAGCCTGGGCGGACGGCGTACGACGGCGGGTACGACGCCGCGTCCGGGTGGGCGCGATCGGCGTCGTTGCCGTGGCGGCCGTCGCCGTGGCCGTGCCGGTCGCGCGCGATCTCGACGTCGCCCCGCACGTCGTCGGCGAGCCCGGCGCGGCCGCCAAGCACTACCCGCAGCGCCTCGACCACGACTACGTCGAGCGCTCGATGCCGGCGGTGACCGGCCCGCTTGCTGGTGTGATCGAGCGCAATGACGAGGATCTCCACGGGTACTACGCCGTCTCCCCCAACGGCCGGATGTGGCGTATCGACGACGCCCAGGCGATGCCAGTCCCCTCGCCCGACGGCACCCGTATCGCGTACATGGCTGGCCCGAAATACGACAAGGTCGGCTACGTCATGCGAGACCTGCAGACCGGGGAGGTGACGGAGTTTCCCGAGATCGGCAACGGCACCCTGGTCGACGACATCCCGACTACCGAAGCCAGCTTCTACCACCAGGACCAGACGCCGGTCTTCTGGAACGTCGCTTCGACGGCGCTGCTGATGCAGGTGACACGCGCCGGTCCGCGCGACGGCATTGCAGCAGGCGTTCTCTCCGTCGACGGCACGGTCCACACGATCCCCAACAGCAACGACCTGCCCGATGGCTCGCACCCGGTCGGCTGGTTCGACGACTCCACGGCCGCGTTCATCGCACCCGCGAGCGAGCGTGCTCGGGTCGCGGCCGTCGACACCACGAGCGGACGCGTGATCCGGTCGTTCCTGCTCGACAAGGCCGATCCCGAGTTCGTGTCGCAGTGGTACGCGTCGCTCTCACCCGACGGCACCACCGTGGTGACCCTCGACGACAACGGCGAACCCGACCCGGAGCCCGTTCGCTTCTACAGCGCGCACGGTGAGACGGCCGGCAAGCGCAGGGGCACGATGCCGACGCCCGACGGCCACTCCTCCGCCTGCCAACCCACCTGGACCTCGGAGGACCTCTATCTGCCGCGCTATCAGTCCGACGAGCGCGACGCCGTCCTCGCCCGCGTCAACGGCGGTACGCCGATCGTCGCCGACCCGCGCTTGAAGGTCACCTGCTCGGTCTGGGCGGCCTCCGCCCTCGAGGGCGGCCCCGACCCGAGCATCGGCGGGACGCTCTTCGGCACCGACTCGTCCTGGCTCTCGTGGCACTGGCGCGAGGTCAGTTCCGGCGTACTCGTGGGACTCGCGCTTCTCGTCCTCGGCATCAGCGCACGGAGGCGTCGCCGACGCTAGGGTCGCGGGCATGAGCGTTCTGGCTATCGACGCAGGCACGACGGGCGTGACGGCCGTCGTCGTGGATCCCGACGGCAGCATCGCCGCGAAGGGCTACCAGGAGTTCGCGCAGCACTTCCCCCAGCCGGGCTGGGTGGAGCACGCTCCGGAGGAGATCTGGCAGGCAACCCTCGAGGCCACCCGCGAGGTGCTCGCCAAGGTCGACCAGAGCAGGCTCACCGGCATCGGCATCACCAACCAGCGCGAGACGATCGTGCTCTGGGACCGCGAGACGCTCGGCTCCCCGCGTCGCGCGATCGTGTGGCAGGACCGACGTACGGCCGAGGTCTGCGACCGCCTGAAGGCCGAGGGCCACGAGGAGCGCGTGCGCGAGCTGACCGGCCTCCGGCTCGACCCGTACTTCTCCGGCACCAAGCTCACCTGGCTCAAGGAGAACGAGCCCCACACGTGGGCGCTGGTCGAGTCCGGACGGTACGCCGTCGGCACCGTCGACTCGTACCTCATCGCCCGGATGACGCGCGGCACCTGGCACGTCACCGACGTCTCCAACGCCAGCCGCACCTTGCTCTTCGACCTCACCACCGGCGACTGGTCCGACGAGCTCTGCGACCTCTTCGGCGTCCCGCGTGATGCGCTTCCCGACCTCGTGCCCAACTGGGGCGAGGTCGGCACGACCGATCCGCGCACCTTCTGCGGGCTCAACCTCCCGATCGCGGGCATCGCCGGCGACCAGCAGTCGGCCCTCTTCGGCCAGACCTGCTTCGACCCGGGCGACTCCAAGTGCACCTACGGGACGGGCTCGTTCCTGCTGACCAACACCGGCACGACGATCGAGCGCTCCGACGCCGGCCTGCTCACCACGGCGGCGTGGCGCTCCCCCGCCGGCGAGACGACGTACGCGCTCGAAGGGGCGATCTTCGTGACCGGCGCGGCGGTGCAGTGGCTGCGCGACGGGCTCCAGATCGTCGGTACGGCGGCGGAGACCGCCGCGATCGCCGGCGCTGTGCCGTCGAGCGAGGGCGTGGTCTTCGTCCCCGCGCTCACCGGCCTCGGTGCTCCGCACTGGGACCCGCACGCGCGCGGCACCATCCTCGGCATCACCCGGGGTACGACGCGGGGTCACCTCGTGCGCGCCACGCTCGAGGCGATCGCCTTCGAGGTCCGTGACGTGCTGGAGACCGTCAACGAGAAGGGGCCCACGCTCGCGACGCTGAAGGTCGACGGCGGCGCAGCCGCCAACGACCTGCTCTGCCAGGTGCAGGCCGACCAGGTCGGCGTACCCGTGGAGCGGCCACGGATCGTGGAGACGACCGCGCTGGGCGCCGCATTCCTCGCCGGCCTGGGCACGGGAGTCTGGGGGTCCACCGACGACCTCAAGGAGACCTGGCAGCTCGACCGGCGCTTCGAGCCGGGCGGCGACCGCTCGGCGCTCGACCGCGACTACGCGCGGTGGCAGCAGGCCGTCGAGCGGAGCAAGGGCTGGGCCCTGCTCTGATCGACGGGCTCTGACCGACGGGATCAGTCGAAGACGTCGGGCTGGGAGGCGACGATCTGCTCCCAGAGCGGGCGGAACTGGAACCAGCCGGCCACGTCGCTGCCGATCTGGCTGCGCACCAGGCTGGCGGTCTCGTGGTCGACGTGTGTGGGGGTGCCGGCGGCCATCGCGAGCAGCTGCGCCTGGCAGGAGCGCTCCATGGTGACGAACCACCAGGCGGCCGCGGAGACCGACCCGCCGACCGTGATCAGGCCGTGGTTGCGCAGGATCGCAGCCTTGTGGTCACCGATCGCCGCCGCGATCTGCTTGCCCTCCTCCTCGACCAGCGCGACGCCGCCGTACTCGAGGTAGAGGCCGTGGTCCTCGTAGAACGCACAGGCGTCCTGCGTGATCGGGTCGAGCGGGATGCCGAGCGAGGCGAACGCCTTGCCGTTGAGCGAGTGGGCGTGCGCCGCCGCCACCGCGTCGGGCCGCGCCGCGTGCACCTGCGCGTGGATGACGAACGCCGCCCGGTTGACCGGCCGCGTGCCGTGGACGACGCGGCCGTTGTGGTCGACGCAGATCAGGTCGCTGACCCGGATCTGGTTGAAGCTCATCCCGAACGGGTTGACCCAGAAGAGGTCCGGATCGCCCGGGTCACGCGCGGTGATGTGCCCCGCGACGCCCTCGGAGAAGCCGAGCTTGCCGAAGACCCGGAAGGCGACGGCGAGGTCGCGCTTGCGCTGCTCGCGCTCCTCCTCGACCGAGAGCCCCGTCGGCGGAACAGGCAGGTCGCAGTTGTCCGGGATCGGGCCGACGGCCGCCTCCAGGAGCTTCCGGGTGCCCTCGTCGATCATCTCGCTCCTCCAGGATTCAGTGGACGGCCAGTCTCATTCCATACCGCTCGGTCGGTCAAGTGGTCTCGAGCGTGGCGGCTGCTGCATCGCGCGCGGCCTCGGCGTCGCTCACTTCGTTCGCCGCCTCGGTCATTGCCTGCTGAGCCCGCTCGACCTGCGCCTGGACCTCCTCCTCCCGCGACTCCAGCTCGGCCACCTTGCGGCGCAGCTCGTCGAGCTCGGACTCGACCTGGAGCGCCTGGGCCTGCGCCCCACGATGGCGGACCTCGGCCTTCGTCAGCGCCTCCTTCGCCATCCGCAGCTCCTTCTCGGCAACTGAGAGCGCCCGCTTCGCCTCCCGCTTCCGCTCTGCCTCCGAAGGATCCGGTACGGCGTGGAGCGTCGCCGGTACGGACGAGGCGACGTGGCCGATCGCCTCGGGCACGGCAACATAGGGCGTGACGTCGAGGTCGTCGACGCCGGTCGTGGCGAACGCGCGGACCAGCAGGCCGGACTGGAGCGCCTCCGCCGCGGCCCCGCTCACCATGGCCGCCGTCAGCGTGCCCTCGACCTCTTCGGCCACCGACTCGGTGACCTTCACGCCTTCGCCTGCTGCGTGGCGGCGGGCGACGGTCGTGACCGCCGCGGTCAGCTGGCGCCGCTGGGCGGTGAGCGCGCGCAGCTGTCCGGCATCGAGGGACTCCGCGGCGTCACGGAGCGCCGCCCCGACCGCGACCAGCTGCTCGACCTGGTCGGGTTCGCGGCGTACGAGGAGGTTGAGGACCCAAGCGGCCAGGCTCGGCTTCTTCAGCGCCTTGACCGCCTTCGCCACGTCGGCGTCGTCGGCCTTCAGCGCCTTCGCGCGCGCGTCGCGCCGGCTCGTGAACTCGCCGAGCGCCAGGCCGTACAGCTCCTCGGCCTCCGCCAGCACCGTCACTCCAGGCCCTGCTCGATCGCGTAACGGGTCAGCTCGACGCGGTTGTGGAGCTGGAGCTTGCGCAGCGTGTTCTGCGTGTGGTTCTGGACGGTGCGGTGCGAGATGACCAGGCGCTCGGCGATCTGCGTCGAGGAGAGTCCCTTGGCGACCATGCGCAGGATCTCGGTCTCGCGCTCGGTGAGGATCGGGCGCTCCTCCTCGGCGGCCGCCTTCGGCGCTGCCGACAGCCGGCGGTACTCCCCCAGCACCAGGCCCGCGAGTCCGGCGGTGTAGACCGCCTCGCCGGCCGCGACCTTGCGGACGGCATCGAGCAGCTCGGCACGCGAGGCCGACTTCACCAGGTAGCCCGTCGCCCCCGCCTTGACGGCCTCGAGGACGTCCGACTGCTCGCCGGACGCCGACAGGATCAGCACCCGCGGACCGTCGGGACCAGCCACGGCACGGGTCACCTCGACGCCGTTGGGCTCGGGGATCTGCAGGTCGAGCACGACCACGTCGGGCCGTGCGGCGGGGCAGCGCGCGAGCGCCTCCTTGCCGTTGGCCGCGACCGCGACCACCTCGAAGCCGGCCGCGACCAGGTCGCGCTCGACGGCGTCGCGCCACATCGGGTGGTCGTCGACGACCATCACACGCACGGGCTTCGTCTCCTCAGCTGCCATGTCAGCAACCTAGGGCATGTCCTCAGCGCTGAACGTACCGTCCGCGGCGGTGCACCAGCGGTTCGGGCTCGTCGCCGAGGACGACGTGCTCGATCCGGCAGGTCACCTGCATCGACCAGCCCAACTCGGTGGCCGACTCGACCGCGACACCGACCCAGCTGGTGGCGTCGGCGAGCCGCGGACCCCACTCTGTCTCCTCGAAGGCGGCCTGGCGGAACGGTCCACCCGGCGCCGGTGTCACGCCGGCGAACATGTCGGCCAGCTCCCGGTGCCGCCACTGCAGCAGCTGGACCACACCCCGCCCGGTCGTCTCCAGCGCGTCGAAGAGCTCGGAGTCGGGATCCACCAACCCCACGACGTACGCCGGGTCGCCGGTCGCCACCATCAGGCTCGAGACCGTGAGCCCCGCCCGGGCCGGGCCGGCGCCCGAGGTCCACAGCGAGACGGTGCCACCGAGGCGCCCCCGGAACCGCCGGGCGGCGTCCTCGGGCATGGCGAACGGGTGCGAGGAGTGGATCGTCACGGGGAGAGCCTAGGCACCACGAGCTCCCACTCGGTGCCGTGCGGACCGGTGGAGAGGTGTGCCTCGCCACCGAGGTCTCGGATCCTGCCGACGATGGACTCGGTGACACCGAGCCGGCCCTGCGCGGCGGCGTCCTCCAGCCGGCCGTCCGCGATGCCCGGGCCCTCGTCGCGCACCGTCACCGCGACGGTGTCGCCCAGGTCCTCGACCAGCACCCAGGCGTGCGCGCTGTCACCGACGTGGCGTGCCACGTTGTCCAGGCACGCCCCGGTCGCGGCGACCAGCTCGTCGACGACGTACGCCGGCATCACCAGCGGTGTGCCGGGCGTGGAGACCTCCACGAGCGGCGTGCGCCGGGTGCCGAGTTGGAGGATGGCTTGGGTGAGCTCGAGTTCGCTCCGCTCGCGGTCGATCCGGTCGTTCCTCTCGCCGACGATCAGCAGCGCGCGCAGCCGGGCCTCCTGCTCCCCCGCCAGCCGGCCCAGCTCGACGCCCTCTCCGCCGAGCTCCGGGCCCTTGCGCTGCATGAGCGCGAGCACCTGGAGCACGCCGTCGTGCACCACGCGGGCGAGGCGGGCGCGCTCGTCCGCGAGCGCGGCGGCGTGCTGGGCCCGGTCGCGCTGCCGCGCGAGGTCCTTCAGCGCCGAGGCGAGGCGCCCCAGGAGGGGGCCACCGATCAGCAACAGGAAGACGTTGCCGTAGTTGGACTCGGAGATGTCGGGCCAGCGGATGCCGAGGTCGGCCACGGCAACGCACGCGGCCGCGACGAAGCCACCACGGGCACCCCACAGCGCCGCCCACGACAGCACGACCGCCATCACCCAGAAGCCGGGGACGGTGGCGGTGAAGTCGGGGCCCTTCACCCACGGGGTGACCAGGAGCGAGCCGACCCCGACGGCGAGGTCCGCGAGGAGCAACGGCGCCCGACGGCGGCGGTGGTCGGCGTACGACCAGGAGGCGAAGCCGGTCCACAGGAGCAGACCGGCGAGGACCACGATCGCCGCGGTGGGGCGCTCGACGGTCTCCCAGCGCCAGGCGATGAAGCCCAGCATGTTGGCCGCGACGACGAGTCGCAGCCAGAAGAGCACGCGGAACATGCCGTCCGCGACGGCGTGCTCCGGTGTGGGGTCAGGCAGCCGAGCCGCCATCCGCCTTCCGCGCCTCCTTGGCCGCGCGCTTGGCGTCTGCGGCGTAGGTGTCACGGACGTACTCCTGGCCGGAGAGCTCCTGGATCGCGTCCATGATCTCGTCGGTGACCTTGCGGAGCACGTCGCGGTCGTTCTGCTGTCCGGCGTACTGCGAGAAGTCCATCGGTGCGCCGAACTTGATGACCGGCCGCGTCCAGCGGCCGAACTTCTTGCCCTGCGGGGCGAGCTTGTCGGTGCCGATGACCGCGACGGGGACCACCGGGACTCCGGTCTCGAGCGCGATGACCGCGACGCCGACCTTGCCCTTGTAGAGGCGGCCGTCGTGCGACCGGGTGCCCTCGGGGTAGATGCCGAAGATGTGGCCCTCGTTGAGGATCCGCTTCGCCGTCATCAGCGCACCCTCGGCCGCGGTCGCACCGGACCGGTCGATCGGGACGTTGCCGGTGTTGGTGAAGAAGAACTTCTGGAAGCCACCCTCGAAGTACTCCGCCTTGGCGACGTAGCGCACCATGCGCGACATCACGAGCGGGACGAAGAGCCAGTCGAAGTACGACAGGTGGTTGCCGGCGAGCAGGACGCCGCCCTTCTTCGGGACGTTCTTCGTGCCGGAGACCTTCGGCATGAAGACGATCCGCAGGAACGGACCCACGGAGACGTACTTCAGGAACGAGTAGAAGAGGGGTTGATCGCGCACGACAGAAGCGTAGGGCATGTGAGAGGCGCGTCCATGAGGCAGGATGCTCGGCATGGCCCTCCAGTCCCACCCGCTCGCATGGTCGGCTCCGGCGAACCCGGACCTCACCAGCGGCCGGCGCATCGGCGTCCTGCTCAGCCACGGCTTCACCGGCTCCCCGGTCTCGATGCGCCCGTGGGCGGAGTTCCTCCACGAGCAGGGGTACGCCGTCGAGGTGCCCTGCCTGCCCGGCCACGGCACCACGTGGCAGGAGATGAACGGCACCGCCTGGGACGACTGGTTCGCCGAGCTGACCGCGGCGTTCGCCCGGCTCCGGGCCACCTGTGACCAGGTCTTCGTCTGCGGCCTCTCGATGGGCGGCGGCCTCGCCCTGCGGCTGGCGGCCGAGCGCCCGGGCGACGTCGCCGGCCTCGTGCTGGTCAACCCCGCGGTCGCGTCGACCAACAAGCAGCTGCTCGCGGTCCCCGCGCTCAAGCGCGTGATCAAGGGGCTCCCCGGCATCGGCAACGACATCAAGAAGAAGGGCGTCGACGAGCACGGCTACGACAAGATCCCGCTCCGGGCGCTCGCCTCGATGCTCGACGGCTGGAAGGCGCTGCGCCCCCGGCTGGGCGAGGTCAAGGCGCCCCTGCTCCTGATCCGCTCGACCGTCGACCACGTCGTCGACCCCTCGTCCGCGCGGATCATCCTCGGCAGCGTGGGCTCGGCCGACGTCCGCGAGGAGCTGCTGACCGACAGCTACCACGTCGCGACGCTCGACAACGACGCCCCGCACCTCTTCGCGGAGTCGTTGACGTTCATCCGTAGGCTCTCCGTGTGACGCAGGAACCACCCGCCAGCGACGGCTCCGAGGACGACAAGGCCTGGGCCGAGATCGTGGCCGGTTGGGACGCTACGGCTGCCGGCGGCGACCTCCCGGAGGCGGAGGCCGACACCGAGGCCAGGACCGAGGCGGAGCCCGAGCGGCCTGCCTGGAACCCTGTCCCGTTCGACCTCGCTGACGAGGGCACGTTCGTGCCGCCGACTCCCCCGCCGGTGCAACTGCCCTCCCCGCCACGCCTGATCGCCTGGTCGGGCGTGATCGGTGCGCCCGCGGTTTTCCTGGTCTTCCTGATCCTGAGCCTGTCGCTCCCGTCGTGGGCGAGCACGTTGCTCGTCGCGGCGTTCGTCGGCGGGTTCATCTTCCTCGTCGCGACGATGCGCAACGAGCCGCCCGACCCGTACGACGACGGAGCGCGCGTCTAGCGGACCAGTCCACGCGTGTGAGGGACGACGGGGCCCCTCACACGTCTGGCGTCCTACTGGATCGTCGCCCAGACGAAGGCGTGGTCCGAGTAGTACCGCTCCGCACAGCCGGGGATCGCGTCAGCGGTGCTGCTCGAGCCCTGGCCGCCGGTGTACCCGTTGCCGCCGTTGTACAGGTAGTGGCACGTCAGGAAGTCACTCGCATTCGCGAACCTGGTCTCGCCCGTGCCGTACGCCTTGTAGTCGTAGTCGCGGTTGGTTGAGACCACCGTGCCGGTGGTGAAGATGTTGTCGGGCGCAGCCTCCGTGGCCGGACGCGCCGCGACATACGTCCCGGGCCCGTCGGTGGTGGAGTTGGTCATTGCCGTCCAGAGCCCGGACATCTGCTCGCCCGAGGCCCCCGAGCATGCCGTCATGTAGCCGCTCGAGGCGAGGCTTGAATCCGTCTCGTTGATGCAGGGCCGACGGTTGAAGTCGCCGGCGATGACGGGCGTCGCGCCCGCGTACGCCGGGATCTCGTTGACGCGACGCTTGAGGAAGTCCGCCCAGATGCCACCGTAGAGGTCGTGGTCGATGACCTTGTTGTGGGTCTGGAAATGGGTGCCGTAGATGGCGAACTTCTTCCCGCTCGACCGCTTGGTGACCAGCGCTGTCGCCTGTCGGAGCGAGAGCCACTCCCCGTCCTGGACCTGGCTTTCGGGGTAGCCAATCAGCGAGGCAGCCGGGCTCGACAGGCTGACCGTCTCGGTGTTGTAGAGAATCGCCGTTTCGCGCCGCACGAGAGGTCCGGTCGCCGGGTTGCTCTCGACCGCACCCGCTCCTGAGGCAGCATTAACTCCTACCGCGTAGGTGCGTCCCGTGCGGCTCGTGAGTTGAGTGGCGACAGTTGCGGCACTCTCGGCGGTGACTTCCTGCAGCAGGACAACGTCCGGCGCGGGCGTCGACAACGCGGTGAGGACCGACCGCACGCGGGCGGCGAAGTGGACCATGTCCAGGTTCTCGTTGAGATCAGGGTTGTTCCACATCTCGATGAGATTCGCGGTCATCACGGTCAGCTGATTCGAACCAGATGCGGGCATGTCTTCGATGGTTGCAGCCGTGCTCGGATTGGCCACAGGGCCGACTGCGAAGGTGGCTACGGCCGCTGCCGCAACTAAGCTGGACAAGTAACGGTGTAGGTGCATGGAGTTCTCCCGAGGCAAGGTTTCGATGGCGGAGTTGGCGGCCGCCTGCCGGCGCGCCTCGCGGAGGCTATTCGATCGGCCTGCGCGATACATGTGAATCGCAGCTTTCTGCGTACTAGTTGCGGTGCGGCCTGTTCGGAAAGCCGGGTCAGGTTCCAAGATCGACGGGCCCTCCACGCACAGTTCAAGCAGCCGGGTCGGAGAAGCCTGCCGATTGCGCTCGTTCCACAGACGTCACCCCAGCTCGGGTGCGACACCGAGGTCGAAGTACCACTCCTCCGAATCATCCTGCCCCTCGTAAAGCCTCCGCAGGATGGGCAGCGCCGGAACCTTAGGGGGAACGACAACGGTGACCAGCCCAAACGGCGATTCGCGCGTAATGCAACCGAGTCGCCCGAACTCCGCAGCAGCCGGCGCTGTACTAGCGCCAGCGCGCGGGATGACCCGCGCTAGCCAGTTGGCTGACGAACAAACGACTTCGACCGCCCAGATGCCGTCCTCTCTTTCCTCAGCGCGGAGGACGTCACCCGGGGCGATCCCGTACGCGAATGCCGGAGCCGAGACAAGCTCGAATCGTCCGCCACCAAGGTCGACCGCATCGAGTTCCTCGGCATCGACAGGCGGATATCCGTCCTCATCTCGCTCGAGAGCAATGAGGACGTGCACATGTCCACTCACCACGGCGCGTCTCCATCCGACTTACGAATGTTGCACACCCGACACAGGCCTTGAGTATTTGACGGGTCCCCAGACCCACCCTTGCTCATTGCCTCGATGTGGTCAACGGCAGCCTCATCCGGCCGGGGCGTGACGCCCGCCTTGGATTGCTGGGCAACCGTGAGCCTCACGCTGCACTGCGGATTCGCACACCGCGCGATCCCATCCGGTTGTGACAAGGCATTCCGCTGCAGCGTCTCATCCTTGCCAGCGCGGGTCACGGGCAGGGCCGGACGGCTACCGGGAAGTCCGCCACGCCCGAGCTTCGGCTCGAAACCAGGGCGCGCGCGCACGAAGTCGAGCAGTTCATCGTTTTCCCCGGTCACCTGGGCCCCAAGGCCACCGCCCGCCCCGCCCACCGGCATCGACGCCGAAGGCGCGACGTCGGCGATCTCAATCGCCGCCTCGGATGACTGCTGTGCGGCATCGTCCGCGGCACCGGCGGGACTTACCTTGGGTTGGACGGTTGCGGTGTTGGATACCCCACCCGCACCCTTGCCGGCTGGGGAGGTCGAACCACTCCGCTTGACGGTCTGCTTGGCGCGAGCCTTGGTCGCCTGGACGGCTGCCTTGGCACTGCGCGCGGAGCGAGCCACCGAGTCGGCGGCCTTCGTTGCCGCGCGCCCGCCCGCGCGGGCAGCGGAGCCAGCCGCCTTCCGCGTCCCCGCCTTCGCTGCCGACGCAGCAGCGTGTCCGGCCTTCCCCGCCCGACTGACGCTCTTCGCCGCAGCCCGCGACACCCCACGAGAAGTCGAGGAGACCTTCGACGATGCCTTGGAGGCCGTGCGGGAGATCTTCTTGGTGACCTTGGGCGCATGGCGCGTGACGGTCTTCGCGGTGTAGCTGTAGCTACGCGTGACAACCTTCGCCGAAGACCGGACGACCTTGGTCGACTTGACCGCCTTGACGGTCGTCTTGGTCACGGCCTTGACGGCCTTGGCAACCTTCCCTACCGGGGTGAAGCCCGCAGCGAACCAAGCGCACGAGGACCACGAGCCGCCGATGCAGCCCTTGAGGTCGTTGTAGCCGGAGGCAACCTTCGCCACCGAGACGGTCTTCTTGGCGACCTTCTTGACGGCCTTGAACACGCTGCCCCAGAAGTAGCCTTCGGGGTCGGTCTGGGTCAGTGGGTTCGCGCCGGCGTAGGCATAGCGGTTGCCGTTGTCGAGGTCGTCGGGATCAAGATTCGCGGCGTCGCGGGACGCGAAGGTGCCGGTCTCCGGCTGGTACCAGCGGGCACCCATGGCAACGTTGCCCGTGTCGGGGTCGGTGTACTGGTGCTGGAACCCGAGTGCGGGTGCGACACCGGTGCTGGCGACCTTGCTACCGAACGGGTCGAAGGTCCGTGAACCCGTCAACGCGCCTGTGGACGCGTCCACGGTGCCGACCAGATCGGTGTGCTGATCAGTCCAGCCGAGCATCGCTGTCGAGACCGGGTCACCCGTAGCGGCGCCGACGCCGAGCACCCCGCCGTCGGCGGCGTAGGTGTAGCGGCGGTCGCCGTCGTAGGCGACGTCGAGTCCGGCTCCGACGTATTCCTGGGCCTTGCCCGCCGCCGAGATCAGTCGGTGCAGCGCGTCGTAGCGGTTGGTCTGAGTGCCGTCGGTGATCAGCTGCCCGAAGGCGTCGAACTCGACGTCACGCGTCACCCCCGAGGCCGTGCGGCCGGTCAGGGTGCCTCGTGCGCTGTAGGCGTAATCGACGCCGCCACGCGAGGTGACCTGGTTGCGGGCGTTGAACGTGGCCGTCTCGTTGCCGCGGCTGGTCAGGTTGCCGGCGTCGTCCCACCCGAAGTTGGTGGTGGTGCTCCCGTTGTTCCAGGAGGTGAGGCGACCTGCCTTGTCGTAGCCGTAGGTGTTGGCTGAAGCGCCGGCGACGCCCGTGGTGGTCTTCGCGGTGAGCCGGTCCGCGAGGTCGTAGCCATAGCTGATCTTGGCGGTCGTCGCCGCACCGGCGGTCAGGGTGTCGCTGGCGAGACGGCCGAGGTTGTCGTAGCCGTAGGTGTGCTTCGACGTGCCTGCGTCCGCGGTGGCTACCCGGCCGGCGGGGTCGTAGCCGTAGCTGAGGGTCTCACCGGTCAGCGGGTCCCCGGTGCCGGAGAGGCGGCCGGAGGCGTCGTAGCTGTAGGTCGTGGTGCCAGCGCCGGTGGTGATGGCGGTGGCCCGGCCCTCGTCGTCCCAGGTGTAACTGGTGTCGCCTGCCGCACCGGTGGCGCTCTTCATCAGGCCACGGTCGTTGTAGGTGAACGACTCCACGGCGGTGCCGGCCGCGGCGGACGTGAGCCGGCCCGCTGCGTCGTAGGCGAACGTGCGCTCCGGGGAGCTCGCCTCGGCCCCTGAGCCGGCCTCGTTGGTGAGCCTCCCGGCGCCGTCGTAGGTGCGGGTGGTCCTCACACCCCCGGGGGCGAGGGTGGTCGAGACCCGCCCGGCCTTGTCGTAGCTGGTGATGAAGGTCCGGTCCGCGAGGCCCGGGGAAGCCGTCGTCGCCGGCTCGATGGTGGACTCGGGCAGACCCCACGTGTTGGTGGTGTAGGTCGTCGTGTTGCCGCGACCATCGGTGACCCGGCTGATGTTGCCGGCGGCGTCATAGCCGAAGCTCGTGGTGATCGACTTGGTGTCGGAGACC
>NZ_DATIHB010000193.1:0-16257 GCF_035481145.1 Nocardioides sp. | reverse complement strand
GGTCGCGGACCCGGACCAGGTCGAGCACGGCCGGCCCGGCGACCGCGCCGACGATGCCGGTGACGATGGCGAGCACGGCAGTGAGCGCGGGGAGGCCGCCGATCGAGTCCGCGACCGCGAGACTGACCGGGGTGGTCGCCGCCTTGGGCGCCATCGTGAGCTCGAGGACGTGGTCGCCGCCGAGCAGCCGCACCGCGAGCACACCGGTCACGATGCTGACCAGGGCACCGACCGGCAGCGCGACGACCATCGGCACGAACATCCGGCCGAGGTGGTGCGCCTGACGGTGCAGCGGCACGGCGAGGGCGACCGTCGCCGGCCCGAGGAAGAAGCCGATGATGCTGCCGCCGACGAGGTACTCCTCGTAAGAGAGGTCGAGCACCCACAGTGCTCCTCCGATGACGAAGAGCGCGACGACCACCGGCTGGGCCACGGCTTTCCACGCTGCCGGGACGCGCTGCTGGAGCTCCAGTCCGAGGCGGTAGCCGAGCAGGGTGAGGAAGAGACCGAGCATCGGCGAGGTGCGGAGCCAGTCGTAGGTCTCGGTCATCGCGCACCCCGCTCCGCCACGCTCCCGAGCAGCAGCGTCGTCAGCCAGCCGACGGCGGCGATGCCGGCCAGCCAGGAGAGCAGGAGCGCACCGACGATCGGCACCGGCTGCTCGCCGACGACGTGGAGCAGCGTCACGACTCCCACGCCGGCCGGGATGAAGAGAAGCTGGAGGTGCTTGAGCAGCCCATCGGCGGCCCGGAAGAGGTTGGCCGACGCGGGCGGACGGCGCACCTGCAGCACGAGGAAGAGCAGCACCATCCCGACGACAGGCCCGGGGATCGTCAGGCCGAGGCTGCGCACGACGACCTCGCCCACGAGCTGGAAGCCGAGCAGCCAGAGGAGTCCGTTGATCACGCGCCCACCTCGGCAGCACCCAGCCCCGCGGCGTCGCGGGCCACGCACCCTTCCAGGTGGTCGTTGGCGATGCCGAGCGCCTGCATCAGGGCATACATCGTCGTGGGGCCGACGAAGACGAAGCCCCGCTTCTTCAGCGCCTTGCTCAGCGCCAGGCTCTCGGGCACCTTGCCGGGCACGTCGGCGAAGGACACGGGCGCCGGGCGCGGCTCGGGGGCATGCGACGCCACGAGCCGGGCGAGCGCGCCCTCACCCTCGGCGTCCCACAGGTCGAGGAGGGCGCGCGCGTTGGTGATCGTCGCGTCGACCTTCAGCCGGTTGCGCACGATGCCGGCGTCGGCGAGGAGTCGCGCGCGCTCGACCTCGTCGTACGCCGCGATGCGCTCGGGGTCGAAGCCGTCGAAGGCGGCGCGGAAGCCCTCGCGCTTGCGCAGGATGATCGCCCAGCTGAGGCCGGACTGGAACGCCTCGAGCGTGAGCCGCTCGAAGACCGCGACGTCTCCGGCGACCGGGCGCCCCCACTCGGTGTCGTGGTAGGCGCGCATCTCACCCGCGCCCGCCCAGCGGCAGCGCAGCTGGCCGTCGTCACCGAGGACGAGATCAGGCACCAGATCGTTCATGGCGGACATCCTCCCGCACGCTGGCAGGACGACCTGTTTGGCGGGCACGGGGTCGGGTACGTCGCGCGGGTACGCACCCCAACCAAGGAGGCGAACGACACGTGCCCACCACGAAGCACGTCACCGACCTGCTCCACGAGCAGCACCAGCACATCAACGAGCTCTTCGACCGTGTCCTCGCGGCGCCGAACCCGGCCCGCAAGCAGGAGACGTTCGAGGAGCTGCGGCGCTATCTCGCCGTCCACGAGACGGCGGAGGAGCTGGTCACCCACCCGATCGCCCGCGCTGGCGTCGACGGCTCGACGGTCGTCGACGACCGGGTCGCCGAGGAGGACATGCTCAAGGGTCTCCTCGCCGAGCTCGACGACATCGAGGTCGAGGACGCGGCGTTCGACCAGAAGCTGGAGAACCTGCACGTGCAGGTGCGCCAGCACATCGAGTACGAGGAGCGGGAGGAGTTCCCGCTCCTCCGCAACGAGAACGACGAGTCGATGCAGGTGCAGATGGCCCGTGCCATCGAAGCGGTCGAGCAGGTCGCACCGACCCGCCCGCACCCGACGCTCGGCAGCGGCGCCACGTCGCAGCTGATGGTCGGCCCGCTCGCGAGCGTCGTCGATCGCACCAAGGACGCGATCGCGAAGGTCCTGGGCTGATCCCCGGCGCCTCGGCGATCAGGGCGCGGGAGCGCCCTAGCCCCGCGGCTTGAGACGGAGGTTGGGCAGCGGGGGCGCCGGGATGGGCGGCGTGTGGTCACCCACCACCACGCCGAACCGTCCCGGCGCGACCTCCTGACTGTCCTCGAGCACGACGCCGTCGCGCGTGATCTGGCCCTGCCACTGCTCGCGGTAGGTGGCCACCTCGTCGTGGCTGCGCCCCACGAAGTTCCACCACATGACCAGCTGCTCGCCGAACGGCGGACCACCGAGCAACACCAGCCGCGCGTCCTCGTGCGCGGTGATCTCGAGCTCCACACAGCCGGGCGCGAGATAGCCGAGCTCCGCGGGCTTCAGCTCCTGCCCCGCGAACGTCACCACCCCCTGATCGACCAGCAGCCCGTGCTCGTACGTCGCGTCGACGTCGAGGCGCAGCGTCGTACCGGCGTCGAGCGAGAGCTCCGCGCCCAGCACGGGCGTCTGGGTCCGGACCGGGGAGGGCTGGCCGAGGAGGTCGCCGAGGAAGACGGCGGCCGACCAGCCCTCCCCCACCACCGGCTCGGGCGCGTAGTGCTCGAACGCCGGCGCCATCTCCCGCCGCGCATCGGGCAGCGCGAGCCACAGCTGTACGCCGTGCAGGACGGTCGTCCTCTCCGTCGAGATCTCCGAGTGGCTGATGCCGCGCCCGGCGGTCATCAGGTTGACCTCACCCGGCCGGACCATCGCCACGGTGCCGATCGAGTCGCGGTGCTCGACCTCGCCGGTGAAGAGCCAGCTGACCGTCGCCAGGCCCGTGTGGGGATGCGGCGTCACGACCATGCCACCCGACTCGGCCACGGGGTCAGGACCGTAGTGGTCGGCGAAGCACCAGGCGCCGATCAGCGTGCGCTCCCGCGACGGTAGCGTGCGGCGTACGTTCATCGCGCGCGGGCCGCCGAGCGGCACGTCACGCGGGACGAGGACCGTCACACCAGGGGCGCCGCCCTGCTCACCACAGACGATCTCGGCCGGCTCCCGCTCCGTGTTGCTCATGCGACCAGAGTGCCACGCAGCGGTCGGCAGCGGTCAGCAGCGCGCACAGCCTCGTGGGCGTCGATGCCGGGCCATCGCCTGCTCACGGGCCGTTCACCCGGGTCGAGCATGGTGGTGGGCATGCGTATCGCCCAGCTCGCCAACTTCATCGGCCCCGCCTCCGGGGGGATGAAGACGGCGGTCGCGGCGCTCGGTGCGGGGTACGCCGACGCGGGGGCCGCGCGACTGCTCGTCGTGCCCGGGCCGGTCGATGCGCGCTCGGACACGGAGGCCGGCACCGTGGTGCAGCTGCGGGCGCCGAAGGTCGGCGGCGGCTACCGCCTCATCGTCGAGCCGTGGCGAGTGATCGACGCGCTGGAGGAGTTCGGGCCGACGTCGGTCGAGGTCAACGACAAGTCGACGCTCCTTCCGGTCGCCCGTTGGGCCCGCCGGCACGGTGTCGGGTCGGTGCTCTTCAGCCACGAGCGGCTCGACGACATGGTCGCCATGCGCACCGGCCTCGACACCGGGGCGAAGGTCTCGATCGGTCTGTGGAACCGGGTCCTCGTGCGTTCCTTCGACGCGGTCGTCGTCACCTCCCGCTACGCGCGGCGGGAGTTCTCCGCTGCGGCCGCCGCGGTCGGCACACCGGTCGTGCAGGTGCCGCTCGGCGTGGACCTGGAGACGTTCCGTCCGCGGGCGGCGCCACCGCTGGCCGCCGCAGGGTCCACCAGCGGACCGCTGCGGCTCGTGCACGTCGGCCGGCTCTCACGCGAGAAGTCACCGCACCTCGCGGTGGCAACCGCGGTCGAGCTGCACCGCCGCGGCGTACCGGTGGTGCTGGACGTCTACGGCACCGGGCCCCACCGCGACGAGCTGGAGGAGATCGCCGCTGGTGCGCCGGTCGTCTTCCACGGACATGTCGCCGGCCGCGTCGAACTGGCCGCCCGGATCGCTGCTGCCGATGTCGCCCTCAGCGTCTGCCCCGGCGAGACGTTCGGACTCGCCGTGCTCGAGGCTCTTGCCTGCGGAACGCCCGTCGTCACCGCGCGCACCGGCGGTGCGAGCGAGCTCATCGACCGCGACGCCGGCTCGTGGGGCGACGCCGACCCGGCCTCCCTCGCCGACGCGGTGCTCCGGGTGGTCAGTCGTCCCGTGGCCGCGCGGCGTTCTGCGGCACGGCGGCGGGCCGAGCGCTTCCCGTGGTCGGCGACGGTCGAGACGATGCTCGGCGTCCACGCAGAGGTCAGCACCGCGTTGGCTCTCGCCGCCTCTCGCTGACCGATCTGCGCTGGAAGGGCGCGGACCGGCCCGACCACAAGCCCCACCTCGATGGACCACAAGCCCCACCTCGGCGGATCGGTCAGGCCAGGACGTCGTCCAGCGGGGTCGCGGCCATGCCGTGCGCTGCGGCGACGGGCGCATAGACCAGTGCGCCGCCGTGCGTGTTGACCCCGAGCGCGAGCGCGGGATCAGCGCGGCATGCCTCCTGCCAGCCGCGGTCGGCGAGGGCGACGGCGTACGGAAGGGTGACGTTGGTCAGGGCGTACGTCGAGGTGCGGGGTACGGCGCCCGGCATGTTGGCGACGCAGTAGAAGAGCGAGTCGTGCACCGGGTACGTCGGGTCCGCGTGCGTGGTGGGTCGGGAGTCCTCGAAGCAGCCGCCCTGGTCGATCGCGATGTCGACCAGCACCGAGCCCGGCTTCATCTCCGACACCAGCTGGTTGGAGACCAGCTTGGGCGCGGCGGCGCCCGGGATCAGCACGGCTCCGATCACCATGTCGGCCTGGCGCACCTGCTCCTCGATCACCAGCCGCGAGGACGCCAGGCCGTGGACCCGGTTGTTGTAGCGCCAGAAGGACATCCGCAGCTTGTCGAGGTCGGTGTCGATGAGCGTCACGTCGGCGCCCATCCCGAGGGCGATGTTGGCGGCGTTCTGGCCGCTGACGCCGGCACCGAGGATGACCACCTTCGCCTGCGCCACGCCACCCACGCCGCCCATGAGCACGCCGCGGCCGCCCTGCGACTCCATCAGGGCGTGCGCACCGACCTGCGGCGCGAGGCAGCCGGCGACCTCGGACATCGGGTAGAGCAGCGGCAGTCCGCCGGACGGGAGCTGGACCGTCTCGTAGGCAATGGCGGTGACCTCACGCTCGACGAGCTCCTTCGTCAACTGGGCATCGGCCGCGAGGTGGAGGTAGGTGAAGAGCACCAGCCCGGGGCGCAGGAAGGCGTACTCCGACGGGATCGGCTCCTTCACCTTGAGCACGAGATCAGCACCCCACGCCTCCTCGACCGAGCCGAGCGTCGCGCCGGCCGCGGCGTACTCCTCGTCGGGGATGGCGCTGCCGAGGCCGGCACCGCTCTCCACGATGACGGAGTGCCCGTGGGCCACCAGCTCGGTCACACCGACCGGGGTGATGGCGACGCGGTACTCGTGGTTCTTGGTCTCCTTCGGAACTCCCACCCTCATGGGAGCCAGCATGCTCACCCCCACTGCCGCACGGAAGGGTCGTGACCGAACCGTGCCCTGCCGATCTGTCGGCGACCCCGGTGTGACTCTCCGGTGACCTTCAGGGCACCGGCAGCCACTCCACCTCGGCGATGTGCAGGATCCGCTCGCGGCCGCGCCGCGAGAGCAGGAGGACGGCGGCGACCAGCGCGACGTACATCGAGCCCATGATGATCAGCACCCACGCGCCGTGCAGGGAGGAGTCGAGCGGCGCGATCATGCCGCCGACCACGGAGACCGCGACCACGACGACGGCGGCGGCACGCGGGAGGCGGAGCGCAGCGAGGAACGGGACGACCCAGAGGAGGTACCAGAGGTGGACGACCGGCAGGGTCAGCAGGAAGCCGCCGACGAGGAGCGCGGTGCCCTGCAGGGCGCGGGTGCGTGACCCGGTCGGCCAGCGGAGCGCGAACCAGCCGACGAGGGCCAGCGCGAGCACCGAGGCCACTGACCGGAAGGCGTCGGCGAAGGTGTGCGGCGCCAGCCCCAGCCCCATCGCCGAGGCGACCGAGTCGAGCGTGCCGCCGAGGAACGTCGGCACCGACAGCGGCGTGTAGATGACCCCCGGTACGCCGAGCGCGTGGATCCAGCCGACGCCCAGCCCCGAGGCGACGCCGACGCCGACGAGCACTGCGACAGCGACCGCTCCCCCGGCCGCGAGGCGACGACCGCGATCGACCACACCCGCGGCTGCCGGCAGCGAGGCGAGCAGGATCGGCACGCAGACCAGGCCGCCGGGGAGCTTGACCGCGGCAGCCAGCCCGCCGAGCGCGGCACCCCAGAGCCAGCTCCGCTCGATGCCCACGACGAGTGCGGCAGCCATCAGCCCGACCATCAGCAGGTCGTTGTGCAGGCCGCCGACGCCGTTGGCGATGACGAACGGCGAGGCGAGCGCGAGCGCACTCGCCAGCGCCGGCCGGACCCCCGTCCACGCCGCCAGCCGCGGGACCGCCCACGCGACCAGCACGAGGCCGACCAGCGCCACGGCGCGGTGGGCGATCACGAGGAGCCACGGGTCCGCGGTGATGCTCGCCGCGAACGAACCGGCGACGAGCGGGACCGGTCCGTACGGCGTCAACGTGTCCATCCAGCGCGGGTCGACGCCCTCGACGATCGGCCCGGCGAGGACACCCGGGCCCCAGTCGTACGGCGAGATCCCGATGTGCGTGAGCATCCCCTGCGCCGCGTAGCTCCAGCCGTCGCGGGAGAAGAGCGGGGGTGCCACCAGCAGCGGCAGCGACCAGAGCAGGGTGGCCTGCCGGACCAGCTCGAGCCCGCCGGGGGCGTCGTCACGGGCAAGCGTGCGGCAGAGGCCGAGCCAGGCTCCGGCGAGCATGCCCAGGCCGACGAGGACGACGGCGAGGCCGATCATCCGCCCGGCCTCGTGGCCGCGGAGCGCCACCAGCTGTTCGTTGCGGAGCAACAGCGTCGACTCGGGCAGCGTCGACACGACCACGCCCCCGAGGAGGACGAGGACGGATCCGGCGAGTCCACGTGTCAGCACACGCGGAACGTACGAGCGCCGGTCGACCAGATCGCCGCGTCCGGGTGAACGACACGCCAACGCGTGGTCACGGTCGCTCCGCGGGGCGCGGCCCGCGCGAGCTGTAACGCGGTGTTCTCGTGGCTTCTGCGCCTCTGCAGACCCGCAGAAGCCACGAGGACACCGCGTTACATCGGGGCGGCGTCAGCGCTCGGTGAAGCCGAGGTGCACCGCTGGCGTGCCGCTCTGCATCGCGGCGAGCTCCTCGGGGTGGTGGCGGTGCATGTGCGCGACGGCACGACGGCGGTAGCGCAGGATCTGCACCGCCCCGAGCGCCCACACGAGGTACTGCACCGACATGGCGGCGCGGAAGTCGTCGAGGTCGTACGCCGCCGGGCCGGCCGGCTCGCGCAGGTCCAGGACGACGCCGATCAGCCACATGGTCAGCAGCGAGGCACTGAAGCCGCCGACGTTGACCATGCCGTTGGCGCGCCCGACAGCCTGGACGGGCGCGAGGGTACGGGCCATCTCGAAGCCGACCATCGACGCCGGACCGCCGGTGGCGATGACGCAGACGAGGACGACCAGCAGCCACATCGGCGCCCGGCCGGGCCAGAGCAGCACGACCGCCCACATCCCGGCACTCGCTGCCACCACGACGAGCACGATGTGCGCGCGGCGGAACGGGTGCCGCGCGACGAGCTTGCCGAGCACCGGCCCCGCGACGACGATCCACGCGGTCATCACCATCAGCAGGCCGCTCGCCGCTCCTCGGGAGAGGCCCTGGCCCGAGACCAGGAACGGGAAACCCCACAGCAGCGTGAAGACGGTCGCGCCGAACTGCGAGGTGAAGTGCGACCACATCCCCAGCCTCGTCGTCGGGTGCGCCCAGATCACCCGCAGGCTCCGCGCGAGCGCGCGCAGCTTGGTCGACTCCCGACCCTGCGCGCGGTAGGGCGAGTCCTTCACCAGCAGCGCCACCGCGACCATGATCACGAGGCCGACGCTCGAGAAGGCGGCGAACGCACGGGTCCAGCCGAGGTCGTGCAGCGCGATGCTGAGCGGCGCCGCCGCGATGATCGCGCCCACCTGGCCGAGCTGCCCGGTCCACTGCGCGACGATCGGGGTCTGCCTGACCAGGAACCAAACGGCCACCAGCCGCAGCACCGAGACGAAGATCATCGCGTCGCCGGCACCCATCACCGCGCGGGTGATGAGGGCAGCGGTGAACGTGTCGGTGACCGCGAAGGCGTACTGCCCCGCCGTCATCAGCGCCAGGCCGGACAGGATCATCCGCCGTGACCCGAAGCGGTCCAGCAGGACGCCCACCGGGATCTGCAGGCCGGCGTACACGAGGAGCTGGAGGACGGTGAACGCCGCGAGCTGGCTCGCCGAGATGTCGAAACGCTCCGCGGCCAGGAGGCCGGCCACCCCGAGCGAGCTGCGGTGAAAGATCGCCAGCACGTACGCCGCCATCGCGACGCCCCAGATCGCCCACGCCCTGCGGCGTCCGATGTTGTGCACGAGCTCGCGCTCTGCCCCTTCCACACGAGAAGCATCGCACTCCCGAGAGCCGCTCCGACGCGCGAGGCTCGATCACGGCGTGACGTCAGCCGAGCGGCCTCTCAGCGCTTCATCTGGCCCACGCCATCAACGCCACCGCGAGCAAGAGGGGTGGGCCGAAGTAGCAGACGAAGAGCCCGACCCAGAGGGTCGACAGCTCCATCATCAGGCGAGCAAGCCAGCTGGTTGGCAGGCCGGCTTCGCGCATGGGCCGAAGGAGCCGTGCGACAGCCTGCTCCCGCGCGCCGACACCAGCCCGCCACAGCTGGACCGGCACCGTGCTCGACGCCAAGACGGCAGCGACCGTCGCCACGGGCCCAGCGAGCGATCCGACCGCCTCCAAAAAAACATCGCCGACTGCGTCATTGAGGAGCTCAGGGCTCTTGGCCGACTTGGTGAGTTCGATGGCGACGACGGACGAGAAGACTGCGCTGCCAGCCACCACCACCGAGGCCCACGTCGCCCGTGCGAGCCAGTTGAGTCGGTCAGCGAGGATCGAGATCTCAGCAAGTCGAGGAGGTGGAGCGGTGGCTGCAGCAATCGCCAGGACCAAACCCCAGGCGACAAGCAAACCCCCGAAGAGGATTCCCGAGGACAGCCAGTCCGGTCCCACGTAGGTGACGATGATGGCGACACCGAGCCACACGAAGAAGACGAGATTCAGGGAGCCCGAACGGCCAAGGGGTGCCGGACCGGCCTGCGCTGCATGTCCGATGCCTACCTGCTCACTCATCGTGTCCTGCTGCATGAACCTGTCGTACACGTCTCCACCGACACAACACACAGAAGGGCGCGGCTCCCATGGTGGATCGCGATCTGTTCACAACCGATACTTGGACGATCGTTGATATCATTTAGGCAGATAAGTGATACTAAAGGACGCCTACGTATCACTTGGGGAGTTGGCATGGCGGAGACACCGTGGCCCCCGGTTGCCACCGAGGAACGACCGTGGCGCACCAACCCCGACCTTCGGGGACCGGACGGTGCACGACCGAACCGTCGCGAGCGCGAGCTCTCCAGCATCACGGTGACGATCCCCGTTGAACTCATCGAACGCACGCCACAACTGGCCTCGTCCACAGTGGCGCTCGCTGAGGACGCCGCACAGCGGATCACGGCGCTCGAGTCGCGCGCCGACCACCTCGGCGGCTTGGGCGAGCTCCTCGTGCGCACCGAAGCCGTGGCCTCGTCGAAGATCGAGCACATCCACGCCGAGATGGACGACATCGCCAGGGCGACAATCGGCGAAGCTGCGGGGGACAAGGCGAGGCGCACGGTGGCGGCTGGTCTCGCGCTCACCGAGCTGACGGACTCGTGCGGCGGCGGCGCTCCCCTGACCGAGGCGGCGATCCTCTCGGCGCACCACCATCTGCTGGCCAATGACCGCCTCGAGGGCGCTTGGGCGGGGCGGTATCGCCAGCAGCAGAACTGGATCGGTGGCAGCGACCTCAGCCCGTTGGGCGCGGTCCACATCCCGCCCCCGCACCAGCTTGTGCCGGGCTTGATGACCGACATGGTCGACTTCGCGAATCGCAACGACATGAGCGCGGTCGCCCAGGCGGCGATCGTCCACGCACAGTTCGAGACGATCCACCCCTTCACCGACGGCAACGGCCGCGTCGGACGCGGGCTCATCGGGGCGGTGCTCCGACGTCGTGGCCTCACGCGCGGGGTGACGGTGCCCGTCGCGGCCGCCATGCTCGCCGACGTCGATCGCTACTTCGACCAGCTCGGCGCCTATCGCTCTGGCGACGTGGACGCGATCGTCGCCTACGTCGCCGGCAGCGCGATCGCGGCCGCTGAGGCGTCGGTCGAGTCCGCAGATCGTCTGGCTGAGCTTCCGGCGCACTGGGCCGATGCCGTGCAGGCGCGTCGCGGATCGTCGGCTCGCACCCTGGTCGACGGCCTGCTGAAGAACCCGATCCTCGACATCCATCGCGCGAGCGCCGTCACCGGGTCGACGAAGATCCGGACCTACGAGGCTCTCGACCGTCTCCAGTCCACCGGCGTTCTCGACGAGATCACGGGTGCCGGCCGGAACCGCATCTGGGTGGCGGGCGATGTGATGACCGAGCTGCGCGCCCTCGAGGAGCGGATCGGCCGCCGAAGCAGGCCCTCGCGGGATCGCACGCGGCTGTCGTAATCATGGGAGCCGTGGGAGGCCGGTTCTGGCCGGACGCAGCCGGACAACGAAAAACGGCCCCCGCCCCGCTCGATCGCAGGTCAGAGGCCGTTCTCCCAGTGTGTGGCAGGTGAAGGATTCGAACCTTCGAAGCTTTCGCGACGGATTTACAGTCCGCTCCCATTGGCCGCTCGGGCAACCTGCCGTGCTGCACCCCGGGTTTCCCCGGTGACAACGAGAAGGAAGAATAGCGGACACCACACTCATCGAGAAAACGCCCGCCACCCGCGGACCTCAGGAGGAGCAAGGCCATGGCCGACTCGTCGTTCGACATCGTCAGCAAGATCGACCGCCAGGAGGTCGACAACGCGCTCGGGCAGACCGCGAAGGAGATCGCCACCCGCTACGACTTCCGCGGCACGGGCGCCTCGATCAAGTGGACGGGTGAGCACGGCATCGAGATCGAGGCCTCCGCCGACGATCGCGCCGCCGCGATCCTCGACGTCTTCAAGGGCAAGCTGGTCAAGCGCAACCAGTCGCTCAAGATCGTCGACGCCTCCGAGCCGCGCCAGTCCGGCCAGGTCTCGAAGATCGACATCTCGCTCAAGGAGGGCATCTCCTCCGAGAACGCCAAGAAGGTCTCCAAGCTGATCCGCGACGAGGGGCCCAAGGGCGTCAAGGCGCAGATCCAGGGCGACGAGCTCCGCGTCTCCTCGAAGTCGCGCGACGACCTGCAGGCGGTCCAGGCGCTGGTGAAGGCGCAGGACTACGACTTCGCGGTGCAGTTCACCAACTACCGCTGACGCCGTACGACGACGAACGCCGCGCCCTCCCGTGTGGGAGGGCGCGGCGTTCGCGCGTTGCCTCGCGTGCCAAAGTGTCAGGCTGACAGTTCGGGCTGCGCTGACACTTCGGAAGTGTCAGACGGGGCCAAAGTGTCAGCCTGACACTTTGGCAGACGGTCCCGGTCAGCCTGACACGTTGGCCGTCGGTCCCGGGAGCCTCAGACCGCGTGCAACGCCGTGCCACCGGGCAGCCCGGCGGACGGCAGCGTGACCGCGCCGGCGGCGGGCGAGAGCCACACGTGACGCCCCTCCACGACATCGAGGTGACGGGCGCTGGTGCGGGTCAGCACCACGACGACCTCCTCCCCCGCATCGGTCAGCACCGTCACGCGGACCTCGAAGCCGACACGGAGCACGCGCGACACGACGCCCTCGACGCCGCCGACCACGAGCGGCGAGACCGACAGCTCGATGTCGTGGGGCCGGATCAGCTGGCCACCGAGCAGGGTCGCCTCGCCGAGGAAGGACATGACGAAGTCGGACGCCGGGGCGTCGTACAGCTCGTCGGGGGTGCCGACCTGCTCCACGCGGCCGTGGTTGATGACGACGATCTCGTCGGCGACCTCGAGGGCCTCCTCCTGGTCGTGGGTGACGAAGACCGTGGTCACGTGGACCTCGTCGTGGAGGCGGCGGAGCCAGTCACGGAGCTCCTTGCGGACCTTCGCGTCGAGCGCGCCGAACGGCTCGTCGAGCAGCAGCACCGACGGCTCGACCGCGAGCGCGCGGGCCAGGGCGAGGCGCTGGCGCTGACCGCCGGAGAGCTGCGACGGAAGCCGGTCGGCGAACTGCGAGAGGTGGACCAGCTCCAGCAGCTCCGCGACGCGCTTCTTCACCTCGGCCTTCGGCTTCTTGCGGATCTCCAGGCCGAACGCGACGTTCTTCGCCACGGACATGTGCTTGAAGACCGCGTAGTGCTGGAAGACGAAGCCGACGTTCCGCTTCTGCGGCGGAAGGTGGGTCGCCTCGACGCCCTCGATCGACACCGAGCCGGTGTCGGCGTTGTCGAGGCCGGCGATGATCCGCAGCAGCGTGGACTTGCCGCCGCCGGAGGGGCCGAGCAGCGCGGTGAGCTGCCCGGTCGGGAGGGAGAGGTTGACGTTGTCGAGTGCCACGAAGTCGCCGAAGGACTTGTTGACACCGGTGATCTCGATGCTCATGGAAGCTCCTTCAGGAGACGGAGTGCTTGGGGCGGAGGATGGCGACGACGACGATGCAGACGACGGCTGCGGCCGCGAGCAGGAACGCCGTGGCGTACGCCGTGGGCTGGTCGAAGTTCTGGTAGCGCTCCTCGACGATGAGCGTCGCGGTCTGCGTCTTGCCGACGATGTTGCCGGAGACCACCTTGACCGCGCCGTACTCGCCGAGAGAGCGGGCCAGCGACAGGACCACGCCGTAGATGACCGCCCACTTGATGCTGGGGAGGGTGATCCGGGTGAAGGTCTGGAACCCGTTGGCACCCAGTGAACGGGCCGCCCACTCCTGCTCGTCACCGATCTCCTGGAGCGTCGGCACGACCTCCCGGATCACCAGCGGCAGGGCCACGAAGACCGTCGCCATGATCATGCCGGGGGTGGAGAAGATGACCTGCACACCCCAGCCAGCGAGGCCTTCGCCGAACCAGCCGCCGCGCGGGTTGTAGACCAGCAGCAGGGCCAGGCCCACCACGACCGGCGAGACCGACATCGGGAGGTCGAGCAGCAGCGAGAGGACGCGACGACCGGGGAACTCGTGGCGGACGATCAGCAGCGACATCGCCACCCCGAAGACGAGGTTGATGACGACCGAGACCAGGGCGACGAGCGCGGTGAGCTGCAGTGCAGCGACGACCTGGTCGTCGGTGAACGCCTCCGACAGCGTCTCGAGCCCGTCGGCGAACGTGTTGCGCACGACCAGCGAGACCGGCCACGCGACGAGCAGGAAGAGGTAGACGACCACGAGGATCCGCAGGGTCCACCGCAGCAGGGCGGGAGTCCTCACCATCGCTTCGTCACCCGCCTCTGCAGCAGGTCGAGCGCGGTGATCACGGCGAGCGCGATCAGCAGCAGGAGGGCCGCGAGCACGGCTGCCGCCCCCGGGTTGCCGCTCTCGATGTAGCTGATGATCCGGACCGAGGCGACCTCGGTCTTGAAGGGGAGGTTGCCGCTCAGCAGCACCAGCGAGCCGTACTCCGCGATCCCCCGCGCGAAAGCCATTCCGGCGCCTGCCACGACCGCCGGAACAAGGCTGGGGAGGATCACGCGCCGGAACGTGTAGAGCCGGCTGGCGCCGAGCGAGGAGGCAGCCTCCTCGACGTCGGTGTCGAGCTCCTCGAGCACCGGCTGCACCGTCCGTACGACGAAGGGCAGCGTCACGAAGGCGAGGGCCAGGAAGACCGCCACCCGGGTGCTCGCGACGTTGACCTCGATCGGGCTGTTCGGCCCGTAGAGCGAGAGCAGCACGAGGCCGGCCACGATCGTCGGCAGCGCGAACGGGATGTCGATGACGACGTCGAGGATCGCGGCGCCCGGGAAGCGGTCACGGACCAGCACCCAGGCGATCGTCGTACCCATCACGACGTTCAGGGCGGTGACGCCGAGGGCCTCGAGGACCGTGAGCTTGAGGGCTGCCCAGTTCTGGGGGTTGCTGAGCACGGTCGCGACACCCTCGAAGCCGCCCGTCGTCGCCTGGATGACGACAGCGGTCAGCGGGATCAGGACGAGCAGGCTGAACCAGATCAGCGAGACGCCGAGCGCAAGGCTCGACGGCGTGGAGAGCGCATTGACGGCCCGAGCCGGGCGCCGCTTGCGCGGCGCCCGGCTGGGTCGTTCCCCATGTTCGGGGGCCAGAGTGGAGGACGTGGTCACTCGCTGGTGCCCGTCGCGATCTGGATCTTGGTGACGATGCCGTTCTCCTCGTCGAAGAACTTCTTCTTGGCGGCGTCCCAGCCACCGAAGTCCGTCGCGATGGTGAGGAGCTTCGCGGGCGCCGGGAACGGGTTCGCCGGGTCGTTGGCACCCTCGACCTCGCCGGTGACGCCCTCGATCACGGGGCGGTAGCCCGAGGCGAGGAAGTCCTCCTGGGCCTCCTTGGTGAAGAGGAAGTCACGGAAGTCCGCAGCCGCCTGCGGAGCGTCGACGGTGACGGCCGCGGGGGTCTCGATCAGCAGGGTCTGGTCGGGGACGATGTAGTCGATGTCCTCGCCGTTCTGCCGCGCCAGGATCGCCTCGTTCTCGTAGGAGACCAGCACGTCCCCGTTGCCGCTGGTGAACGACGTGAGCGCGTCACGGGCCGAACCGGGCAGGGACACGGCGTTCTTGAAGTACTTCGTGAGGTACTCCTCCGCCTCCTTCTCGGTGCCACCGTTGGCGATGACGTGGCCGTACGCCGCGAGCGTGTTCCAGCGGGCACCGCCCGACGAGGCCGGGTTGGGCGTGACGATACCGACACCCGGCTTCACCAGGTCGTCCCAGCCGTCGATCTTCTTCGGGTTGCCCTTGCGGACCACGAGGACGACCACGGAGTCGGCGACGATGCCGTCATGACCGGTCTGGGTCTTCCAGTCGGCGTCGACGAGCTTGGCGTCCACCAGGCGGGTCACGTCGCTCTCGAGGGAGAAGTTGACGAAGTCCGCCGGCTGGCCGCCCTCGACGGCGCGGCTCTGGTCGCCCGACGGTCCGTAGGACTCGCTGAACTCGACGTCCTTGCCCTTGTCGGTCTCCTGGAACGCCTCCGCGATCTCCTTGAACGCCGTCTGCGGCGTGGAGTAGGCGACGAGGTTGACGGTCGCGGCCTTGTCGCCGCTCGACGCGTCCGAGCTTCCGCATGCAGACAGACCGAGTGCTCCCACGAGAGTCACTGCCACAGCGGTCGTGAGCTTCTTGCTCATGTCCTTCTCGCTTTCATCATGGCCGGATCCGCTTCGTTCCGGTCTATGTCGAGAAGATTAGTGGTGTTTAGATACTTTGTCATCTTGATCGATACAGAATGAGATGTGGCATGGGCCACGTCTCCGGGGAGTCCTGCCCATTCCCCTGCACGCTCCCCCGACCTGAAGGTGGTGCGACGCCGCGCAGGGAGCACGGCGACGACGACGAGGGAGCACACGATGACGTACGCCGCCAGCCGCCGCCGGGTCCTCACCGGAGCCGCCACGCTCGGCCTGGCCGCCGCCCTGACCGCCGTCACCGACGACGCGGCCCAGGCGGCGCTGCCGACCGTGAACATGGAGCTCGTGGTGGTCCAGGCCCAGGTGGAGCCGTTCCGGGGGCAGAGCACGCTGGCCGGGGACGCGTCGGTGCGACTGATCCAGTCGGCGCTGCGTGCCCGCGGCTTCACCACGGCCGTCGACGGGTGGTACGGCTCGAGGACCACGGCGGCCTACGCCGCCTGGCAACGCCGCCTCGGCTACTCAGGACTCGGGGCCAACGGCATCCCGGGAAGGACCTCGCTGACCAAGCTCGGCGCGAACCGGTTCGGTGTCGCCCGTGCCTTCGCCGTCGGTGGCCGCACGACGTACACGGGCCTGGTCGTCAACGAGCGGACCCGCAGGATGCTCGCGGC
>NZ_DATIHB010000192.1:0-5220 GCF_035481145.1 Nocardioides sp. | reverse complement strand
GGTGCGGGTCGAGCCGATCTTCTGGGGAACGGACAACCGCCCGGCAGTTTCCTGCCGGGCGGTCGTCTTCTTGCGACGTGTGATCACGCTCAGGCGTCCGACTCCGGAGCCTCGGCGGCCTCGGCGTCGGCCGACTCGTCGGCGGCGTCCTCGATGAACGGGACGAGCGAGAGCTTGCCGCGGTCGTCGATCTCAGCGATCTGGACCTGGATCTTCTGGCCGACCGAGACGACGTCCTCGACCGACTCCACGCGCTTGCCGTCGTTGAGGGCACGCAGCTTGGTGATGTGGAGCAGGCCGTCCTTGCCCGGGAGCAGGGAGACGAACGCACCGAAGTTGGTCGTCTTCACGACGGTGCCGAGGTAGCGCTCGCCGACCTCGGGCATCGTCGGGTTGGCGATCGCGTTGATCGCCGATCGGGCGGCCTCGGCAGCCTCGCCGTTGGTCGCACCGATGTAGACGGTGCCGTCGTCCTCGATGGAGATCGAGGCGCCGGTGTCGTCCTGGATCTGGTTGATCATCTTGCCCTTCGGGCCGATGACCTCACCGATCTTGTCGACGGGGACCTTCACCGTGATGATGCGCGGCGCGGTCGGCGACATCTCCTGCGGCTCGTCGATGGCCTCGGCCATGACGTCGAGGATGGTGTGGCGGGCGTCGCGGGCCTGGGTCAGGGCCGCAGCCAGGACCTCGGCCGGGATGCCGTCGAGCTTCGTGTCGAGCTGGAGCGCGGTGACGAACTCGCGCGTGCCGGCGACCTTGAAGTCCATGTCGCCGAAGGCGTCCTCGGCACCGAGGATGTCGGTCAGCGCGACGTACTCGGTCTTGCCGTCGATCGTGTCGGAGATGAGACCCATCGCGATGCCGGCCACGGAGGCACGGAGCGGGACACCGGCCTGGAGCAGGGAGAGCGTCGAGGCGCAGACCGAGCCCATCGAGGTGGAGCCGTTGGAGCCCATGGCCTCGGAGAGCTGACGGATCGCGTAGGGGAACTCCTCGCGGGTCGGCAGGACCGGGAGGAGGGCACGGCGCGCGAGCGCACCGTGACCGATCTCGCGGCGCTTCGGCGAACCGACGCGGCCCGTCTCGCCGGTGGAGAACGGCGGGAAGATGTACTTGTGCATGTAGCGGCGGTACTTCTCCGGCGACAGCGTGTCGAGCTGCTGCTCGAGCTTGAGCATGTCGAGGGTCGTGACACCGAGGATCTGGGTCTCGCCACGCTCGAAGAGGGCCGAGCCGTGCACGCGCGGGATGACCTCGACCTCGGCGCTCAGGGCGCGGATGTCGGCGAGGCCACGGCCGTCGATGCGGACCTTGTCGCGAAGAACGCGCTCGCGCACGCACTGCTTGGAGACGGAGCGGAACGCCGCGCCGATCTCCTTCTCGCGACCCTCGAACTGACCGGCGATGGACTCGAGGAGACCAGCCTTGATCTCGTCGAGCTTCTCCTCGCGCTCCTGCTTGCCGGCGATGGTCATCGCGGCGGCGACGTCAGCCTTGGCAGCGGCCTCGACGGCGGCGAAGACGTCGTCCTCGTAGTCGAGGAAGATCGGGAACTCCTGGACCGGCTTCGCGGCGACCTTGGCCAGCTCGGCCTGGGCCTCGCACAGCTGCTTGATGAACGGCTTCGCGGCCTCGAGGCCGGTCGCGACGATCTCCTCGGAGGGAGCCTGGACGCCCGACTGGACGAGGTCCCAGGTCTGCTCCGTGGCCTCGGCCTCGACCATCATGATCGCGACGTCGCCGGTCTCGGTGACACGGCCGGCGACGACCATGTCGAAGACGGCGCGCTCGAGCTCGGAGTGACGCGGGAAAGCGACCCACTGGCCGTCGATGAGGGCGACGCGGACGCCACCGACCGGGCCGGAGAACGGCAGGCCGGAGATCTGCGTGGAGGCCGACGCGGCGTTGATCGCGAGCACGTCGTACGGCGTGTCGGGGTTGAGCGCCATGACGGTGATGACGACCTGGACCTCGTTGCGCAGACCCTTCTTGAAGGTCGGGCGCAGCGGGCGGTCGATCAGGCGGCACGCGAGGATCGCGTCCTCACCCGGGCGACCCTCGGAGCGGAAGAAGGAGCCGGGGATCTTGCCCGCGGCGTACATGCGCTCCTCGACGTCGATCGTCAGCGGGAAGAAGTCGAAGTGGTCCTTCGGCGTCTTGCCGGCGGTCGTCGCCGAGAGAAGCATGGTGTCGTCGTCGAGGTACGCGGTGACGGCACCGGCGGCCTGACGAGCGAGGAGACCCGACTCGAACTTGATCGTGCGGGTGCCGAACTTGCCGTTGTCGAGAACGGTCTCGACGGCAGAGATGGTTGCCTCGGTCAAGGCGAACCCTTTCTGTACGTGGAGCGATCCACGCGGAACCCGCCTGGTCCCTCATGTGAGGGGGCCGGTCTTCGATCGAGGCCCGCAGAACAGAGGTCTGAAGGCCACTACCGAGGACCGTGCCGACGTGTGCGCGGGTCGCTCCGGATGATGTGGATGTGTTCAGTTGTGGGTGCGGAGCGAGCCTACCGAGCGCGCCCCTGCGATGAAAGAGAGCCGCCGCCCGTGTCGGGCAGCGGCTCTCTTCAGGTCATCGGCGGAGGCCGAGGCGCTCGATGATGGAGCGGTAACGCTCGATCTCGGTCTTCTGCAGGTAGTTCAGCAGACGACGGCGCTGGCCGACGAGGAGCAGCAGGCCACGACGCGAGTGGTGGTCGTGCTTGTGCTGCTTGAGGTGCTCGGTGAGGTGCGAGATGCGGTGCGAGAGCAGCGCGATCTGGACCTCCGGAGAACCGGTGTCACCCTCGGACTTGCCGTACTCGGCGATGATCTTCTTCTTGGTCTCCGCGTCGGTACCGATCGACATAGCGCGGTCCTCCTTCGTCTCGTTGCGCGGCGCGCCCGGGCCTGTTCACCGGGGCACTCTGGTTCCGCGGCCGTTCTTACGGCGGTGCTGCCCGAAATGGGCAACCGGGCAAGGCTATCCCAGCGCCGCCCGGCTCCCTAATCCGCCGGACGAGGCGCTTTCCTCCCGTGGGCGGTATCGCTCCCCCGCCACTGCTGCCACGATGCGGGGATGGAGAAGACGCTCGGTGTGTGCAACCTGTGCGAGGCGATCTGCGGCCTCGAGCTGACGATCGAGAGCGGCCGGGTCACCGGCGTGCGTGGCAACCCCGACGACCCCCTCTCGCGCGGGCACATCTGTCCTAAGGGCGTCGCGATCGGCGACATCCACGCCGACCCCGACCGCCTGCGCCATCCCGTACGTCGGGTGGGCACGGGCGCAGACGCCCGCTGGGAGGAGATCTCCTGGGACGAGGCCTTCGACCTGGTCGCGGACGGGATCTCGGCCGCCGTCAACGAGGACCCCGACTCGCTGGCGATCTACCTCGGCAACCCGAACGTGCACAGCCTCGGTGCGATGACCCACGGAGTCACGCTGGCCGGCGCCTTCCGCACCCGCAACCACTTCAGCGCGACCTCGGTCGACCAGCTCCCCCACCAGCTCGTGGCGCACCTGCTCTACGGCCACCAGCTGATGATCCCGATCCCGGACATCGACCGGACCGACTACTTCCTGGTCTTCGGCGCCAACCCAATGGCCTCCAACGGCTCCTTGATGACCGTGCCCGACTTCCCGGGCCGCCGGCGTGAGCTCCGTGAGCGCGGCGGACGCATGGTCGTGGTGGACCCGCGCCGCACCGAGACCGCCAAGGTCGCCGACGAGCACGTCTTCGTGCGGCCGGGCTCGGACGCGTGGGTCCTCCTCGCCCTCGTCCACACCCTGATCGACAGCGGCTTGACGAACCCGCCGGAGTGGCTGGACGGCGCCGACGCAGTCGCTGATGCGGTCGCGGAGTTCACCCCCGAGCGGGCCGAGGCGATGAGCGGGGTGCCCGCGGCGACGATCCGGCGGATCGCCACCGAGTTCGCGACGGCGCCGCGTGCCGCGGCGTACGGGCGGATGGGGGTGTCGACCAACGAGTTCGGCACCGTCTGCCAGTGGGCGCTCCAGCTGCTCAACCTCCTGACGGGCAATGTGGACCGCGAGGGTGGCGTCATGCTGCCGACCCCGGCGATCGACATCGTGAAGCTCGGGCTGCTCGGGCGTGGGCACGTGGGGCGGTTCGCCTCGCGGGTGCGCGGGGTGCCGGAGTTCGGCGGCGAGCTGCCGGTCTCGGTCATGCGCGAGGAGATCGAGACGCCCGGCAAGGGCCAGGTCCGGGCGCTGCTGACGCTCGCCGGCAACCCGGTGCTCTCGACGCCCGACGGCAGTGCGCTCGAGCGGGCCATCGGCGACCTCGACTTCTACGCGGCGGTCGACATCTACATCAACGAGACCACGCGGCATGCCGACGTGATCCTGCCGCCGACCAGCGCCCTCGAGCGCGACCACTACGACCTGGTCTTCCACCACTTCGCGGTGCGCAACACCGCCCGCTTCACCCCGGCGGTCTTCCCCAAGGGCCGCGACCAGCGGCACGACTGGCAGATCTTCCGCGAGATCGGGCTGCGCACGATCAAGCGACTGGACCGCAAGCCGGCGCTGCGCCGCCGCCTCGAGCTCGAAGCGCGCCTGAGGCCGAGCCCGACCTTCCTCATCGCCAATCTGATGCGTTTGGGCCGCTCCCCCGTGCGGATGACCGACCTGCGGAAGTCACCACAGGGCGTCGACCTCGGGGCGCTGCAGGGCGGGCTCTTCCCCGAGCGGCTGATGACCCGCGGCAAGCGCGTCGACGCGGCACAGTCGCTCGTGCTCGGCGACCTCGACCGGCTGCGCGCCCAGGCTCCGCCTGCGGAGGGCGAGCTCCTGCTGATCGGGCGGCGGCACAAGCAGGACTGCAACTCCTGGATGCACAACAGCGAGCGGCTCACCAAGGGGCGCGACCGGCACCAGCTCCTGGTCAACCCCGCGGACCTGGCTGCGCGCGGGCTGGCTTCCGGCGACCTGGTGACGGTGACCTCCCGCGTCGGAGCGGTGCAGGTCGAGGCCCTCGGCACCGACGACATGATGCGCGGCGTCGTCTCGCTCCCTCACGGCTACGGGCACCAGCGCGAGGGCGTACGGATGGGACGGGCGACGCAGGTCGCCGGTGTCTCGGTCAACGACCTCACGGACGCCGAGCGCCTCGACGTGAGTGGCAACGCGGCGTTCTCCGGGCTGCCGGTCACCCTCTCGTGACGCCGTCGCTCGCGAGGTTGGCGGAGATGCGTCGACCCGCTGCCTCGCACG
>NZ_DATIHB010000191.1:0-1602 GCF_035481145.1 Nocardioides sp. | reverse complement strand
CCTCCTCGGGCTTGTCGACGACGAGGGTCTCGGTCGTGAGCAGCATCGCGGCGATCGAGGTCGCGTTGACCAGCGCCGAGCGGGTGACCTTGACCGGGTCGAGGACGCCCTGGGCGACCAGGTCGCCGTACTCGCCGGTGGCGGCGTTGTAGCCGTTGCCCACGCCGAGCTCGCGCACCTTGGTGGTGACGACGTAGCCGTTGACGCCGCCGTTCTCGGCGATCCAGCGCAGCGGCTCGTCCACTGCCTTGGCGACGATCCGGACACCCATCGCCTCGTCAGCGGTGAGGCCCAGGTCGTCCTTGAGCACGGAGACCGTGTGGACCAGCGCCGAGCCTCCGCCGGCGATGATGCCCTCCTCGATCGCCGCACGGGTGGCGGAGACGGCGTCCTCGATGCGGTGCTTCTTCTCCTTCAGCTCCACCTCGGTGGCGGCGCCGACCTTGATCACGCACACCCCACCGGCGAGCTTCGCGAGCCGCTCCTGGAGCTTCTCCCGGTCCCAGTCGGAGTCGGTGTTCTCGATCTCGGCCTTGATCTGGTTGACCCGCGCCTCGACCTCGGCGCCGTCGCCGGCACCCTCGACGATCGTGGTGTTGTCCTTGGTGATCACCACGCGCCGGGCCTGGCCGAGCACCTCGAGCCCGACCTGGTCGAGCTTGAGGCCGACCTCGGGTGCGACGACCTGACCACCGGTCAGCGTCGCGATGTCCTGCATCATCGCCTTGCGGCGGTCACCGAAGGCCGGGGCCTTGACCGCTGCGGCGTTGAAGGTGCCGCGGATCTTGTTCACGACCAGGGTGGACAGCGCCTCACCCTCGACGTCCTCGGCGAGGATGAACAGCGGCTTGCCGGACTGGATCACCTTCTCCAGCAACGGGAGCAGGTCGGCGATCGCGCCGATCTTGCCCTGGTGCAGCAGGATGTAGGGGTCGTCGAGGACGGCCTCCATCCGCTCCGCGTCGGTCACGAAGTAGGGCGAGATGTAGCCCTTGTCGAACTGCATGCCCTCGGTGAAGTCGAGCTCGGTGCCCATGGTGTTGGACTCCTCGACGGTGATCACACCGTCCTTGCCGACCTTGTCGAAGGCCTGCGCGAGCAGCTCACCGATGTGCGAGTCGCGGGACGAGACGGTGGCGACCGCGGCCATGTCCTCCTTGGAGTCGACGTCGCGGGCGGCGTCACGCAACGCGTCACCGACGGCCTCGACGGCGAGGTCCATGCCGCGCTTGAGGCTCATCGGGTTCGCACCGGCAGCGACGGCCCGCAGGCCCTCGTGCACCATCGCCTGGGCGAGCACGGTCGCGGTGGTGGTGCCGTCACCGGCGATGTCGTTGGTCTTGGTCGCGACCTCCTTGGTGAGCTGGGCACCAAGGTTCTCGAACGGGTCGTCGAGCTCGACCTCGCGGGCAACGGTCACACCGTCGTTGGTGATCGTGGGGGCTCCCCACTTCTTGTCGAGGACGACGTAGCGGCCCTTCGGACCGAGCGTCACCTTGACGGCGTTGGCGAGCTTGTCCACGCCGCGCTCGAGGGCGCGCCGGGCGTTCTCGTCGAACTCGAGGATCTTGGGCACTACTTCACTCCTTGGGTGGAAAGCCG
>NZ_DATIHB010000190.1:0-16248 GCF_035481145.1 Nocardioides sp. | reverse complement strand
CCACAAGCCCCACTTCGGCGCCGAGGTGGGGCTTGTGGTCACGCGAAGTGGGGCGCGTGGTTGCCCGGAGGACGGTGGCGAGGCGGTCGCGCAGGTCGGCGGGAGCGACGACGCCGTCGATGATGCCGACCTCCGCCAGGTGCTCGGCGGTCTGGACGCCGGGCGGGAACTCCTCGTCGTACAGCGCCGCATAGACGCGCGGGCCGAGAAAGCCGGCGAGCGCGCCGGGCTCGGCGTACGTGATCTGGCCGAGGGAGCCCCAGGTCGCCATCACGCCACCGGTGGTCGGGTTGCGGAGGTAGGCGACGTAGGGCAGGCCCGCCGCGCGGTGGGCGGCGACCGCCGCACCGATCCGCACCATCTGGACGAACGCCGGCGTGCCCTCCTGCATGCGGGTGCCGCCGGAGCACGTCAGGCCGATGACCGGCAGTCCTTCGGCGGTGGCGCGCTCGAAGCCCGCGACCAGCCGGTCCGCCGCAGCGCGGCCCACCGAGCCGGCGAGGAAGGCGAACTCGCCCGCCACCACGGCCACGGGCTGACCGTCGAGCGTGCCGCGGCCGGTGACGATCGCGTCGTCCACGCCCGCCTTCGCTGTTGCCCGCTCGAGCTCCGCGACGTACGCCGGGTCGAGCCCGCCGCGCCCGGGCGCGGCGTCCCAGCTGGTCCAGGAACCGGCGTCGAGCAGGCGCTCGATCAGGTCGGAGGCGGTGTGGCGGTCGGTCACGCGGACACCCTAGGGCGTGTCTGACAAACCCCGCGCCTGCTGCGCGCCGCCCGGTACGCGCCCTGGCTGCGTTGTCGTCAGTCGCCGTGGCTCCGCCACGGCTCCCTCCTCCGCCTTGCCAGCCCACGCACCGGACGTCGCTCGCGACGGCGGCGGTTTGTCAGACACGCCCTAGGTCTGTTGTCAGACACGCCCTAGGTCTGAATGGGGCCCTACAGGCCTGTGAAGGGCGTGCCGTCTGCCACAGCGGTCGCCCATACTGTGCACGGCACGCACGATCTTGGGGGTGACACGTGAGCCGACTTCCCGGTCCGGGTGAGACGTTCGGGCGCTACCTGCTGGAGCGCGAGCTCGGCCAGGGCGGCATGGGCGTGGTCTACGCAGCGCTCGACACCGTGCTCGGTCGGCGGGTCGCGCTGAAGATCGTCGCGCCGCACCTGGCGCGTGACGCGGAGTTCCGGACGCGGTTCGCCCGTGAGGCGGCGACGCAGGCCCGCCTCGACTCCGCCCACGTGGTCAGCATCTACGACCACGGCGAGCACGACGGCGTCCTCTACATCAGCACCCAGCTCATCGATGGCGTCGACCTCGCCACGCTCGTCGCCGAGCGAGGCGCTCTCGAGCCGGCGACGGCGGTCGCGGTCACCGAGCAGCTGCTCGCCGGCCTCGCCGACGCGCACCGGGCCGATGTGGTCCATCGCGACGTCAAGCCCGCCAACGTGCTCGTGACGGAGGACGGCGCGGCGTACCTCTGCGACTTCGGCATCGCGACCACCGCCGGTCAGGGCCTGACCCGCACCGGCCAGGTGATCGGCTCGTTGCCGTGGATGGCGCCCGAGCGGCACTACGGCAAGGACGCCGGGCCGGCCGGTGACGTCTACTCCGCCGGGTGCCTGTTCTGGTACGCACTCACGGGTGCGGCGCCGTACGTCGGCAGTGACGGCGAGGTGATGCGCGGCCACCTCGACGGTCTGCCGCCGCAGCTCGTCGGCACGACGCCGTTCGCCAAGAAGGCCAACGCGGTGCTCCTGAAGGCGCTCGCCAAGGAGCCGGAGGAGCGCTACGCCTCGGCAGCCGCCATGGCGGCCGACCTGCGCGCTCTGGTCTCCGGTGCGCCGGGGGCGGTCCAGGCGGCCGAGGCGGCGCCCACCACCCTCCGCTCCGCAGCGACGCGCCCCGCGACGGCTGCAGCGGCAACCGGAGCAGCGACGACCGGGGCTGCCGCAACCGCCGGTGCGCGCCGTCGGTGGGCCCTGCCCGCGCTCGTCGCAGCGAGCCTGCTGGCAGCCGTGGCGGGCGGCCTCGGCGTGCGTGCACTGACGTCGGACGACACCGCACTCGTCGCCGGCGCGACCACGGTCGAGATCGCTGGCCGCACGGTGACCATGCAAGCCACCCACACGCTGAGCCCGATCGATCCGTCGGTCCGTGAGGGCACGGGCGCCAACGGCGTCACGGGCGGCGACGTCGGCGGCGACGTCGGGCTCGGCCTCGGTGGCTCGAGGAGCACCGTCACCGGGACCGGCGTGGACGCCGGAACGAGAACCGGCACGTCGGGGTCGTCCTCCGGTGGCGCCACGACGACCCGCACGCAGGCCGCTGCGCCGGCTGATCGGTTCCGTTGTTGGGACGGCACGACCGAGTACGCCCTCGCCGACTGCGGTTGGCCCAGCGGGAGCACCGGCGTGCACTGGATGGTCGGCGGCCTCACCAGTTGCTGGGCTCCCGAGGCGGCGGATACGCGGATCGCCGACCGCGGTCTCGGGTGCTACGCCAACGGGCACCCTGTCTACGTCCAGCGAGCCACCAGCGTGGCTGCGGCACGTTCCTTCCTCCAGGACCGGATGACGACGGAGTCCGACCGGCCCTGGTACACCGGCGGCTCGTACGCCGGCCAGCAGATCGGCGGCATGGGGGCGGGCAAGTACCGCTGGGGCCGCTACTGGGCAGGAAGCGACGGCGCGGCCTGGTACATCTACGTCTCGGCCGACACGGCCGCGAAGCGACAGGCTGCGGTCGACGCCGTCGCGACGCGGTGCAGGAACGTCAACCAGGTCCAGGGCGTGCCGCTGTGAGCAGGTTGCCGTGACCCGCTGCTGAGCAACGCACGACGCCCCGGCTGCCAGCAGGCAACCGGGGCGTCGTCGTCTCACCTGGCCCGACCAACGGAGTGGTCAGCCGGCGGGATGGATCAGAACGCAGCCTCGTCGAGCTCCATGACGTCGAGCGTGGTCGCCTTGGCGATCTCGAGCTCGGCGGCGATCTTCGGGAGGACCTGCGCAGCGAAGAACTTCGCGGCCGCGACCTTGCCCTCGTAGAACGGCTTGTCCTTCTCCGAGGCACCGGCGGCCAGGGCCTCCAGCGCGACCTCGGCCTGGCGGACGAGCAGCCAGGCGCAGACGACGTCGCCGAGGGCCATCAGGACGCGGGTGGTGTTCAGGCCGACCTTGTAGATCGACTTGATCTCGTTCATCGCGTTCATCAGGTCGTTGACGGCGAGCTGGACGAGCTCGCCGGCCTGGGCCAGACCGGTCGCGAGCAGGGCCCGCTCGATCTTGAGCTCCTCGGAGCCGTTGTCGATCGTGTTCTGGATCTCGGCCTGGACGTGGCCGAGCGCGACGCCCTGGTCCTTGACGATCTTGCGGAAGAAGAAGTCCATGCCCTGGATCGCCGTGGTGCCCTCGTAGAGGGTGTCGATCTTGGCGTCACGGATGTACTGCTCGATGGGGTACTCCTGCAGGAAGCCGGAGCCACCGAGGGTCTGGAGCGACTCGGTGCCGAGCAGCGTCCAGGCCTTCTCCGAGCCGTAGCCCTTCACGATCGGGAGGAGCAGGTCGTTGACCTTGGCGGCCAGCTCGGCGTTCTCGCCACCGATGAGGACCTGGTCCTTCCAGTACGCCGTGTAGACGTACAGCGCGCGCATCGCCTCGGCGTACGCCTTCTGCGTGAGCAGCGAACGGCGGACGTCGGGGTGGTTCGTGATGGTGACCTTGGGGGCGTTCTTGTCCGCGGCCTGCGCGAGGTCGGGACCCTGGACGCGCTCCTTGGCGTACTCGAGGGCGTTGAGGTAGCCGGTCGACAGCGTGCCGATCGCCTTCGTGCCGACCATCATGCGGGCGTTCTCGATGACGTCGAACATCTGGCGGATGCCGTCGTGCACCTCGCCGAGGAGGTAGCCGACAGCCGGCTCGCCGCCGCCGACCTGCGGGTCACCGAAGGTGATCTCACAGGTGTTGGACGACTTGATGCCCATCTTGTGCTCGACGTTGGTGACGTAGGCGCCGTTGCGCTCGCCGGTCAGCTCGCCGGTCTCGAGGTCGAAGTGGTACTTCGGGACGAGGAAGAGCGAGAGGCCCTTGGTGCCGGGGCCACCGATGCCGTCGATGCCCTTCGGGCGGGCGAGGACGAAGTGGACGATGTTCTCCTGCAGGTCCGACTCGGCGCTGGTGATGAAGCGCTTCACGCCAGAGATGTTCCAGGTGCCGTCCTCATTGGCGGTGGCGACGGACTTGCCGGCACCGACGTCCGAGCCCGCGTCGGGCTCGGTGAGGACCATGGTGGCGCCCCACTGGCGCTCGACCATGAGCTTGGCGATCTTGACGTCGCGCTCCACGCCGTTGGCGTTGTGGAAGGCGACGGAGGCGAAGAACGGGCCGATCGCGAAGAAGTTCATCGCGGCGTTGGCGGCGACGACCATCTCGCTGGCGGTCCAGACGACCGCCGCCGGGGCGGGCTGGCAGCCGATCTCGGACGGCAGGCCGAGGCTCCAGAAGCCCGCCTCCATGTAGGAGTCGTAGGACTTCTTCAGCGACGCCGGTACCGGAGCGGTGTGGGTCTGCGGGTCGAAGACCGGCGGGTTGCGGTCGGCGTCGACGTAGGAGGCGGCGATCTCGTTGGAGGCGAGGCGCTCGACCTCCTTGAGGACCTCGCGGGCGGTCTCCTCGTCGAAGCCCTCGAAGACCTCGGCGTCCATGTAGTCCTGGACCTTGAAGACCTCGAAGAGGTTGAACTCGAGGTCGCGGAGGTTGCTCTTGTAGTGGCTCACGGATGCACCTTCATGGTGAGGGAGTCGGGAAGATCGGCGGCATTACTCGCCAGTAACAAAATGATGCAACGCCGAGTTACAGCACGCAAGGCAAACCGCTACATGATCTGCGCCACGCCGTACGACGCGGAGCCCGCGGCTGTCTGGGATGATCGCCCCATGCGAGTCTCCGCCAAGTCCGACTACGCCCTGCGGGCGCTCATCGAGATCGCGTCGCGTGACGACGCGCGGCCCGTGAGCGCCGAGGAGCTGGGCCGCCTCCAGGAGATCCCGCACGGCTTCCTCCAGGCGATCCTTGCTGACATGCGCCGCGCCGACATCGTGGTGTCGCAGCGCGGCCAGTCGGGTGGCTGGCGGCTCGCTCGCGCGGCCGACTCGGTCACGATCGCCGACGTGATCCGCGCCGTCGACGGCCCGCTGGTCTCGGTCTACGGCCTGCGGCCCGAGGCGGTCACCTACAACGAGAAGGCCGACGTCCTCCAGCACGTGTGGATCGCGGCGCGCTCCTCGCTGCGTGACGTCTTCGAGAAGGTCACGATCGCGTCGCTGGCCGAGCGCGACCTTCCGTCCGAGGTCACCTCGCGGACTGCCGACGAGGACGCCTGGCAGCCCCACTGACCGTCGGCCGGCCTGGCGGCTGCTGGTTCGCGGCCGGTGAGCCATTGGTCAGGCGGAGCGGAGCTCCTCGAGCTGCTCCTTGAGAGCGGCGCGCTTCTTCTTCAGCTTGCCGATCCGCTTCTCGAGGTCGGCCTCGTGCGCCACGCGGGCGTGCTCGACCACGCGCTCCAGCACGGCGTCGAGCCCGTCGCCGGCCTCGAACGTCACCACGTGCAGCCGCGTCGGCTTCACCTGGGCGGCCCACGCGTCGATCAGGTCGTCGAGCCCGGGCTGCCCGCGCTCCGCCGTGATCACGACGTGCGTGCGGAAGCCACTCATCGCATCGAGCAGCAGCGAGCGCTGCGTCGCGTCCGCCCCGGCGTACGACGGGTGGCCGAGGAGGACGGCCGCCTTGCGCTTCTCCGCGCGGCGGACGACGCGGGCGAGGCTCCCCTCGACGCTCGCGCGTGCGAGCCCCTCGGCCTTGTGGGTACGGAGGACCTCGATCGCCGAGCGATCGAGGTCGCCCTGGGTGACGTCGGGCGTGATCAGGCCCGCGGTCGTCAGCAGGCCCTGCTGCTCGGTCAGCGTCTGCTGGAGTCCGTCGGCCGACGGGATCGCGGGACCGATGAGGAGGAAGGCATTCTTCTTGGCCATGCCCGCAGCGTCCCAGCGCCGGGCGGCGTCCGGGTGAACAGGGCGGAAACGGACATGCCGACCGCGTGTGATCTGCGGGACGTCATAGGACCTGGTCGCTAGAGCAGCCAACTCCTATGACGTCGTGGGCGGCTATGACGTCGTGGGCGGCGCGACGGCTCAGAGCGCAGCGAGCCAGTCCACGAGCGGACGGAGGCGGCGCCAGTCGTCGCGGACGACATCGACGAGCTGCGCGGTGTGGATGACCGGCTCGAAGCCGAGCTGGCGGCCGGCGAAGAGCTGCTTGTGGCGGAGCAGGTCGATGCGCACGTGCTCCTTGTCGTAGCCGCGCGGAGCGGTCTTCAGCGTCTCGCCCCCGATCTCGAATCCCGCCTGCTCGAGCCCCTTCACGATCGAGGCGAGCTGCGTGCCGCGCTTCACCTCGGCCACGGCCTCCCGGAACGCCGCCATCCGCTCGCCGCTCGCCTCGTAGAAGCCGGCACCGGTGCGTACGCCGCGGGCCGAGAGCTCGAGGTACCACCCGGTTGCCGGCACCACGCCGACGAAGGCGCCCTGATGGGTCTTGTACGGCGTCTTGTCCTTCGCGAACCGGACGTCGCGGTAGGGGCGGAAGATCTTCGCCGACCCGAACTCCTGCTCGAGGGCCGACGTCAGCGCCTTCATCGGTGCCTCGACGGACTCCTTGTAGACCGCCTTGTGTGCCTCCCAGAAGGACTTCGTGTTGTCGACCTCGAGGTCGTCGTAGAAGTCGAGCGCAGCGACCGGGAACCCTTCGAACGTCATGGCGACGAGCCTAGGTGCACGGCGCTGGTGTGACCGGAGAGGCGCTCAGGGACGGCTTCCTAGACTGCGTGTCGTGCGCCATGCCCTCCTCGCGATCCCCGTGGTCAGCCTCGCGGCGGCACTCGGCCTGTGGAGCCACCACCCCACCGGTGTCGTGCTGCTCCTGCTCCTGCCGCTCCTCGCGGGCTCGGTCGTGGCGGCGGTGCACCACGCCGAGGTGGTCGCGCACCGGCTCGGGGAGCCGTTCGGCTCACTGCTGCTCGCGGTGGCCGTCACGGTCATCGAGGTGGGGTTGATCGTCATGCTCATGGTCTCGGGCAAGGGCGACGTCTCCGCGCTCGCGCGCGACACCGTCTTCTCGGCGGTGATGATCTGCCTCAACGGCATCGTGGGGCTCGTGCTGCTGGTGGGCGCGCTGCGCCACGGCCTCGCCCACTTCAATCCCGAGGGCACGGGCGCTGCACTGGCGACCGTCATCACCCTGGCCAGCATCACGCTCGTGCTGCCGCGGTTCACCGAGAGCGCGCCCGGCCCCGAGTTCACCCCGTCGCAGCTGGCCTTCGCCGCGGTCGCCTCGCTCGCGCTCTACGCACTCTTCGTCTTCACCCAGACGGTCCGGCACCGCGACTTCTTCCTGCCCGTGAAGCCCGACGGCAGCACGGTGGAGGCAGACGCGCACGCGTCGCCGCCGACCGGCCGCGAGGCCCTGACCAGCCTGGTCCTGCTGCTGGTCTCGCTCATCGCGGTGGTCGGGCTGGCCAAGCTCGAGTCGCCGGGCGTCGAGGACGTCGTCGGCCGCGCCGGCCTGCCCGCGTCCTTCGTCGGCGTCGTCATCGCCCTGCTCGTCCTCGCGCCGGAGACGATCGCCGCGACCAGGGCGGCCGCCCTCGACCGCGTCCAGACCGGACTCAACCTCGCCTACGGCAGCGCGATGGCCTCGATCGGGCTGACCATCCCCGCGATCGCCGTGGCCAGCATCTGGCTCGATGGGCCCCTCGTGCTCGGCCTCGACCCGATGCAGATCGTGCTCCTGGTGATGTCGGTCTTCGTCGCCACGCTCACCGTCGTGCCGGGGCGTGCCAAGACCCTGCAGGGCGGCGTGCACCTGGTGCTCTTCGCCGCCTTCCTCTTCCTCGCCGTGGCGCCCTGATCCTCAGGGGTGGCGTGCGCCCTGTCCGCTGAGGACGGCGCGGTAGCCCTCGGCGTACGTCGGGAAGCTGGGCGCCCACCCCGTCGAGCGGAGGCGCGCATTGCTGCAGGCGCGGTCGGCGCCGCGGGCGCTCGGCCGTTCGGCCTGGCGCGGCTCCGGCGCGTCCATCGCCTCGGCGAGCCAGCGGACCACCTCGCCGTACGGCGCGGGGGCGTCGTCGACGACGAGGTAGCTGCCGGCGGGGCGCGTTTGCATGGTCGCGAGGTGCACGATCGCGGAGGCCGCGTCGTCGCGGTGGATCCTCGCCGTACGCCGGTCGGGGGTGGGGATGGTCGCCGTGCCGGAGCGGACCAGGTCGAGCAGCCGGGTGCGGCCGGGGCAGTAGATGCCGCCGAGCCGGAGCACGCTGGCGCGGGTCGGTGTCGCGGCGAAGCCTTCGAGGAAGAGCTCCTCGGCCTCGAGCATCACGGCGCCGTTGAACGCCGTGGGCTCCGTGGGTGACTCCTCATCGACCTCGCCCGAGAGCGACCCGTAGACGGCGGTGGAGCTGACGAAGAGGGCGCGCCGCGGGGTGACGCCGTCGCGATCGAGAGCGTCGAGCACGCGCTGGGTGCCGTCGACGTACGCCGCGCGGTAGGCCGCCTCGTCGTGTCCGTCGGCCGCCAGCGCGACGACCAGGATCTCGGTGTCGGCGGGCACGCGCGGCGCGTCGCGGGTCAGGTCGGCAGCGACCCCTTCGATGGCACGTGGCAGCCTCCCCGGCGTGCGCCGCCAGCCGGTGACGTGGTGACCGGCCGCGACGAACCGGAGGCCGGCCTCGGTGCCGAGGTCGCCACAACCTGCGATCAGGACGGACATCCCTCACCGCCCGCCGTCGGTGCTCGGCGCCTGCGAGATCACGGCGTCGAGGGCGTCGAGGGCACCGCGGAGGTAGCGCTCGATCACGGAACGCTGCTCCGCGGTGAAGTCGGCGTCCAGGCGGGCCAGCCCGAGGAACATCGGCCCGAGGTGCTGCTGCACCTGGGCGGTCGCGGACTCGGAGATGTGCAGTTGCGTACGACGACGGTCGTCAGGGTCGGCGACGCGCTCGACGTGGCCACGGCCGCTGAGGCGGTCGACGATCCCCGTGGCGGCGGCACCGCTCACGTCGAGCTCCCGGGCGAGGGCAGCGGGCCCGATGGGACCGTGGCTGAGGCGCTCCAGCGTCGCGAGCTCGATCTCGCTCAGGTCAGCGCGCCGGGCGACGACGTGGCGGATGCGGACGGCCGCCTCGAGCAGGCTGCGGAGGGCCTCCAGGGTCGGGCTCTCGTGCCAGCCGGGGGTCGTGCGCTCCGCCATTTTGCTTCACCTACTTAACTATCAATAATCTTAATAACATGTTCTCGCTGAAGGAGTCTCCCATGAGCGCAGAGGGCGCAGGCCGCCTCGCCACCCGCCTCGTCGCACCCCGGACCGCCTGGCTGGTGGCCCTGCTTCCGCTGCTGCTGGCGTTCGTTGCGCTGGGCCTGCTCGGGGAGGGCGAGCGCACCCAGCGCGCGACTGACTCACTGCCGCGGGGGCTGGACTCCACGGCGGCGACCGAGCTGGCGGAGAAGATCGGCAGCGAGGGTGATGCCGTCGCGATCGCGCTGTTCACGGCCGACTCGGGCACCCTGGGCGATCAGCTCACCGGGATCCGCGCGGCTGCGGAAGCGGCAGGGGCTGTGCCTGCGTCCCTGACCGTGGCGGAGGACGGCAGCGCCGCGTTCGCCGTCGTAGCCGTCTCCGCGTCCTCGGCGACCGAGACCGCCGAGCGGGTCGCGGAGGTGCGGGAGAGCCTGACCGACGCTGCTCCGCCGGGTGTCTCCGCATCGGTCACCGGCCCGGCCGCCATCCAGGCCGATCTCGCCAAGGTCTTCGACGGCGCCAACACGCGGCTGCTGGCCGTGACCGCCCTTGTGGTGGCCCTTCTGCTGGTGATCACCTACCGCAGCCCGGTGCTGTGGATCTTCCCTCTCGTCGTCGTCGGCCTGGCGGACCGCCTCGCGGCCGTCGTCGCCACGCGGATGATGGCCGAGCTGGACGTGGCCTGGAACGAGTCCACGATCGGCATCCTGTCGGTGCTGGTCTTCGGTGCCGGCACCAACTACGCGCTCCTGCTGATCTCGCGCTACCGCGACGAGCTCTCACGCCACGACTCGCGCCATGCGGCGATGGCCGTGGCCCTGCACCGCACGGTGGAGCCCGTGCTCGCGAGTGCGACGACCGTGGTCCTCGGTCTGTTGACGCTGCTGCTGTCGCTGACGCCCAGCACGCGCGGTCTGGGCCTGGCCTGTGCCATCGGCATCGCGGTGGCAGCCTTCTTCGTGCTGGTCGTGCTCCCCGCGACGCTCGTGCTCGTCGGCCGCTGGGTCTTCTGGCCGCGGATTCCGCGGCGGGGTGCGACCCCGGCCGCGGAGGGCCGGTCGGCCTGGCACCGGGTCGGCTCCGTCGTACGGCGGCGGCCGGTGCTGCTCGTCGCCGGCACGCTCGTGGTGCTGGGGGTCCTGTCGGCCGGCCTCTTCCGGATCGAGACCGGTCTCGACCGGTCGGGCCAGTTCCTCGACGAGCCGGAGGCGATCACGGCCGCCGAGCGGCTCGCCGTGTCGTTCCCTGCGGGCACCTCGAGTCCGACCGAGGTCGTGACCAGGGACGACGTGGACGAGGTGGTGGACGCCGTCGCCGCGACCGAGGGTGTCGCCTCGGCCCGCGTTGCCGCGGGATCCGGGGGCGTGGCCCGCATCGACGTCGTCCTCGAGGGCACACCCGGCAGTGCCGAGGCCCGTGGTGCCGTCGAGGAGCTCCGTGCCGAGCTGTCCGGGTTCGACGGCACACACGTGGGTGGCGAGGAGGCCCTCGCCATCGACGAGCGCACCGGCGCCGATCGCGACCGGCGTACCGTCCTCCCCCTGATCCTCGGCGTCGTGCTGGTGGCGCTCGTCGTCCTGCTCCGCGCCATCGTGGCGCCGCTGGTGCTGGTCGCGACCGTGCTCGCGACGTACGCCGCCAGCATGGGTGCCTCGTGGTGGCTCTTCACCGGGCTGCTCGGCTTCGAGGCGCTGGACGTCCAGGTGCCCCTCTTCGCCTTCCTCTTCCTCGTGGCACTCGGCGTCGACTACAACATCTTCCTCGTGACGCGTGCCCGCGAGGAGGCAAGGGAGCACGGGACGCGGGAGGGCATGCTGCGGGCGTTGACCGCGACCGGTGGGGTCATCACCAGCGCAGGAGTCCTGCTCGCGGCCGTCTTCGCCGTACTCGGTGTGCTGCCGCTGGTGGTCCTCGCGCAGCTGGGCGTGGTGGTCTGCCTCGGCGTTCTTCTCGACACCCTGTTGGTGCGCACCATCCTGGTCCCGGCGATCTCCCTGGTCCTGGGCGACCGCTTCTGGTGGCCGTCGCGCCGCGCGGTTGCGTGAGGTCACAGGTCGCGCGTCCTCATGCGACGACCGGGTCGGCCGGTGCTGGAGGCGTCAGGCGGGCCGGACGGCAAGCCGCTCGGCGAGCAGGGCTGCGCCGGGTCCGACATGGTGCCCCAGCTTGACGCACCACGGCGGTGCGAACTCCTGGGCAGAGCCGCCGACTGCCACGAGCAGGTCGGGCCGCGCCGCGCGCAGGGCGTCTGCGGTCTCCCGCACGGCGCTGCTGTCGGCTTCGGTGGGCGCAGCCAGGACGGCGCACGCCACGTCGCCGACCGCTCCGGTCGTCGCGGCAGTGATCCACTCCGAGGTCGGGACATCGGCGCCCAGGTAGATCGTGGAGAGTCCGGCGCGCCGTGCGGCCGTGGCGAAGGCGAGCAGGCCGAGCTCGTGCCGGGCGCCCGGAGGCAGGCCGATCAGGAGCCGTGGGGCCATCAGGTTGTCCCCGGCGGCGTCGTAGGCGGCTGAGAGACGGCGGGTGATCGCGTGGGCGACCATGTGCTCGCCCGCCACCGTGATCTGCTGGTCCTTCCACGCCACGCCCAGCGCGTGGAGCGCAGGCAGGAGCCACCTGTCCGCGACGGCCTCGAACGACGCCGCACTGAACTGCTGGTCGAGCAGTGTGCCGAGCGCCGGAGCGTCCAGCGCGGCCGCGATCCGGATGAGCGCGGCCGTGTCGTCTCCGTCAGTTGCGCCCGTGTGAACCGGAGCCGGTCGACGGTCGTCCGACGACATCCGGCGGCGCATCTCCTCGGCGGCGGCCTGCGCCGGCCAGCCCTCGTCGATGAGCGCCCGCATCAGGCCGAGCGCCTGCAGGTCGCGTCCGTCGTACAGGCGGTAGCCGGACTCCGTCCGCTGCGTGGCACCGACTCCGTAGCGGCGCTCCCACGCGCGCAGGGTCGACTCGCTGATGCCGAGCTGCTCGGCCGCGCGCTTGATCGTGTACACGCGGGCTCCGCTCAGCCGGCAGCTGCGCGGAGCCGCGCAGTCGCTCGACGGGAACTTCTCATGCCTGCTCCAACCTTGGACAACTCCTCGACAGCCTCCCGCGAAGCATACGCGGTGCCGGCTCTGTCGCCGGGTCATACGACCGCGTGAGCACCGCTGATCCGCCGGGAAAGTCGAGCGAATTCGCTGCGACAAACCTTTGACAAAACCTATACACAGATCGTACGTTCCTTATACAAACCATCCATCTTCACCGGAGGAGTCGAGATGAACCTGAGCAGCCAGCGACCCGACAACGGGAGCGACGAGATCGTCGACTGGACCGACCTCGGCATGCGGATGTGGAACTTCCTGACCGGCCGTGAGGCGGCGATCAACTACGAGTTCCACGACATGGTCGTGGAGGTGCCGCGCGACACCGGCAGCAACGCTCCCCGGGCCACCTGGCGCGTCGACGGTCTGCTCCGGGTCACGACCGACGACAACGCAACGCAGCGGCCGGCCTGAGATGTCGACGCGCATCGCGGCGGACCTCCGCTTCAGCGTGGAGACGGCCGACGGCCGGACAGTCGACGGCCGTGTCCACGGTGACGGACACCGGCTTCGGCTCGAGATGGCGGACCCGGCAGCGTTCGCCGGCTTCGCAGACGCGCCCGCCGTGGCGGGCATCGCGGAGGCACTGGCGATGCGTGGTCTCGTGCTCGACGTGGTGGAGGGCCCTGGTCAGCCTCGACTGCTCTCGCTCGGTGCCGTCCACGCGCCGTGGTGGCAGCGCAGGATCACGGGGTCGCGGCGGATCCGCCTCGCCGGATGGCGGGCGCTGCGGGCACCTGGCCGCGCCCGGCTGCGCGAGCTGGCCGGCCGCGTCCAGGGCAAGGAGGCTGCCGGCGGTCTCCTGCCGCCTGCCACGCCGTTCCCGCTGGCGCCGACGTTCGCGCGTCGCGTCCGGGTTCGTCCGACGGGAACGAACGATCCCGCCCGCGGAGGGCAGCCGCGGCTGGTGTTGGTCCGCGATGGTTACCGGCCCGGCGAGCGCCAGCCCATCTACTGGCTGGGGGAGGAGTCCTGCCGCATCGGGAGCGGCCCCGACTGCGACATCCGCCTGCCCGGCCTGCGGGAGCTGCACGCCGAGGTCGTCCACGACGACAACGACGAGTTCGCCGTCGTGGCTCACGCCCCGGCCACCTATGTCCATGGCGCGCCGGCGATCCGGGCAGTCCTGCGGACCGGAGCGAGGCTCCAGGTCGGCGACTGGACGCTGGCCTTCGCCCGCGCCGAGTACGCCGACCACGGGCGCCCCTTCGCCGGCCGGATCGGCGGGGAGCTCGGGCACCAGCGTCCGCAACCGACCGGGACCCGGGCACAGTGGTCGCGATGAGCGGAGCGCCACGCTGCGGAGAGTGCCCGATGGCTGCGACGCGCGAGCTTCTCCTGCAGGCCGGCCGCGGGGACCGCGATGCGTTCGCCCGGCTGTACGACGCCACCTGCGGTCCGGCGTACCGGCTCGCGCTCTGCCTCGTCGGGGAGGCGAACGCCGACGAGGTGCTTGTGCAGGGCTACCGGGAGGCGTGGCGGGCCGCGCCCCGGTTCGACCCGGCGCAGGGCAGTGCTCTCGCGTGGCTGCTACGCCATGTGCAGCGCGTCGCCAAGGAGGAGTGGTCGGACCGCGTCGCCTGACCTGCGGTGGAGCGTGGAGCGGATGACGAGACTCGAACTCGCGACATCGACCTTGGGAAGGTCGCGCTCTACCAACTGAGCTACATCCGCATGCCCCGCTCCGGCACAGCCCGAGCGGGACGAGTGGATGCTACCGGACGGTGTCGCCGGTCACGGTGACGGGGAGCAGGGTCGGGCGCTTCGGCTCGATCCCGTCGCCGGAGGAGCGGCCGGTGACGCGCCGCTTGATCCACGGGGCGAGGTGCTCGCGGGCCCAGTGGGCGTCGACCGCGAGCTGCTGGCGCCGGGTCAGCTCGGGCACCTCGGGGAACGCCGGCGGCTGCGCGTCGTGCTCGACGCCGAGCGCGTCGAGCACCTGCACGGCCATGTAGGCGTGGCCGACCGGGCTCATGTGGAGGCGGTCGACGTCCATGATCTCGGCGACCTTCCAGCCGCGCATGCGCCACATGTCGACGAGGGTCGCGCCGTGCTTCTCGGCGATCTCGCGCGCCCACTCGTTGAAGACCGCGACCCGGCCGCGTGCGAACTTCAGCGCAGGGTTGAGCCCCGGGTCGGCGATCGTGAAGAGCGTGACGTGCGCGCCCGCAGCGGTCAGCCGGCCGATCCCTTCGTCGTACGCCGCGGCGAGGGCGTCGAGGTCGACCCGCGGTCGCAGCACGTCGTTGCCGCCGCCGTGGATCGTGACCAGGTCGGGCTGCAGCGCGATCGCGGGCTCGAGCTGCTCCTCGAGGATCGCCGGCAGCTTGCGGCCGCGGATCGCGAGGTTGGCGTAGCCGAAGTCGTCGGTCTTCGTCGCGAGCACCTCGGCCACCCGGTCGGCCCAGCCCCGGACACCGTTGGGCCGCGTCGGGTCGGCGTCGCCGACGCCCTCGGTGAACGAATCTCCCAATGCGACGTACCGGTGGAAGGTCATGGCCCCATGATGACGGAATGGAACGACGCAGCCGCGGCCGGACCCCGGTGCTCGTCGCGGCGTCGATGGCGGTGCTCGCGGTCCTCGCTGCGGGGACCGTCCTCGGTGCGCCGTCGGACGACCGCACCCCGGGCCCGCACGGCTCGGCCCCTGCCGCTCCGTCGCCCTCCGGCAGGCTTCCCGGGCCGCAGTCGCAGGACGCGCTCTTCGGCTGCCCCGAGCGGCACCCGGTCTTCACCCGGCACGTCCCGCCGATCATGCACATCCAGGAGGAGCGGGAGAAGGCCCAGCGACTGGCAGCGATGTCGGGCGCGGGCTGGTCGGTTGCGTTCGCCGAGCCGACGCGGCTCGGGGTCTTCGCCTTCGTGGACGGCGACTTCGACGCGGCCGAGCCGCTACTCCTGGCCGCCGGCGCCTCTCACGTCTGGGAACGCGACCAGGGGCCGGAGTTCGGCAACGGTGACGACCGCGAAGCCCTCGTGTCGCAGGGCCTGCAGTGGGCGCTCGAGCGGCCGATGACCGAGGTGCGCCGGGCCTTGGCCGGCCTGCCGGACGACGGTGAGTTCGCCTACTGGAACGAGGCGGGCGCGATCTTCGTGCAGTGGAAGCGGCCGCTCCCGACCCAGGTCGCCGCGCTTGCCGAGAGCCGTCTGGCGGGGGCTCTCGTGGTGGTCGAGGAGACGGCCTACTCCCCGCGCGAGATCACCGCGGCGAGCAACCGGATCTTCGCCGCTGCCGAGCGTGGCGAGATCCCCGCATCGCTCACCTCGGGTGGCAGCTGTGGAGACCTCTCCGGAGTGCTGATCGGCGTCGAGCCGGAGTCGCTCGGTGCGCGAGGGCCGGAGCTCCAGGAACGGCTCGTGAGGATCGCCCGCGCGCCCGTGCACGTGGTGCCGCAGGAGCCCGCCCGGGCGCTCTGAGCCGGCGCGCCACATGCCCGTTCAGCGGGCACCCGGCCGCGCGCCGCGGCGTACGACTAATCTGCTGGCCATGCTGCTCTCCGACCGGGACATCCTCGCCGAGATCGACGACAAGCGGATCGTCATCGAGCCCTACGACCCCGCGATGGTGCAGCCGTCGAGCATCGACTTCCGGCTGGACAAGTTCTTCCGGGTCTTCGACAACCACAAGTACCCCACGATCGACCCCGCGGCCGACCAGTCCGACCTGACCCGCATGGTCGAGGTGGAGGGCGAGGAGCCGTTCATCCTGCACCCGGGTGAGTTCGTGCTCGGCTCGACCTTCGAGGTCGTCACGCTCCCCGACGACCTTGCCGCGCGCGTCGAGGGCAAGTCGTCGCTCGGTCGCCTCGGCCTGCTGACC
>NZ_DATIHB010000189.1:0-8620 GCF_035481145.1 Nocardioides sp. | reverse complement strand
GTCGTGGGTGACGTAGACCGTGGTGACGCCCAGGCGCCGCTGCAGCGAGGCGATCTGGGTGCGGGTCTGGACGCGCAGCTTGGCGTCGAGGTTGGACAGCGGTTCGTCCATGCAGAACACCTGCGGCTCGCGCACGATCGCGCGGCCCATGGCGACACGCTGGCGCTGGCCGCCGGAGAGCGCCTTCGGCTTGCGGTCGAGGAAGCGCTCGAGGTCGAGGATCCGGGCGGCGTCGGCGACCCGCGAGCTGATCTCCGCCTTGGAGACGCCGGCGATCTTCAGTGCGAACCCCATGTTCTCCCCGACCGTGAGGTGCGGGTAGAGCGCGTAGTTCTGGAAGACCATCGCGATGTCGCGGTCCTTGGGGCGCAGGTGCGTCACGTCGCGGTCACCGATCCGGATCGAGCCGGAGGAGACGTCCTCCAGGCCGGCGAGCATCCGCAGGCTGGTGGACTTGCCGCAGCCCGAAGGCCCGACCAGCGCGAGGAACTCGCCCGGCTGGACCTCGAGGTCGAGACGGTCGACGGCCGGCACGGTCGAGCCGGGGTAGAGCCGCGTGGCGGCGTCGAAGACGACGGGGGTGGACATGGGACTCCTATCCCTTGGTTCCACCGGCGGTCAGGCCGGCGACGAGGTGCTTCTGGGCGAAGTAGAAGACGAGAGAGGCGGGCAGCATGATCAGCACCGCCCCTGCGGTGAGCAGGTCCCACTGCGGGTTGAACCGCGGCACGAACTGCTGCAGGCCGGCACCGAGCGTGAGGTTCTTGTCGCTGAGGATGAACGCGATCGCGTAGGCGACCTCGCCCCAGGCGGTGAGGAACGTGTAGAACGCGGTCACCGCGAGGCCGGGCCGGGCGAGCGGCAGCACGACGTACCAGAAGGTCTTGAACGGGCCGAGGCCGTCGAGGGCGGCGGCGTCGTCCAGCTCGCGGGGGATGGTGTCGAAGTAGCCGCGCAGCATCCACGTGCAGAACGGCACCGCGACCGAGCAGTAGGCGATCACCAGGGAGGCCTTGGTGTCGATCAGCCCGAGGCTCGACATGATCGTGTAGATCGGCACGATCAGGATGGCCACGGGGAACATCTGGGTGATCAGGAAGAGCCACATCACCCCGCGCTTGCCGGGGAAGTTGAAACGGCTCAGTGCGTAGCCCGCGGTCGCCGACATGGAGATGCCGATGGCCATCGTGAAGACCGCGACCACCACCGAGTTGAGGAACCACGAGGGGAAGCTCGTCTCGAAGAGCACCCGGCGGTAGTTGTCCAGCGTCGGGTTGTCGAAGAGCCGGATCTCGGAGGACTGGATGGCGTTCTGCGGCTTCAGCGAGGCGAGGAAGACCCACACCACGGGGAAGAGCGCGATCGTCGTGGCCGTCAGGAGCGTGGCGTGCAGGCCGATCGAGGCCAGCGGGCTCCGCTCGTCGCGGCCGCGGGGCTTGCGGGTCACCAGACCTCTCCCTTGCTCTTGAGCGCCCTGCGGTACGCCGCGGCGTACACGACCAGGAGCGCGAGGATCAGGACGCCGTAGGTGGCGGCCAGCGAGTAGTTGCGCAGGCCCTCGAAGGCAGCGCGATAGGAGCCGGTCACCAGGATCTCGGTCTCACCCGCGGGCTGCCCGCCGGTGACGAAGTAGATGATCGGGAACATGTTGAAGGTCCAGATCGTGCCGAGCAGGATGACCGTCGAGCTCACCGGACGCAGGCCGGGCAGGGTCACGTGGCGGAACCGCTGCCAGGCGCTGGTGCCGTCCATCTCGGCCGCTTCGTAGAGCTCGCCGGGGATCGACTGGAGGCCGCCGAGGATGGCGACCATCATGAACGGAACGCCGAGCCAGACGTTGGTGACGATGGCGGCGAACATCGCGGTCCAGCGGTGGTTGAACCACTCCACGGGGTCGAGGCCGACCTGCATCAGCACCGAGTTGATCAGGCCGAACTGCGGGTTGAAGAGGAACTTCCAGGCGAAGGCGCTGACGAACGCCGGCACCGCCCACGGCACGATCAGCAGCACGCGGTAGAAGCTGCGGCCCCGGAAGTTGCGGTTGATCATCACGGCCAGGCCGAGGCCGACCAGGTAGTGGAGCGTCACGCAGGCAAGGGTCCACACGATGGTGTTGCCGAAGAGAAGCCAGAAGTGGCCGCGCTCGCCGGTGAGCAGGTCGAGGTAGTTGTCGAGGCCGACCCACTGCCAGCGGTCGGGGTTGGGTGCACACGACTCGGCGCCGCCGAGGGTCTTGCTGCAGACCTCAGCGCGCTGGTTGGTCTCCGTCAGGTTGGTGAACGACTGGAGGATGCCGCGGACGAGGGGGTAGAGCACCAGGGCGCCGAGCACGAAGATGGTGGGTGCCACCATCGCCCAGGCGTACCAGTGCCGGTCGAAGGACCGCCGCAGACGACCGCGGCGGGCGGGGCCCGGCGTGACGCCGGACCCCGCTGCGCTGCTCAGGCTCATGGCAGGTCGTACTCCGGGACGACGTCGGCCTTGTACTTCGCGGCCGTCTTGTCGAGCGTCGCGTCGACCGCGGCGCCCTGGACCAGGACCTTCGTGGCCATCTCGTCGAGCGGGCCGAAGAAGAGGCCGCCCTCGGGGATCCACGGACGCGCCACGGCGACGTCGAGCGCGGACTTCCACGCGGTGACGCGCTCGTTCTCCTTGACCAGGTCGTACGCCGCCTCGTTGGTCGGCAGCAGGCCGAGCTCGTCGGCGATGTAGGCCTCCGACTCCGCCGAGGTCATGAACTCCAGGAACGCGGTGGCCGCGTCGGCCTTCTTCTCGTCCATGCCCGAGTAGACGACGTAGTTGTGGCCGCCGACCGGAGCACCGGCTCCGGCGGAGCCCGCCGGGACGGGAGCGATGCCGAGGTTCTCGAACCCGCCGAACTTCGGGTCCTTGGAGACGTTGGCGACCTCCCACGGGCCGTTGATGACCATGCCGACCTTGCCCTCCTTGAAGAGCGTCATCATGGTGCCGTAGGAGTCGTTGGCGTCGGGCTTGGGGGCCGCGCCGGACTTCACCAGGTCCGCAGCGACCTTGATGCCGGCCTTGTTCTCCTTCGACCCGACCACGATCGACTTCGCCTCGGTGTCGACCAGGTCGCCGCCCTCGCCGTACATGAAGGGGAGCAGGAAGTAGCCGCCGCTGTTGAGGTAGATGCCCTTGGCGTCCGCCTTCTCTGCCAGGAGCTTCGCGTCGGCCGCGACCTCCTCCCAGGTGGTGGGGGCGTCGGTGATGCCTGCCTGCTTGAAGAGCTTCTTGTTGTACATCAGGCCGAGGGTGTCGGTGACCTGCGGGACGCCGTACGTCTTGCCCTCGTAGACGTTGGAGGAGAGGGCCGTCTCGAGGTAGTCGTTCTTCTCGAGGACGTCGGTGCCGTCGAGGGCGTAGAGGTGGCCCGCGGCGGCGAACTCGGGGACCCAGGCGACCTCCGCGCGCAGGATGTCCGGCGCGCCGTCGCCCGCCTCGGCGGCCGTCTTGAACTTGTTCTGCGCCTCGCCGAAGGGGACCGACTGGTAGTTGATCTTGACGTTCGGGTACTCCTCGTTGAAGCGCTTGATCAGCTCCTTGAAGGCCGGGCCTTCGTTGGTGGGGTCGGAGGTGTCCCACCAGGTCAGGGTCGCCTTCAGGGCGTCGTGGTCGGTCTTGTCGCCGGACGTCTCGCTCGCGCCGCCGCCGCCACAGGCGGAGAGGACGAGGGCGATGGCGGCGAGGCCGGAGAGGCCGGGGATGGTGCGGCGCATGTGGGGCTCCTTGATGACAGCGGCTCGGGACCGGTGCGACCGCGCTTGTGACGGCCATCACGGACCGTAGCAAGAACTTGCAAGGAATTGAAAGAGATTGCGGCAACTTTTGCAGAGGTGTTTGATGGGGGCATGGGCACCCTCGCGGACATCGCAGTCGAAGCCGGCGTCAGCGAGGCCACGGTCAGCCGTGTGCTCAACGCGAAGCCCGGCGTCAGCGACTCGGCCCGGCAGTCGGTGCTCACCGCGCTCGACGTCCTCGGGTTCGAGCGGCCGGCGAAGCTCCGCCGCCGCAGCGCAGGCCTGGTCGGCCTCGTCGTCCCCGAGCTCGACAACCCGATCTTCCCGGCGTTCGCGCAGGTCATCGAGGACGCCCTGACCCAGCGGCGCTTCACTCCCGTGCTCTGCACGCAGTCGCCCGGCGGCGTCTCCGAGGACGAGTACGTCGAGTCGCTGCTCGACCACGGCGTCGCCGGCATCATCTTCGTCTCGGGCCGCCACGCCGACGCGGCCGCCGACCACGAGCGCTACCGCGCCCTGATCGAGCGCGGCATGCCGGTCGCCTTCATCAACGGCTACGTCGAGGACGTCCCGGCCCCCTTCTTCTCGGCGGACGACGCCGTGGCGACGGAGATCGCCGTCGCGCACCTCGTGCAGCTCGGCCACCGCCGCATCGGGCTGGCGACCGGACCGGGGCGCTTCACGCCCTCGCAGCGGAAGCGGGCCGGCTTCGTCGGCGCGCTGCGCCGTCTCCTCGACCTCTCCGAGAAGGAGGCCGAGAGCTGGGTCGAGGAGAGCCTCTTCAGCGTCGAGGGCGGCGCCGCCTCCGCGCGGAGCCTGGTCGAGCGGGGCGCCACCGGGATCGTCTGCGCCTCCGACATGATGGCGATCGGTGCGATCCGTGGGGTGCGTGACGCCGGCCTTGCCGTGCCTCGCGACGTCTCCGTGGTCGGCTTCGACGACTCGCTCCTGATCGGCTTCCTGGACCCGCCGCTGACCACCGTGCGGCAGCCGGTCCACGCCCTCTGCTCCGCGGCGGTGGCGGCGGTCGCCGACGCGATCGGTGGCGCGCCGGTCCCCGCGCGCGAGTACGTCTTCAGGCCGGAGCTGGTGCTGCGGCAGTCGACCGGACCCGCACCGGACGAGAGCTGATCCCGGCCAATTCCCGGCCGGTTCCCGGCTGATTCCGGGCTGATTCCCGGGCGGGCTGTCACAGATCGCGGCTGCGCGGTGTCTTCATGCCACCGCAGCCCGATCACCCAGGAGAGAGCCATGAACACCCGCATCCCCGCCGCCGAGATCACTGGCCTGAAGGGGGCGCTGATCAAGCGCCTCGCGACGAAGATGCTCGGCCAGGTGCCGTCGTCCCTCGGTGTGCTCTGGCACCACCCGGGAGTCCTGAACGCCGGCATCGGGTTCGGCGGCAAGGTGAAGAAGTGGGACGCCTGCGACGAGCAGCTGAAGTCGTTCGCGCACATGGCCGTGGCCTCGCTGGTCGGCTGCACGTGGTGCCTCGACTTCAACTACTTCGAGGCGCACAACCGCAAGCTCGACCTCGACAAGGCCCGCGAGATCCCGCGTTGGCGCGATTCCGACGTCTTCACGCCGCTCGAGCGCGACGTCCTCGCGTACGCCGAGGCGATGACCGCCCTGCCCGTCACGGTGACCGACGAGCTGGCCGCCCGGCTGCTCGCCCAGCTGGGGGAGGCAGGGCTGATCGAGCTGACCGCCGTGGTCGGCTTCGCCAACTACACCACCCGCAGCAACGTGGCGATGGGGATCGAGTCCGACGGCTTCGCCGACGCGTGCGGGCTGAAGCCGCTGGCCGCGCGACCTGAGGCAGCACCCCACGGGGTTGTGCCGGGAGTAGCGTCCCGGGCATGAGCACGGACCCGTTCGTCGCCCACCGCAGCCTGCTCTTCACGGTCGCCTACGAGATGCTCGGCTCCGCGGCCGACGCCGAGGACGTCGTGCAGGAGTCCTGGCTGCGGTGGGCCGAGGTGGACCAGTCGACGGTGCGCGATGCGCGGGCCTACCTGGTCCGCACCGTCACCCGACAGGCACTCAACCGGCTGCGCACGCTCGCGCGGCGGCGGGAGGAGTACGTCGGGGAGTGGCTGCCCGAGCCGTTGCTCACCACCCGCGACGTGGCCGAGGACGTCGAGCTCGCCGAGTCGGTCTCGATCGCGATGCTGACCGTGCTGGAGTCGCTCACCCCGACGGAGCGCGCGGTCTTCGTGCTCCGCGAGGTCTTCGACGCGCCGTACGACGAGATCGCCGAGGCGGTGGGCAAGTCGCCCGCCGCGGTGCGACAGATCGGCCACCGGGCGCGCAACCACGTCGAGGCGCGGCGGCCGCGGACACAGGTGAGCACGACGGAGCAGGAGCAGGTCGTGGACCGGTTCCTGGCTGCGCTCGAGACCGGTGACCTGCAGGCGCTCATGGACGTCATGGCTCCCGACGTCGTCGTCATCGCCGACGGTGGTGGGGTGGCGAAGGCAGCGCTGCGGCCGGTCCGTGGCGACACCCTGGTGGCGAAGCTGCTGGCACAGTTCGCGCGCCGGGCGCCCGACGCGCGTGTCGGTGTCCGATGGGTCAACGGCGCACCCGCACTCTGGATCGAGGACCCGGTGGGTGGGCTGACCGTCGTCAGCATCGCGGTGGCCGGTGGTCGCATCAGCCAGATCTTCGCCATGCGGAACCCCGAGAAGCTGGCCCACCTCGCGGAGGAGACGGGCCTCGCCCGCTGAGCGCCTCGGCGCCGCGTTAGAGTCGCCCGCGTCCAACCGGAGCAGGGAGTGAAACGCGTGCGCCTCGTCGTGCCCCGCCTGATGTGCCTGGTCTCGTCCACCGACGATCTGGCCCGGCTGCCGGCCCTCGCCATGGCGGGTGTCGACGGCTTCCAGGTGCGCGACAAGACGCTCGGGCGCGACGGCCTGATCGCGCTCACCAACCACGTGATGAACCTCGTGCCCGCTGCGAAGGTGATCGTCAACGACCGCGTCGACGTCGCCGTGATCACCGGCGCCGACGGCGTCCACGTCGGTGCCACGGACATGCCGGTTGCCGAGGTCGTCGCGATGGTCGGGCGAGCCCAGGCGCGGGGCTTCCTCCCCGACCGATTCCTCGTGGGCGCCACCTGCCGCGCCGCCGCCGACGTGCGCGCCGCCGCGGAGGCCGGGGCGGCGTACGCCGGGGTGGGGCCGGTCTTCGCGACCGGCTCGAAGGAGGGCCTGCCCGACCCGCTCGGCGTGGAGGGGCTGGGAGCCGCGGTGGTGCCCGAGGGAGTGCCGGTGCTGGCGATCGGGGGCCTCGACGCCTCCAATGCCGCCGAGGTGGTGGCCGCGGGAGCGCATGGGGTCGCCGTCATCGGTGGCATCTGGCGCGCGCCCGACCCGGTCGCGGCGGCATGCGCGCTCGCAGCCGTCGTCCGCTGAGCGCCCGCAACTCGGCCGCGGAGGTACGCAGCGCTGCTGGGTCGGGCGGCTCAGACGAGGCGGTGCAGCACGGTCAGGTCGACACCGTCGGCCAGGCGGTAGGGCTTCGTCGCGATCAACGCCCCGATCGAGCGACGCATCCGTGAGATCTCCGCGCGGACCGTGACCAGGTGCTCGGTGTCCCCGTAGAGCGCGCGACTCAGCTGTCCCGCGGTGAGGCCGGCTCCGCCTGCGGCGTGCAGCAGCTGGAGGATCTCCGCGTGGCGCTGGCCCAGCGGCACGCGCCAGGGATCGCCCGCTGACTGGACCTCCAGGGTCGGTGAGCCGGTCAGGTCGAGGACGGCACCGATGGCGCGGGGGCCGCTCGCCGGGCGCACCAGCCAGCCGTCGGCGAGGCGCTCGGGCAGGCAGATGCCCATCCCGGGGATGGTCAGGGCGGTGTCGGCGCGGGGGACCGCGATCCGGTCGCGCGCGGAGATCCCGGAGTGGTGGGCCACCCAGCCGTGGTCGTCGACGACGAGGACGGGCCCTTGCACGGTCGCGAGCACGTGCTCCGCCGACTTCCGCAGCCGGTCCAGCCGCTGCTCGTGGTGACGCCAGAGCTGCGACTCGGCGAGCCGGACGGCCGTCTCGACCAGTGCGCCGATGGCGGGGTGGAGGGTCATCGCCGGTCCGCTGACGTCGACGATCCCGAGCAGTGCACCGGTGCGGGGGTCGTGGATCGGCGAGGCGGTGCAGTACCAGGGGTGCTGCGCCTGCTCGTAGTGCTCGGCGGAGAAGAGCTGGACGGGGGCGGCTTCGGCCAGCGCCGTGCCGATCGCGTTGGTGCCGACGACCTCCTCGGTCCACACCGCGCCCTCGGAGAAGCCGAGCGAGTCGGCGTGGAGCTTCACCGAGGTCGACCCGGCGCGCCACAGGACGACGCCGTCGGCGTCGGCCACGACCATGAGGAAGCGGGAGGCGTCAGCGACGCCGGAGACCACGCGCACGAGGTCGTCGATCACGAGGTTCAGCGGTGATTCGGTACGCCGACGCAGGACCTCCTCGAGCGACAGCGGATCGCGGCCGTTGCGCCGCGAGGCGTCGAGGCCGGACTGCAGGACGCGGTGCCACGACCGGGCCACGAGCGCGCGCGGGCGCCCCGACGTACGCATGCCGCTGAGGACGGCGTCGTGCACGCGGGTGAGCTCCTGTGCGTACTGCGACAGGTTCGTGCCCGGGCGGATGGCATTGAAGTTCGACACGGACGAGGCACCTCCACTTCGGAGGATAGGTCCGCGACTGTGACCGCAGCCACACCTGAGGGGATGCAACATCGTGCAACCCCCGCCCGGGGCTGGTCTGCAACCTCCTCGCGCTCCGCGCAACTGCGCGCAACCGTCGCGGCACCGCCGGGACCGCGCTCTGCTGGCGGGGCCCACTCCTGCGCCCCAAGCGCCTCGCGAA
>NZ_DATIHB010000188.1:0-6873 GCF_035481145.1 Nocardioides sp. | reverse complement strand
CGGCGCGCGGGAGGGAGGGCGCCGGCGGCAGACCCACCGTTGGTCTCGGCCCACGCCCCCGACGTCGCTCGCGACGGCGCCGGCTCGTCAGACACGTCCTAGGCCTGCTCCTGCACGGCGACATCGGTGGCGTCCGGCGCGGACTCGCGGAGACCGAGGCGGGCGGCGAGGAACTCCTCGACGACGATGCGCTGGGCGCGGGTGCGTGCGAGCGCAGTGCTCGCGACCATCGCGTTGCGGCACGCCTGCTGCTGCGCGGCGGTGGCCCACGAGTCGACGAGGGCGGCGACGCGCTGGCGGGGGATCTGGAGGAGCAAGGCGGGGGCTCGTTCGCAGTGTCGGTGAATCAGGACATTTCGAGGGTAGTGAGCAGCGGGGGACACGCAAACCCCGACGCGCGCGGAAGCGTTGCTCTCCAACACCGGTCAGGCACGGGTGACCGCGATCGCCGTCTCGGCCGCGCGCCCGCGGGCGCGAACCGCACTCTGGTGCTCCCACTGCTCGGCCTCCTGGCCGGCGGCCTCGAGGAGGACGGCGTTGGCGACGACCCGGCTGGGGAACTTCTTCGCCACCTCGGAGAGGCGCGATGCCTCGGTCACCGGGTCGCCGATCACGGTGTACTCGTAGCGCTCGGCGACGCCGACGTTGCCGACGACCATCTCGCCGGCGGTGACGCCGATGCCGGCGGGGACCTCCGGGAGCTCGGACTGGAGCCGGGCGCCGAGCTCGCGCGCCGCAGCCAGCAGGTGCGTCTCCAGGTCGTCGACTGGAAGGGGGATGCCCCAGACGGCCAGCGCTGCGTCACCTTCGAACTTGTTGATCCAGCCGCCGTGGGTGTGGACGACGTCGATGACGATCTCGAAGAACCGGTTGAGCAGGGCGACGACCTCGGCCGGCTCACGCTCGGTCGCCAGCGTGGTCGAGCCGATGACGTCGGCGAAGAGGATGCCGCCGTAGCGGGCCTCGCCGCCGAGCTGGACCCCGCCCTGCAGGGCCGCGCGCGCCACGTCGCCGCCCACGTGGCGGTCGAAGAGGTCGCGCATCCGCTCGCGCTCCCGCAGGCCCTCGGCCATCTCGTTGAACCCGGACTGCAGGAGGCCGATCTCGGTGGCGTCGTAGACCGGCAGGGTCGCGCCGAGGTCGCCGCGCTCGACCTGAGCGAGCGCGACACGGAGCTGACGGACCGGGTCGGAGGTCGCACGGGCGGCGAGCAGGATCATCATGCCGCCGACGCCGAACGCGATGGCGGTGAGGATGACGATCGTGCGGGCCACGGTCGACACCTCGGCGATCGTGTCGTCGGTGAGCAGCCGGTTGCCGACGAGGACGAGGCCGGCGACCGGCGCCGCGGTGCCCAGCCCCCACGCGAACATCGTCCGCGTCACGACGGTCTGCACCCGCATGCGCTCGGGTACGCCAGTGCGCAGCGCGACGCTGGCGAAGCCACGGAGCAGTCGTTCGCTGAGCAGGTACGCCAGTGCGCTGGCACTGACCCCTGCGATCGCGACGACCTGCGCGATGATCAGCGCCACCTGCGGGGTGTAGCGCATCCCGTTGAAGCCGGCGAAGACGCCGACGGCGATCAGCCAGCCGGCTGCGTGGAAGACGAGGGTCCACCGCGGGATCGTCAACAGCCAGAGCTTCTCGGTGTCGGTGGGCACCCGGCCTGTGCTCACCCAGCGCAGCATCGGCCGGGTGAGGAGGAACACGCACAGGTGGCCATAGGCGACGGTCGGGAGCGTGAGCGCCGCGGCCAGGACGAGATTGGCGCGGACTCCGGACTCCCGCACCTCCACCGGCAGCGGGATGACGAACGCGATCAGGCCGAAGACGATCAGGGCCCCGGCCAGGTTGATCGTCACCAGGGCGATGCTCGAGGTCATGTGGACGCGACGGGCCACCGGCTGAGCCAGGTAGCGGCGGCGGATCTCGTCGCGGAGCGTCACAGGGAGAAGGTACCGATCCTCTCCGACATCCGGTGCAGGACGGCCAGACTGGCGCAGAGCAGCAGCAGAGCAGCAGCAGAGCAGCAGCCGCACCCGCAGCAGTCAGGACAGGGGAGTGGCGAGCCGCGTGGTCGTGCCGCGGCCGCGGAGCTCCACCGCGCGTCGTTCGCGCCAGTGGTCCGCCTCGTCGCCCGCAGCGGCGAGCATCTCGGCGTTGGCAGCAACGCGCCCGCGACGGTGCTTGGCCAGGTCGGTGAGGCGGGCCGCTTCGTTGACCGGGTCGCCGATGACGGTGTACTCGTAGCGCTGGGCGGCACCCACGTTGCCCGCGACGGCCGTGCCGGCCGAGACCCCGATGCCGGCGTCCAGCTCGGTGATCTCCGACCGCAGCCGGCCGGCCATGACCCGTGCTGCACGGAGCGCCTGGGCCTCCATGGCGTCCACCGCGGTCGGTGCTCCCCAGATCGCCAGCACGCCGTCGTCCTCGAACTTGTTGATCCAGCCGCCGTGCTCGTGGACCACCTCGACGACGATCTCGAGGAACCGGTTGAGCAGCCGTACGACGTCGGCCGGCGCCCGGTCATGGGCGATCTCGCCGACGCCGATGATGTCGACGAAGAGGATCGCGACGCGGCGGGCCTCGCCGCCGAGCTGCACGGTGCCCTCGAGCCCCTCGAGTGCCGTGCGTGCCACCTCGCCGCCGACGTGGCGGCCGAAGAGGTCGCGTAGTCGTTCGCGCTCGCGGAGCCCGGTGACCATGGTGTTGTAGCCGGCCTGCAGGAGGCCGATCTCGGTGGCGTCGTCGACGGCGACCGTCTGGCCGAAGTCGCCGTGGGAGACGGCGGCGAACGACGCGCGCAGGGTGCGGACCGGGTCCGAGGTCGCACGCGCAGCGAGGTAGGTCGTCGCGCCACCGATGAGCAGGGTCATCAGTCCCAGCACGAACATCGTGACGGCCAGCTGCCGGACCGAGACCAGCACGCTGTCGAGGAGCGCGTTCACCCCGATGATGGCGAGACCGAGGAGCGGGACCCCCGTGCCGAGGAGCCAGGCGAACATCGTGCGCGCGGCAACGGTGCGCACGCTGAGTCGCTCGGGGACGCCGCGGCGCAGCGCGTTGCGGATCACCGGGCGCAGGAGCCGCTCGGTCACGAGGTACGCCACGGACGCCGCCACGAGCCCAGAGAGGGCGGTGATCGTCGCCACCACGAAGCCCAGCCGCGCGTCGTACGCCGCGTTGAAGCCGCCGAAGATGATGCAGGCGAGCGCCCACGCGAGCGCGTGGAGCAGGAAGGTCCGTCGCGGGATCGCGAGCAGGTTGCGCTGTTCGTCGGGAAAGGGGCGGCGTCGTTCGCTGAGCCAGGCGAGCGCGTCGGTGATCGCCCACCGCGCGCCGGCGGCGGCGTACAGCAGGATCCCGGGGAGCAGCAGGACGAAGAGGAGGGCGTTGCGCCAGACCTGGTTGGCGTCGTAGACGACCGGCAGCGGCACGACCAAGATCGTCAGCAGGAAGGTGCCGCCGGCGCCGAGCACGTTGATCGCCACGATCGCGAGGCCGGCGCGGACGCGGACCTGCCACGCGGGGGAAAGGCTGGCCAGGCGGCCGGGTCCCCAGGGTGTGCTCACGGGAAGAAGGTACCGACTCGGCGCGCCCACGCGCCGACTAACCTTGTCCCATGCCTCAGCTTCGCTCCGCCACGTCCACCTCCGGCCGCAACATGGCCGGTGCGCGCGCCCTGTGGCGCGCGACCGGCATGACCGACGGCGACTTCGGCAAGCCGATCATCGCGATCGCCAACTCCTTCACGGAGTTCGTGCCGGGCCACGTCCACCTGCGTGACCTCGGCAAGATCGTGGCCGAGCAGATCCAGGCTGCCGGTGGAGTCGCGAAGGAGTTCAACACCATCGCCGTCGACGACGGCATCGCGATGGGCCACGGCGGCATGCTCTACAGCCTGCCGAGCCGCGAGCTGATCGCCGACGCGGTCGAGTACATGGTCCAGGCGCACTGTGCCGACGCGATCGTCTGCATCTCCAACTGCGACAAGATCACCCCGGGCATGCTGCTGGCCGCCCTGCGCCTCAACATCCCGGTCGTCTTCGTCTCCGGCGGCCCGATGGAGGCCGGCAAGACCACCGCCATCGAGGGCATCGTCCACTCCAAGCTCGACCTGGTCGACGCGATGGTGCTCGCGGTCGACGACCGGGTCAGCGACGAGGTGCTCGACACCGTCGAGCGCTCGGCCTGCCCGACCTGCGGCTCTTGCTCGGGCATGTTCACCGCCAACTCGATGAACTGCCTCACCGAGGCGATCGGCCTCTCGCTGCCGGGCAACGGCTCGACGCTCGCCACCCACGCCAAGCGCCGCGCGCTCTTCGAGGAGGCCGGCCGCCTCGTGGTCGACCTCTGCAAGCGCTACTACGAGAACGACGACGAGTCGGTCCTGCCGCGCGCCATCGCCTCACGCGCCGCCTTCGAGAACGCCGTCGCGCTCGACGTCGCCATGGGCGGCTCGACCAACACGGTCCTCCACCTGCTCGCCGCGGCCCGAGAGGCGGAGCTCGAGTTCGACGTCCATGATATCGACGCGATCTCGCGCCGGGTGCCGTGCCTGTCCAAGGTCGCGCCCAACTCGCCGAAGTTCCACATGGAGGACGTCCACCGCGCCGGCGGCATCCCCGCCCTCCTCGGCGAGCTCCGCCGAGGTGGCGCGCTCAACGAGGACGTCCACTCGGTCCACTCGCCCGACCTCGACACCTGGCTGGGGGAGTGGGACATCCGGAGCGGCACTGCGTCGGAGAAGGCCCTCGACCTCTTCCTCGCCGCGCCCGGTGGGGTCCGCACGACCGAGGCGTTCTCGACGGAGAACGTCTGGGCCAGCCTCGACACCGACGCGGCCGAGGGCTGCATCCGCGACTTCGAGCACGCTTACTCCGCCGACGGCGGCCTGGCGATCCTGTCGGGCAACATCGCCCCCGACGGCTGCGTCGTGAAGACGGCCGGTGTCCCGGAGGAGTGCCTGACCTTCACCGGCACCGCCATCGTCTTCGAGTCCCAGGACGACGCGGTCACCGGCATCCTGTCGAAGCAGGTCCAGCCCGGCCACGTCGTCGTCATCCGCTACGAGGGCCCCAAGGGCGGCCCGGGCATGCAGGAGATGCTCTACCCGACGTCGTACCTCAAGGGGCTGGGGCTCGGCCAGAAGTGCGCGCTCATCACCGACGGTCGCTTCTCCGGCGGCTCCAGCGGCTTGAGCATCGGCCACATCTCGCCAGAGGCGGCCGGCCATGGCCTGATCGCGCTCGTCGAGGACGGCGACCAGATCTCCATCGACATCCCGAAGCGGACCATCCACCTCGACGTCGAAGACCACGTGATCATGGAGCGCCGCCTGCTGCAGGAGAAGCGTGAGAAGCCGTACACGCCGGCCGACCGCGACCGCTACGTCTCGGCTGCTCTGCGCGCCTATGCCTCGATGGCCACGTCGGCCTCCGACGGCGCCTACCGCCGCGTCCCCGAGTGACCCGCAGCGACGACACGGAGCAGCCGCTCGGCCCGGAGCTCCCGGGCTGGTCGCCGCGTCCGCGTCCTGAGCGGATCGAGCTCCAGGGTCGGTACGTCGACCTGGTGCCGCTCAGCTCGGCCCACTTCGCGGAGCTCTTCGCTGCGGTGGGAGGCGAAGAGCGCGGCCGTCTGTGGACCTACCTGCCGGTCGGACCGGCGCGCGACCTGCCTGCACTGTGGATGCTGCTGGCCGCCTGGCTGGAGCGCGAGCCGGTCACCTTCGTGATCGTGCCGAAGGGTGGCAGGCCCGAGGGCGTCGTCGCGGTGATCAACATCGAGGAGGCGCACGGCAAGGCCGAGATCGGCTTCGTGCTGTACGGCGACGCGCTGGCCCGCACACGCGAGGCGACCGAGGCAGTCCACCTGCTCCAGGCCCACGTCCTCGATGACCTGGCCTACCGCCGGCTGGAGTGGAAGTGCGACAGCCTCAACGGACCGTCGCACCGGGCCGCGCTGCGGCTCGGGTTCACCTTCGAGGGCACCTTCCGCAACCACTGGGTGGTCAAGGGGCGCAGTCGTGACACCGACTGGTTCGCCATCACCGACGCCGCGTGGCCCGCGATCCGGGCCCGACACGAGGCCTGGCTGGCGCCGGAGAACTTCGACGCCGACGGCCGTCAGGCCAGCGCGCTCGACCGCTGATCAGGGCAGGACGAGCTCCCCGATCGGTCCGGGGTTCCACGCGATCTCCCAGCGGAAGCCGTCGGGGTCCGCGAAGTAGCCGGTGTAGCCACCCCACGCGCGTTCGGTGGCGTCCGCGACCGGTTCTGCCCCGGCCGCGCGGGCGGTCGCGAGCACGGCGTCGACCTCGGCGCGGGTGGCCACGTTGTGCGCGAGGGTGAGGGGAGGGACGCCGTCGCGTGCGGGCGCGGTGCCGACCTCCGCGGTGAAGGCGGCCTCGTCCCAGAGCGAGAGCACCAGCAGAGGCCCGGCGCGGAACATCAGCACCTCCCCGGGCACCCACATCTCCGGTGCCCAACCGAGCCCGTCGACGTAGAACCGGTGGGTCGCGTCGAGGTCACGCACCGCGAGTGTGACGAACGAGATCCGTTGCTCCATGTCCTCACCGTGGCATTTGGTCCCGGGCCGACGCGAGGGCTGGGACAATTCGGAGCATGCCCGACCCGCGTAGCCCCGACCCGAGCAGCAGCGTCGACCTGGCCCGCCTCCGCGCAGAGTACGCCGCCCGTGTCCCCGGCTGGCAGGCCCCGGCCACGTGGGCGCTGGTGGTCGACGGCGAGATCGCTGTGGTCAACCGGCTGGGCGGCAAGCACGGCCTGTCGGCGCTCTCGCTCGCCGTTCCGCTCGGGCACGACGGCTCCTCGGCGACCCTGCCGGTCACGGCTGCCCAGGTCGCCGAGG
>NZ_DATIHB010000187.1:0-31503 GCF_035481145.1 Nocardioides sp. | reverse complement strand
CCCGCCGGCTCGATGGTGTCGGTCAGCACGACCAGCTCGGCGAACTCCACCTGGGCACAGGCGACCTCGCCCATGCCGCGGGTGTCGTCCTCAGCGCTGTGCCGCCCGACCTCACGCAGCAGGGTGTCGCCGAGGAGGTCAGCGGTGACGCTGCTGCCGTCGAGGGCGCAGATCGTGCTCGCGATCCGGAAGTGGCGCGCCATGCGGGTGTCGTAGTGGACCACCGCGCAGACCTGGTCGGCCTCCGCGCCGACCGGGAGGTGGGCGATGACCGACTTCCACCGGCCGTCGCGCGCGCAGCGCTCGATGGTGGGCACGATGTCCTCGCGGATCGCGCAGGTGACGCAGGCGTGCTCGAGCTCGATCTCCTCGCGCTCCAGGACGCCGGAGATGTCGCTCACGACACGGGTGAGTACCTGCCGGACCGGGTCGATCGCGTGGTGGATCGCCACGGCGTTCGGCAGGTCCCACTGCAGGCCGACTGCGACCGCCGCCATCGGAGCCGGGTCGACCCCGGTCACCAGGACGACCGGCGTCCTCACGACGTGATCCCGTAGCGCCGGTTGAACGCCTCGACGCGACCCTCGGTGTCCATCACCTTCGCCGTGCCGGTCCAGAACGGATGGCTGTCGCTGGTGACGTCGACGTCGACCACCGGGTAGGTCACCCCGTCGAGGTCGACGGTCTTCTCGATGGACCGCTCCGCGAGCGTCGAGCGGGTCAGGAAGAGCTTGCCGGTCCCGCGGTCGCGGAAGGCGACCGGACCGTACGTCGGGTGGATGCCGGGCTTCATGATGCTGGACTCCTGTGTCAGAATGAGAATCGTTTTCATCATGACAAAAGGAGCAAGCGATGTCACGTCGGTGCCAGGTCACCGGACGGGAACCCGGGTTCGGCCACCACGTCTCCCATTCCCACCGCCGCACCAAGCGACGGTTCGACCCCAACGTCCAGCGCAAGACCTACTGGGTGCCCAGCCTCGGCCGGAAGGTCACGCTGCGCGTCAGCACGCGCGGCATCAAGGTGATCGATGCGCGCGGGATCGACGCCGTCGTCGCCCGCCTCCAGCGCGAGGGAGTGAGGCTCTGATGGCTTCGAAGGGAAGTGACGTCCGCCCGATCGTGAAGCTCCGCTCGACTGCGGGCACGGGCTACACCTACGTCACGAAGAAGAACCGGCGCAACGATCCCGACCGGCTGGTGCTGCGCAAGTACGACCCCAGGATCCGCCGGCACGTCGACTTCCGGGAGGAGCGCTGATGGCGAAGAAGAGCAAGATCGCCGCGGAGCAGAGGCGTCGCGCAATCGTCCAGCAGTACGCCGAGCGCCGCGAGGCCCTGCGCTTCCTGGTCCGCACGCTCCCGGCCGGCTCGATCGAGCAGCAGGCTGCGATCCGCCGGCTGGCCGCGCTCCCCCGCGACTCCTCGCCGGTGCGGCTGCGCAACCGCGACCAGGTCGACGGGCGCCCGCGCGGCTTCCTCCGCAAGGCGGGCGTCTCCCGGATCCGGTTCCGCGAGATGGCGCACCGCGGCGAGCTGCCCGGGATCACGAAGTCGAGCTGGTAGTCGCCACCGTGGCGACAGGGACGGCGACAGCGACGCCGACCGCCCCGTGCACGACTGAGCCCCCGACACGCCGGCATCCCGGCGTGTCGGGGGCTCTCCGCGTCAGCGCCGGCCGCCCGGCCCAACGACAGCGGCGCCCCGCGCGTCAGCGGGCCACGCGCTCCTTGAACGCCGAGGCCGGCTTGAAGGCAGGGGCCACGCTCGCAGCGATGGCGAGCTCCTCGCCCGTCCGCGGGTTGCGACCGGTGCGGGCCGAGCGCTCCCGCGACTCGAAGGTGCCGAAGCCGGGCAGCTGCACCCGCTCGCCGGCGGCGACGGCCGCGACGATCGCCTCGAGGGTTGACTGCACAGCCGCGCCCGCCTCCTTCTGGCTCAGGCCCGCCTCACGGGCTACGGTCTCGATCAGTTCGACACGGTTCATGGTGCTCCTCAGGATGGGAATCATTCTCACCTAGAGTATGCACACCTCGCACCGCGCGCCGTACCCAGGGGGAGCCATCACCGACGCACTACGCCGACAGCAGCCGCTGCTGATCCTCGGCGTCCTCCTGGCCGCCTGGGCGCTCCAGTCGCAGGCGATCCGCTGGACCGACACCCCCGCGATGCGCACCTGGGCGACCGTCTTCGTCGCGATCATCGTGCAGGCGCTGCCCTTCCTCGTCGGCGGCGTCCTGCTCGCGGCCTCGATCTCGAGCCTCCTCTCGGACCGCGTGCTCCGGCGGGTCGTCCCCCGCAACCCCGTGCTCGCCGTGCCGGTGGCCGGACTGGCCGGGGTCGCACTCCCCGGCTGCGAGTGCGCCTCGGTGCCGGTCGGCGGCGGGATGATGCGCCGCGGCGTCACCCCGGCGGCAGCACTCACGTTCGTCCTGGCCGCGCCCGCGGTCAACCCGGTGGTGCTGGTCACCACCGCCGTCGCGTTCCCCGGGGAGCCGGCGATGGTGCTGGCCCGCTTCCTCGCCTCGCTGGCCGTCGCTGTCGGCGTCGGCTGGATCTGGGTCGCTGTCGGCGGCCGGTTGCCGATGCGCGAGCAACGCGCGCCGCACCAGGCACACGGCCTGCGCGGCTTCCTCCTCACCGCCCAGCACGACCTCGTGCACACCGGTGGCTTCCTCGTCCTCGGCGCGATGGTCGCCGCGTCGGTCAACATCTTCCTGCCGACCGCCTGGCTCGACGCGGTTGCCGACCGGCTCTGGCTCTCGGTGCTGGCACTCGCGATCTTCGCCTTCGTCATCGCGATGTGCTCGGAGGCGGACGCCTTCGTCGCCGCGAGCATGGCCGGCTTCTCCCCCATCGCCCAGCTGGTCTTCATGGTCGTGGGCCCAGCCGCCGACGTGAAGCTGAGCCTGCTCCACGCGGGCCAGTTCGGCCGCGCCTTCGCCCTGCGCTTCGTGCCGCTCACGTTCGCGGTGGCCGTCGGGTCCGCCGTCCTCGTCGGGTGGTGGCTGCTGTGACCCGGGCTGCCCAGGCGGTGATGCTGAGCGTCCTCGGCATCCTCATGCTCCGCATCGGCCTGACCGACGAGCACCTCCGCTACGTCCAGCCCTGGATGCGCTGGGGCGTCCTGGCCACCGGCGCGCTGCTCCTGCTCTTCTCTCTGGCCTACCTGTGGGCCGACGACGAGCAGGAGCAGCACGGGCACCACGACGGGCACCCGGTGCCGCTCTCGGCCTGGCTCCTGCTCGCCCCGAGCCTCGTCGTGGCGCTCGTCGCTCCCCAGGCACTCGGCGAGTACGTCGCGGAGCGCCGCGCCAACGTCACCCCGGCCGCACCGATCGCGTACTTCGAGCCGCTCCCGGCAGCGGACCCGCTCCCGATGAAGGTCAGCGACTTCGTCAGCCGCGCCCAGCTCGACACCGAGCAGGCCCTCACGGGTCGCACGGTCACGCTGACCGGCTTCGTCACCCGGGAGGGCGACGCGTGGCACGTCACCCGGATCGGCATCAACTGCTGTGCCGCCGACGCGCTGGCGTGGAAGGTCGAGGTCGCCGGCGCCGATGCACCCGCTGAGCGCTCGTGGGTCCGGGTGACCGGTCAGTGGCGCGCCGTGACGCCCGACCCGACCGCGTCGCCGCCGACACCGATCGTCGAGGCGGCGTCCGTCACGTCGATGGAGGCACCGCGCAACCAGTACGAGTGACTCGCTCGGCTCTGCTGCTGTCCCTCAGCCCTCGGGGCCGGCACCCGCCGCGATGTGCTGAGCGAGGTAGGCCTGGACGCCGACGCGTTCGATCGCGTCGAGCTGGCTCTCGAAGAAGTCGGCGTGCTTCTCCTCATCGCGGACCATCTCCTCGAAGACGGCCGCCGTGCCGTGGTCACCGAGCTCGTGACACTCCTTAGCCGCTGCATTGAACTGCGCGACCGCTGCCTTCTCGCTGGCCAGGGCCAGCGACAACATCTCCTCGGCGTCCTCGCCGACCGTGATCGCGCCCAGCTTCTGGAGGTTGGGGTGACCGTCGAAGAGGAGGATCCGATTGATCAGGTCGTCGGCGTCGCGCATCTCATCGATGGAGAGGTCGTAGAAGACCTTGCCGAGCTTGCTGAAGCCCCAGTTGTCGAGCATCCGGGCGTGCAGGAAGTAGGTGTTGGTGACGGTGAGCTCGAAGGTGAGCGCATCGTTGAGGAGCTCGGGGATGCGAGGGCTGACGGGTTGCACGATGACCTCCGGGGAGTACGACGGGCTTCCATCGAGGGTCGCACCGCCACCCCCTGCTTAGTCCAGACTCAGTCGCCAGATCCCGGGGGCGCTTCGGCCACGTCACGGGGCCGTGGTCTAGCTGGCCGCGCCGTCGGCCTCGAGGAGCGCGGCGTCCTCCGCGTGGTGGGCGCAGACCAGCGCCTTGACCGTGAACACGCACGACCCGCAGTCGGTGCCGGCACCGGTCGCCCGGCAGACCGCCGAGACCGAGCGGGCGCCGTCGCTGAGGGCGGCGCGCACGTCACGGTCACTGACAACCTTGCAGTGGCAGACGATCACGGCGGGCTCCTTCCCTCGCCACCATTGTTAGGGAAGCCTTACCTATTTGTCCATGCGGACTGGGTCACGTGGGGAATTGCACCCGCCGAACCGCGTCACCGTTGCGTCGCTACGCCGTTTCTCCTCACGAGTGGCCAGTTCGGTAGCCGGCCAACCCACCCCCGGAAGGCAGGCCCATGAGCACCACGGTCGCAGCACCCGCCATGGACGTCACCGTCTCGTCGCTCGTACGCCGCTCGGTCGCGGACGTCGCGCGCCACGCGGCCGACCCCGCCACGGCCGAGGCCTGGCTGCCGCACGTCCTCGGGCGCAAGCTCCCCCTCGGGTTCGAGCTGGTCTCGTTCGAACCCGCGGTCGGCATGGTGCTGCGCAGTAGTCAGGGCCCGGTCGCGCTCGAGGCGACGTACACCTGGGAGCCCACGGGCGCGTGGACGAAGCTGACCCTGCGCCAGACCGGCGATGCCCCGATCGTGGGTCTCGCCGCTCCCCTCATCGAGAAGGCGGCCGCCAAGGCGATGGCGCGGACGCTCGCCCGCGTGGTCGAGCTGATCGAGCACCGCGCGGCCTGAGCCGCGCACGCCAAACTGTCAGGCTGACAGTTTCGCCGCGGCTGACCATTCCGCTGTGTCAGCCCAGCCGAAAGTGTCAGGCTGACAGCTTGGCCGGGCGGTTGAGCAGGAGCCCGAGCAGCACCATCCCCACGCCGAGCACGACGTGCAGGACGTCGTCGGCGTCGTTGAGCGGCAGGAAGTTGGCCTGGTCGTGTGCGCCGACCAGCAATCCGTAGAGGAAGACCACCAGGTAGAGCGCACCGCCACCGACCAGATAGCCCCGCGCGCCCGCCGCCGTGCGCGCCAGCACGAAGCCGGCGACCGCGAAGCCCAGGTGGACCAGGTTGTGCAGCACCGAGACCTGGAAGAGGCCCAGCAGCATCGCTCCGGACTCGTGGCCGGCGAACTGGAGGTCACTGAAGTCGGTCGTGACACCGGGGATGAAGCCGGCGACGCCGACGATTCCGAAGACGAGCGCCACCACCGCAGCGCTGGCCTGCAAGGGCGAGGCGTCGTACCTGACCTGCGTGTCCATCACACACTCCTCTCGAGACGGGTCCCCCAGAGGTACCCGTGCCGCAGGAGCGGATGCCTAGTTGGCGATGTGCACGATGGCGTCGCCGGCGTTGACGATCGGGGCCCGGGTGAGGCCGATCACGACACCCGTGCGGTCGGCGTGGACGAGCCGCACGCGGCGGCCGAGGGTGTCGGAGAGCCCGCCGAGCCGCTGGCCCTCACGGACCTCCGCACCGAGGTCGACCTCGAGGTGCAGGATGCCGGTGCCGCGGGCGCGCACCCACCCGCTCGAGCGGCACTCCTCGACGTACGGCGGCTCGATCAGCTCGGGCCTCAGGTCGATCATGTCGAGGTGGACGAGCACGCGGCGGACGCCCTCGACGCCGATGCGGATCGGGGGTTCGTCGAAGCGCATCGCCATGCCCGCCTCGAAGAGCAGGACACGAGCGCCGACATCGAGGCCGGCCTGGCGCAGCGAGCCGTCGCGGAGCTTCGCGTGGAGCATCACCGGCGCTCCGAAGGCCATGGCGAGCCTGCGCGTCACCGGGTCGTCGAGGTCGGCGCGGATCTGCGGGTAGTTGTCGCGCTTGTCGGCGGCGGTGTGCAGGTCGATGCCGAGCTCGCACTTCGCGACGACCTCGTCCATGAAGAGCCGCGCGATCCGGGAGGCCAGCGAGCCACGAGCCGAGCCCGGGAACATCCGGTTGAGGTCGCGACGGTCCGGCAGGTAGCGGTCGCCGTTCATGAAGCCGAGCACGTTGACGACCGGCACGAAGACGACCGTGCCGCGCAGCGCCTTCGGGTCGAGGTCGGTCATCACGCGCCGGATGATCTCGACGCCGAGGACCTCGTCACCGTGGATCGCGGCGTTGACCCAGATGACCGGTCCGGGCTCCTTGCCGTGGACCACGTGCACCGGCAGGGAGGCATCGCCGCCCGTCACCAGCCGGGTGATCGGCAGCTCGACCGACTTCGCCGAGCCCGCCCGGACGCGGACGTTGCCGATCGCGAAGGACTCACGCGCCATCGGTCGCCACCTGCGTGTGCGGCGGGACACCCCGGTTCTTCCGGCGTACGACGCGGCGGGGCCGGCCGCCGACGTACGAGCGGGAGGAGTCGACCGCGAACCCCTGGCACAGCGCCTGTCGGCCGATGAGGAACCGGAAGCCCATCTCGTCGCGCCGGCTCAGGGTGACCTCGGCGGTGACCGTGCGCCCCAGCAGGCGGATCTCCATGAGCACGACGTAGCGCTCCTCGGCGTGACCGGACGAGCTGCGGACGATGCGCCGGTCGTGCACGGGCAGCTCCACCTCGACGGCATCCTCGGCGCTGCGCTGCCAGGGGTGGATCGAGAAGCGGACCCACTCCGCGCCGTCGCGCTCGAAGGCCTCGAGGTCGAAGGCGTGGACGGCGGAGGAACGCGCGCCGGTGTCGAGCTTCGCCTTGGTCCAAGGGACCCCGAGGTCGGGCAGGCTGACCCACTCACGCCAGCCCGCCGTCTCCGGAGGTCTGGTTGGATGGGTGGCGGTCACGGCCCCCATCCAAGCAGAGGCACACGGTGAAGCTCGCGATTCTCTCCCGCGCCCCGCGGTCCTACAGCACGCAGCGCCTCCGCTCCGCTGCGCTCAACCGGGGGCACGAGGTGAAGGTCCTCAACACCCTCCGCTTCGGCATCGACCTGGCCGGCGACGAGCCCGACCTGCAGTTCCGCGGCAAGCCGCTCTCCGACTACGACGCGGTGCTGCCGCGCATCGGCAACTCGATCACCTACTACGGCACCGCGGTGGTGCGCCAGTTCGAGCAGATGGACGTCTACACGCCCAACACCGCGGCCGGCATCTCCAACTCCCGCGACAAGCTGCGCGCCACCCAGATCCTCTCCCGCCACAACATCGGCATGCCGGCGACGACCTTCGTCCGCGACCGCGCCGACGTGATCCCGGCGATCGAGCGCGTCGGCGGGGCACCGGTCGTCATCAAGCTGCTCGAGGGCACGCAGGGCATCGGCGTCATCCTCGCTCCGGAGATCAAGGTCGCCGAGGCGATCATCGAGACCCTCCAGAGCACCCGGCAGAACGTCCTCATCCAGCGGTTCGTCAAGGAGTCGAAGGGACGCGACATCCGCGCCCTCGTCGTGGGCGACCGCGTGGTCGCGGCCATGCGGCGTACGGCGAAGGGTGACGAGTTCCGCTCCAACGTCCACCGCGGCGGCTCGGTCGAGAAGGTCGCGCTGGACCCGGAGTTCGAGCGGGTGGCCGTGCGCGCAGCGCAGATCATGGGGCTCAAGGTCGCCGGCGTCGACATGCTCGAGGGGGCCGAGGGGCCGCTGGTCATGGAGGTCAACTCCTCCCCCGGCCTCGAGGGCATCGAGGCAGCCACCAACCTCGACGTCGCCGGCGCGATCATCGACTACATCGACAACCAGGTCGCCTTCCCGCACATCGACGTCCGCGAGCGACTCGCCGTCTCCACGGGCTACGGCGTGGCCGAGATCGTCGTGCACGGTGACGGATCGTTCATCGGCAAGACCCTGGCCCAGTCCGGTCTGCGCGAGCGTGACATCACCGTCCTCACCCTGCACCGCGGCACGTCCGTGATCCCGAACCCCAACGCACGCAACGTGCTCGAGGCCGACGACCGGTTGCTCTGCTTCGGCAGGCTTGAGGAGATGCGCGGCATGATCCCGGACCGCAAGACCCGCAAGGCCAAGGTCAAGAAGCTCCCGAAGCACCCCCTCGACGAGGGCTGACCTTGTTGGGTACACATACCCATTCCACGGACGTGCCGCGCTGCTAGCGTCGCCTGCAGCCAACGCGCATCGGGAGCGCTGGAACGGGGATGGATGTGACGGATGGACCTGCGCCTGGTTCGCGCCTTCGTGGCGATTGCACACGAAGGATCCATCAGCGGTGCAGCGAGGCAGCTGGGCTACTCGCAACCGGCCATCACGCAACAGCTCAAGGATCTCGAGCACCTGGTCGGACGGCGCCTGTTCGACCGTAGTTCGACTGCGGTGACGCTCACCTCTGCGGGGCGAGATCGCCTTGCCCTGGCCGAGCTCATGCTGGTTCTCGAACGCCGCCTCCTCCTCGGCCTCGAGCCTGCCCGGAAGGCATCCCGTGTCGGCGCGCCGAGGTAGCCCCGCGGCCGCGGGTTCCCAACCTGCCTCCTCCACCCAGGTACTGGCCCTGTCCCAGGCGTTCGCCTGGCGCGGGGCGCGTCGTGTCCTCCTCGAGCTCGGCCTCCGTCGACTCGACAAGGGACGGGTCGTGGTCATGCTCCTGACTCTGGTGCTCGCGCTCGAGAGTCTCGCCGCATCGGCCGGCTGGGTCCTCCGGCACCAGCTGACACCGACCGACAGGTCGCTGTTCATCGCGGGTGCCCTGGGTGTCGCCCTCGTGTGTCCGTGGTTCTTCGGATCGCTCGGGGCACACCGGTTGGCTGCACTCAGCGTGGATCCTTCGCACGAGCTGGTGCGACGCTCGCTCCGCTCCGAGGGTTCACTCATGCTCGCGAAGCTCGTGCTCCCGGCGCTTGTGTCGATCCTGGCTGCGCACCTCGTCCTGCTCACCATCGGCACGGCGGCGGGCTGGCTCACCTGGCCGACGGGGCTCCACGTCCTCCTGGCGCTCGCCTCCTACACCGCCGTGGTGGTCACGATCCGCGTCAGCAGCATAGCCGTGCGGACCTGGATCAGCTCACGTGTCCGTCGGGGCCGGAGCGGCCTCGCGGGTCGCACGGTTCTCTCGGTCGCCCAGGTCGCCGGTGCGTTCGGAGCACCGCACGTGCTGGTTCGGCTCCGTGACTCCCGGGACTGGCCCGCTGTCGGCGAGGCCCTGGGCCACCTCGAGTCGGCGACCCGGGCTCCCGCTGCCCTCGCCCTCCAGCTGGCGCTGCTCGTCGTGTCCCTGGCACTCGCCAGCCGGATTCCACGGATGTTGGACGCAGCGACCTCGGCCTTGAACCACGAGAACGGGCAGGTCGATGCGCTGATGGCGCGCGCCTCGGCTCTCCACCTGATGGAGCCCGGCCTGACACCGCGGACCGCGCTGAGCCGCGTGGCGTGGGCACGCCTCAGACGCGCCGGGGGACCACTCACAGCGCCGGCTCTCGGGAGCATCACGTTCGGGCTGGTCATGGCTGCGCTCGTGCTCGGGTTGCAGGGCTCGGGGCTGCTCTTTCCCTCGGGCGACCGGTCGGGCGTGACCGCGATCCACGGCCTGTCCCTGAGTGTCGTCATCCTGCTGGCGATCGAGATGTCCAGCGCGGGCATCGTCCGGTTCACCTCGCCCGATGCTGATCGCACGGCCATGGACCTGATCTGGCGGATCCCCGGCGCATACGACGCCGCGGTCCGCGCGAAGGCCGCTCAGCACGCCGTGCTGGTCGGCATCCCACTCGTCGCGTTGGTGGCTCTCGTCGTGGTGTTTCCGCAGGGCTGGACGCTGCCGACCTCCTCCGCGAGCCTTCTCGTCGGGCTCATGCTCACGATGAGCGTCGTCGAGCACGTCGGAGCCGCTGCCATCCACCCGCGCCGCGACTGGGCAACGATCGAGGAGATCGGCCAGCACCCGCGAGCGAAGGTGTGGAGCCTCGGCCTGACGTTCGGCGCGATGATCGTCGTCGCTCCGCTGGCGACGGCGCTGCACATGACCCTGGACAGGACGCTCACGTCGGGAGCACTGACGGCGCTGGCCCTGGTGGCCGGAGCAGTGGCCCTCGCCACCGTCGGTGCGCCACGACTGACGTCACTCGTGGTGAGGAGATGGCAATGACGAACGCGCTGGTGATGAAGGACCTCTGGGTCCAGCGGACCGGGCGGGACACCCTCTGCGGTGTCACCGCAGAACTGCGGGACGGTGAAGTCGTCGTCCTGGCGGGGCCCAACGGCGCCGGCAAGACCACGCTCCTCTCGGTGCTGGCGGGGCTGTGCCCGATCTCCAGCGGGACCGTTGCCGTCGCTGGAGGAGCGCCGACGAGCGATGTCGCCCGGCGCGCCTCGGGGTTTCTCCCCTCTGCGCCGCCCCTCTACGACTACCTCACGGTGAGCGAGCACCTCGACCTCATGCAAACACTGTGGGGAATCGATCAGCCCGACCTCGTCGGCGAGCGGATCGAGCGCTTCGACCTAGGTTCCCTTCTCGACCGGCCAGCGGCGCACCTGTCGCTCGGCCAGCGGCAACGCGTGGGACTGGCGCTCATCACCATGCACGAGCCCCGCATCCTGCTCATGGACGAGCCGTTCAACGGCCTGGACGCGGAATCCGCGGCGATCCTCCGGAGCGAGATCGGCGTGCGAGCCGAGGCGGGTTGCTGCGTCGTGGTCGCCACGCACGACATCGCCGCGCTCGACCGGCTCGCGACCCGGGTGCTCTTCCTCCACGAGGGCAAGCTCGTCGACGACCGGGCAGTCGAAGGCGCGGCGGCGACACAGGTCGTCGACAGCATCCAGGCGCAGCGCGAGCGAGCGGCCATCACACTTTCTGATGGATCAGGATCTCCGATGTGAGTCAGCACCCGGATCAGCGCGCTGCGAATGTGGTCGCGATCTCGCCGACTCGGCGGGCTCTCGGCACACCGTCATCGAAGGGACCATCCCCATGGAGAACAGCTTCATCTCACGACGCCTCGGCGTGACCCTCGCAGTCGCACTTGGCCTTGCAGGTGCCCTCGCCCTGCAGGTCATGCTCATGGGCCAGGGAGGTGGCGCCGCGATCAGCATTCCGGTCGCCGACCTCGCCACCCAGCTCGGCATCAGCGCCGCCGCGGCCACCAAGCTCATGGACTACTTCGGGTCGTGGTACTTCACGATCCTCCTCGCCGCTGCCACGGGCGGCTGGGGTGCGGGGCTCGTGGCAATCGCCAAGAGCATGGCCGTGAAGTACGGCAAGAAGGCCGCAGCGGCCTGGTGACTCACCACCTCAGCGACACGTTCGGGGGTGGGGGGACTTCCCTCACCCCCGAGCAGCAACCCCGGACGACGTACTACCTGATCCTCCCCGAGGCAGCCGTCGGTCTGGCGCTGGTCCTGGTGCCGCTGGCGCTCGGTACAGCCGTGGGCGCGTCAGGCATCGACGCCTCCCGTGCACCCGTCTCGGCCGCGACCAACCCGGTCGAGCTGGCAGCGCACAACCTCGGCATCGGCGGGGTCGCGCTCAGCGGAGCCCTCACGATGGGGCTGACCATCCTGTTGTTCAGCGTCCCCGGCTGGTTCATCGTCGGCATCGACGTGGGCTCGGCCGCCCGGGAGTACGGCACCGCGCAGACCGCCGCAGGCCTCGCGCTCCACGCGCCGTTCGAGATCGCCGGATTCGCACTGCTGACGGCGGCTGGGATCGCTCCCCTCGGCCATCTGGTCCGGGTGCTCAGCACCCGCGCACCCCGCTGGCGCGACACAGCGCGAGCCGCGCTCGCGGCAACCGCGGCCGGCACAACCCTGGTCTGCCTGGCCGCCCTCATCGAAACCGAGCTCACACCCCGGATGCAGACACACGTCAGCGCGCCCGCGCACCGCCCTGAAAGGTGATCCACCCATGCACGTCGACTCCCGAACCGTGGCACCGTCCTCACCGCTTCCGATCGTCCTCGCGACGGTCTACGGCGCGGTGGCCGCCCTGCAACTGTGGCTGGGGCCCCACTCCCTGACGCTGACGGCGGCAGCGGTGGTCGCGGCGGTGTCCGCGGCTGCGATCGGCTCGCTCAGTGTCGCCTCCGCAACCACCCGGACCACGGTCCTCGTCCGACTCGCGCTCCTGCTCGGCGCGCTCGCCACCCTCGTGATCGGAATCGGGTCGGCATGGCTGCAGTGACGTCAGCGGGGGTGTCCGGCACCGCACCAACTCCACAGTGGCGCGTCCTCGTGGCACCGACGCGGGCATTCACCGAGCTGTCATGGCGTGCTGCCCCCGGGCTGCGTGCGTTGGCCGCGCCCCATGTCATCGCAGCCGCGGCTGTCGCCATCGCTGTGGCGTCGGCGTCGCGCACGGACACCCAAGACCTGCTGGACAGCCTCGGCGCGGGCGGGAGCGCCGTCGGCACCGCCGCTGTCAGCGCGACCCTCGCGCTGGTGACCGGCGCAGGCATCCTGCTCACCCTGGTCTTCGGTGGCGCCATCTGCCACTTCATCGCACGGTCCGCCGGTGGCCGCGCGTCGCTCCGCGAGGGCATGGGGATGTACGTCGTCGCGCTGGCGCCGATCTGGGTGCGCAACCTGGTGATCGCCGTACTCCTCCTCGGCCCTCTCGACTCGCCCGAGCGTCTCCAGGCGCTGCGCTACGGAGATCCGTTCCTCCTGGCCAGTGGCGTCCTCCTGTGCGTGGGCCTTCGGGTGACGTACGGCCTGAGCCTTCGTGCCGCCGCGGTCTGCGCGTTGATCAACACGGTTGGTGGCATCATCATCGGCGCGGTCACGTGGACCTGACCGCGCCGGCACTCGCGGTGCGCTCGCTGGTCGTACGCCGCGCCGGACGAACGATCCTGTCGGACGTCAGCCTCGCCGTTCCGCGGGGACAGATCATGGGCCTGGCTGGACGCAACGGGGCAGGCAAGACCACCTTCCTTCGCGCCGTCCTCGGTCTCATCCGCCACGAGGGATCCGTCCTGTTCGGCGTCCCCCGCGACCGTGTGAGCGTCGCCTTCGATAGCTGGCCGGTCATGGATGGCCTCGACGCGCGTGAACACCTCACGCTGACCGGCGCCTATCTCGGTGCGACCGTCCGGATCGACGAGATGCTGGATCGAGTCGGCGTTCCTCGCTCCGACCGGACAACTCCGGCCCGTCGCCTTTCCCACGGCACGCGACGGAAGCTCTCCCTGGCGTGCGCGCTGGTCGGGGAACCTCAGCTCCTCCTCCTCGACGAACCCCACAATGCCCTGGACCCGATCGCGATCCGGGAGCTCAACAACACGCTGGCCTCCCTCGCAGAGGACGGCGTAGCGATCCTGCTCTCCAGCCATCTCCTCGACGAGCTGGAGCGGGTGTGCGAGGCCGTCACCGTGATCGACGGTGGCCGCGTCGTACTGGAAGGTCCGACCTCGGGCCTCCTCGCCTCTCGGCACGTCGTCCTCCGCGTTGACGACGCACGTGCCGCCGCGGCTGCACTCCCTGCCCACCTGGGCGCAGTCACCACCGACCCGCGAACGGTCCTCATCGACGCGCACTCCGACCCCGAGATCGCCGATGCGGTCCGCTCGCTCGTCCGAGCCGACGTCGCCGTCCACGCGGTCCAGGCCCGCTCCGGTGCGCTGGCCGACGCGATCATCGACGCGATGGGAGTGACGGGATGAGAGCCCGCGCACTCGTCCCCGTCGAATCACGTCGTATTGCGAGCTCGGTGCGAGTCCGGATCACGCTGCTCGGCTATGCCGGGATCGTCGTACTCCTCGGATACGCGATCGTGTGGCTGGCTCTCACCGTGATGGCGCGCGAGGCATCGACCGACACGGCTCTGGCCGCTGAACTGGCGGAGCGCCGGGCGTTGCTCACGACCGGCCACGTCCTGGACAACCTGCCAGCGCCTCTCGCAACGTTCCTCCCCGTGGCCGCGCTCATCGTCGGTGGGCAGTTCCTGCGCACCGAGTTCCGCTCCGGGCTGCTCGCCTTCCTCGCGGCGCGCGGGGTCGCCAGGAGCTCCCTGGCCCTCGCGAAGGCGATCGCCCTCTTCCTAGTGGGGCTGACGACCGCGGCCGGCACGATCGCGGTGGGGCTGGCGAGCTCGTGGGTGGTGACGGGTCACGTCGACGGCTTCCCACCGGTGGGTCCCCTGGCCGCCTTCGTCCTCATCTTTGCGCTCACGTGGACCTGGTGGGGAGCGGTGGGCATGATCGTGACCACCGTGACCCGGTCGAGCCATGCCGCCACCGCTCTTGCGGTGATCTGGCTCGTGGCGGGATCGGTCGTCGCCCAGCTGTCGACGGGCAACCACGTGGCCGCCCGGCTGCTGCACTGGACTCCGCCCGAGCTCAGCGCTCGGGCTTGGCAGGCCACCGACGGCGCCGCGTCGGGGCTGCCTGCACTTCTCGTCCTCGCGGGACACGTCGCGGTTGCCGTATGGGCCGCCCAGCGACTCCTTCGGCACATCGAGCTCGACTGATTCCGTTCGCGCGCTCCAGTCACGTGGCGTCAGTGCAGGTGGTCGGCGAGTGACCCCTCGGGTCCGAAGAGCTCGGTCCGCCATCGCTCGACGAGCTCGTCGTTGGGGTGGTCATCGGGGTGGAAGCCCTCGCGCCGGTAGTCGCTCAGCCGGGTGACGACGTCGCGCTGCAGGAAGGGGTTGTGGCGCAGGCGGAGCAGCGAGCGGACCAGCCGGACCGGGTTCCACGCCGAGCGGTCGGTGAGGAACATCGAGACGACCGTGCCGCCGACCGTCACCATCAGCAACCCGAAAGTCGCCATCCGGAAGCCCTGGCGCCGCCGGCGTTCGGTGCCGCCGACGGTGCGGAAGACGTCGAAGGCCACGGCCCGGTGCTCGGACTCCTCGAGCGCGTGCCAGAGCAGGATGTTGCGGACCTCGTTGTCGCCGAGCAGCGCCTGCGCCTCGGGCTTGGTCAGCAGCGTCTCCGCGATGACCGCCGTGTAGTGCTCGAGGGCCGCGGTGTGGGCGAGCCGGACGATCGGCGGGAGCCAGCGCTCGTAGCGCAGCAGCCAGCCCTTGCTGTTGCGCGCGATGCGGTGGGCCGGGAAGCCCATCTCGTCGAGCCGACGGTTGAGCTCGCGGTGCTCGCGGCCGTGGGTCATCTCCTGACCGATGAAGCCCTTCACCTGCTGGCGGAGCACCGGGTCGGTGACCTCATCGGCGAAGGTGCGCACCGACCGGATGAAGTAGTCCTCACCCGACGGGAAGATCGCCGACAGCACGCTGACCGCGTGGCTCATCACCAGGTCGCCCTGCACGTAGTGCCGGTCGAGTGACCCCTGGGGATAGGAGAAGCGGATCCGTCGCGCGTGCACCTCGCCCGTCATGCACCGAACGTACGTCGCGTCGCGCCGCCACGTCGAGGAGTGGGACCATCGACGCATGCTGGGCATCACGGACCTGACCACCTACCTGATCGGCCTGGTCCTGATCATCCTGCTGCCCGGCCCGAACTCGATGTACGTCGTCTCCGTCGCCGCCCGGCGCGGCACGCGCCCCGGCTACACGGCCGCAGCCGGCGTCTGGGTCGGCGACACGGTCCTGATGGTGCTGACGGCGGCGGGCGTCGCCTCGGTGCTGCGGACCAACGACGTGCTCTTCGCGGTCGTGAAGTACGTCGGCGCTGGCTACCTGGCCTGGCTCGCCATCGGCATGCTCCGCGGTGCCTGGGCGACCTGGCGCACGCGCCGGCGTACGACGGACCCGCTGGCCGACGTCCCGATCGAGGCGCCGGGCGAGCGGCCGTTCCACCGCGCGCTCGTGATCAGCCTCTTCAACCCGAAGGCGATCCTCTTCTTCGTCGCCTTCTTCGTGCAGTTCGTCGACCCCGACTACGCCTGGCCGGCGCTGAGCTTCCTGGTCCTGGGCGTTCTCTGCCAGATCACGTCGGTCCTCTACCTGAGCGCGTTGATCTTCTTCGGCACCCGGCTCGCCGAGGTCTTCCGGCGACGTCGGACACTCTCCGCGGCCGGGACGTCAGCCGTGGGTGCGGTCTTCCTCGGCTTCGCCGCGAAGCTCGCGCTCAGCCACGCCTGACCTGCCGGGCTTGAGTGCGCAGGTGGCTGTTGTCGCCACATGCCTGCGCACTCGAGCCGAGGTCAGCGGATGAAGCGGATCGTCAGCGGCGGGTTGGTCCACTCGCCGCGGAAGGCGGCCATGGCGCCGAGCAGGTGGAGGGCGCCGGCGACGAACGGGATGACGAGGAAGAGGGCCCAGCCGACGCCGATCGTGACGATGCCGAAGACGAACACGGCGACGCCCCACACGAGCGACGTGAGCTGGATGTTGAGCGCGTTTGCCGAGTGGTGGCGCACGAACGGACCGCGGTCCTTGTACATCAGGTAGACCACGAGCGCCGCGACGAAGCCGAGCGTTCCGGCGCTCAGCACCATGGCAGCGCCGGTGACCACGTGGACGCCGATGGACCAGCTCCGCTCCTCCTGCGGGGTGAGCTGGATGGCCGAGGCCGGCGGTGGTGCGTACGGGTTCGGGCCGGACGGGTTCTGCGTCATGGGGTGCTCCTTCGTGGGTGACATCCATTCAAACGGACGGGTGCACCCTCCGTGTTCCGGGAGAGCCCCTGAGATCGACCCTGATTTCGACCCCGAGACGCGGGCCGGGCGGCGTACGGGCATCGGCCAGACTGGACCCATGACGTCCCAGAACAACGCTCCGGTCGACAACTACGCGAAGCACCTCGGCGTGGAGATCGTGCAGCACGGCGGCGGTCACGCGGAGTCCTTCGTGACGGTGACCTCCGACCACCTCAACCCCCACGGCACCACGCACGGAGCCTTCCTCTTCTCCGTCTCCGGCATCGCACTCGCCGCGGCCGCCAACAACGACACCCACTCGGGCGTCATCAGCCACGTCGCGATCGACTACCTGCGCCCGGTGCGTGAGGGCGACCAGCTCCGCGCCGAGGCGAAGGTCGACGTCCGCCTGCCCAAGGAGGACATCTACGTCGTCAAGGTCTACCGCGGCGACGAGGTCGTCGCCCGGGCCACCGGCCGCGGCAACCGCCGGGAGCGCGCATGAAGTTCACCGAGCGGGAGATGACGGTCGGCATCGATAAGGTCGCCCAACAGCTCTTCGCCGCCACGCTCCCCCCGTGGCGCAAGGCGAAGGAGACCGCCTGGGAGCTCCTGCCGAAGTTCGAGAAGTACCAGCGCAAGGCGGCGGTCGGCGAGGCGGTGCTCCCCGCCCTCATCGCCCTCCCGGAGCGGCCCACCGTCGGCGCGACCCCGGAGTTCACCAAGGACGAGTACGCCGCCGCCGCGGGCAGCAAGGCGGCCGCCAAGCTGACGAAGCTCGTCGTCGAGGCGATGCCGATCCGCAAGGACGCCGACGCGCTGCTCGGCACCGACGACTTCGTCGTACCGGACTCGCTCGAGGGCCTCGACTGACGCCCACCCCGCCGACGCGGCGCCAACCTGCACGTCGACTCCGCCGAAGCGGCGCGAACCTGCACGCCCACCCCGCCGAAGCGGCGCGAACCTGCACGTCGAGTGCGTGCGTCGGACCCCGGCGGGGTACCTGACCGGTGACCCGTGGAGGTGGTGACGATGGTCTGGGCCTCAATCGCCCTGGTGCTGATCGGCGCGGCCGTGCTCGTGATGATCGGTCTCTCGATCGCCGGCATGCTGCGCAAGGAGGAGGCGCGCGACGAGCGACTCCATGACCCACTGACGCCGACCGTGACGTGGGAGGTGCCGCCGGGCGTCGACCCCGTGATCGTCGGGGGCGAGCTCACCGCGGCCGGCTACCCGAACTCGCTGGAGGACCATGCTGGCGCGCCGTCGCTGTGCATCTCGTGCCCGCCGGGCGAGCGCTCGCAGGTGCGCTCACTGATCGAGGCCGTCGAGGCCGAGCAGTATGCCCCCGCTCTGCAGCTCCCGCCCGTGGTCTTCCTGGAGGACGCGGCCTGACCTTCGCTGACCACAAGCCCCACCTCGCGTGACCACAAGCCCCACCTCGCGTGACCACAAGCCCCACCTCGGCGTCAGGGGCGGTCGTCGAGGCCTTCGAGCAGCGCGCCGAGGAGTCGGCGGAGCTCGCCCACGTCCGTGCGTCCGAGCCCCATCCGCTCTGCCATCCGTAGCGGCACGTCTGCGAGCGAGTCACGCAGCTCCCGTCCCTGCTCGGTGAGGGCGACGAGCACGCGGCGCTCGTCGACGGGGTCGCGCTGGCGCTCGACGTGACCGGCGGCCTCCAGGCGCTTCAGCAGCGGCGTGAGCGTGCCCGAGTCGAGGCGCAGCGAGCGGCCCAGGTCGCCGACCGTGAGCGCTGCGTCAGCGCCTCCGAGCGCCAGAACGGTGAGGTACTGCGGGTAGGTCAGGCCCACCGGCCCCAGCAGGTCGGCGTACGCACCGGTGACGGCGCGGGTCGCGGCGTAGAGGGGGAAGCAGAGCTGGGCGTCGAGCTGGAGCTGGGGGTGGTCGGTCACATCCAGAGCATACCTCTTGCGCTATTCGATTGTGCGCAATACAGTTGTGCACATGAAGACTCTCTACACGACCAGTGCTGCTGCCACGGGCGACGGCCGCAACGGCCACGTCCAGTCCACCGACGGCCTCCTCGACGCCGACGTCCGCATGCCCGTCGAGCTCGGCGGCCCCGGCGGAGCCACCAACCCGGAGCAGCTCTTCGCTGCCGGCTACGCCGCGTGCTTCCACTCCGCGCTGAAGCTCGTCGCGGGCAAGCTCGGTGGCGACGCGACCGACTCCGAGGTCGTCGCTGACGTCAGCCTCACCGCCCTGCCGAGCGGTGGCTTCGGGCTGGCGGTCGCGCTCGAGGTCACCCTCCCGGCGATGGAGCACGAGGCGGCACTGACCCTCGTCAAGGCCGCGCACGAGGTCTGCCCCTACTCCAACGCGATCCGCGGCAACGTCGAGGTCGAGCTGACCGTCGCCTGAGCGGCTCATGCCACATGGCGAACGCCAGGCGCCTGACGTCATGGGAGTTGGTCGCTCTAGCGACCAACTCCTATGACGTTGCGCAGCGGTGTGACGACGCTGGGCTCCCCGCGCTCAGCGGGTGGGGTACTCCCGCGCGAGCCACTCGTCGAACGTGCCGCCGATGATCTTCGTGTCGGCTGACGCCTGGAGTGCACCTGCCCGGACCTTCCTCGCGGTGGCCCCCGGCAGCCAGACCCGCAGCACCCAGAGTCGCCGACCTCGCGCCTCGGCGATCGCGCGGGCGAGGTCGGCCAGCATCCGCTTCTCCGGCCCCGCGACGTCGACCCGCACGCGCTGCTCGGTCGTCTCCTCCACCGCGAGGGCGACCAGCTCGTCCGCCACGGCGTCGACGTCGACGGTCTGCACGGGCTGCTTCGGGCACGCCAACACGGGGCCCTTGGCCATCCAGTCGATGAGCTGCCCCGCGAACCCGTGGAACTGCGTCGCCCGCAGGATCGCGGTCGGCACCTGGCCCGCCTCGGTCGCCTCCTCCTGCGCACGCTTGCCGTCGTAGTGGCCGAAGGGCGCGCCGCCCAGACCGTCGATGCCGACGATCGAGAGCGTGACGATCCGGCGTACGCCGACCGCGGTGCCGGCCTGCTGGAGGTTGGTCGCGACCGCACGGAAGAACGCCGTGGTCTCGGCCGGCTTGGTCGACTCCAGCGACGTGCAGTCGACGACCGCGTCGACGCCGCGGAGCGCTTCCTCCAGCCCGTCGCCAGTGGTCAGGTCGACGCCCGTACGCCGGGTCAGGGCGACCGTGTCGTGACCTGCCGCCTCCAGCCGCGCGACGACCTTCGCCCCGACGAGTCCGGTGCCACCGGCGACTGCGATCCGCTTCCGTGTGCTCATGCGGCGAGCCTAGGGGCAGCCCTGCGTCCGGACCACGGCGCTCCTCGGCTCCCGGAATACGACAGGGGCTGACTCGTTGCAACCACCATGGACATTCCCGCGCTCCAGCTCAACGACCAGACCTCCATCCCCCAGTTCGGCCTCGGCGTGTGGCAGGTGCCCGCCGACGAGACCGAGCGCGTGGTGACCGACGCCCTCGAGCTCGGCTACCGCCACATCGACACCGCCCAGATGTACGGCAACGAGGCCGGCGTCGGCGCCGCCCTCGCCGCGGCCGGCCTCGCGCGTGACGAGGTCTACGTGACCACCAAGCTCAACAACGGCTTCCACGAGGCGGCGCAGGCCAAGGAGTCCCTGGCCCGTTCCCTCGAGCTGCTCGGCCTCGACCAGGTCGACCTCTTCCTCATCCACTGGCCGCTCCCCACGCAGTACGACGGCGACTTCGTCTCCACCTGGGAGGCGCTCGCCGAGCTCCGCGACGCCAGCCTGACCCGCTCGATCGGCGTCTCCAACTTCCAGCCGGAGCACGTCGACCGGATCGTCTCCGAGACCGGCATCGTGCCGGCGGTCAACCAGATCGAGGTGCATCCGTACTTCGCCAACGAGGCAGCCCGCGCGGCGACCCGGCGCCACGGTGCCCTCGTCGAGGCGTGGTCTCCGCTCGGCCAGGGTGGCGGCGAGCTCACCGACGAGGCCGTCGTGCGGATCGCGGCGGAGCACGGCAAGACGCCGGCCCAGGTGCTGCTCCGCTGGCAGATCGACCGGGGCGACATCGTCTTCCCGAAGTCGATGAGTCACGCGCGCCTCGCCGAGAACGCCGCGATCTTCGACTTCGCGCTCAGCGACGCCGAGGTCGCCGAGCTGGCCGGTCTCGACCGGGGCCCGGCCGGACGCCAGGGTCCCGACCCGGACGTCTTCGACTGGATCCCCTGACCCGCGGCGTACGTCGACGGCCCGCCCCGCGCCTGCCGGAAAACCGGTTGGCTGCGCGGCGGGCTGTCGCGCATCATGGTCAGGTCCCATTCCCGGCCACGAGGTGACACGTTGACTGGCAGCACCGGTTCCGCGCCGTTCTCCCTGCGCTGACCCGTCGAGCTGCCTGCTCCGGGTCCGGCGCTCTCCCCGCAGAGCCCTGCCCGAATCCCGGAGTCACCCATGCCAGCACCCCTGTCCTTCACCGACCTCACCCTCGAGTGGCCCGACGGCACGCTCGCGCTCGACCACCTGACCGGCACGTTCACCGAGGGCCGCACCGGCCTCGTCGGCGACAACGGTTCCGGCAAGTCGACGCTCCTGCGCCTGCTCGCCGGTGACCTGTCGCCGACCGGTGGCTCGATCACGCGTGGCGGCGAGGTGGGCTACCTCCCGCAGACCCTCACCCTCGGCAAGGACGCGACCCTCGCCGACCTGCTGGGCATCACGCCCGTGCTCTCCGCGCTCGAGGCGATCGAGGGCGGCGATCCCGACCCGCGCCACTTCGAGACCGTCGGCAACGCCTGGGACATCGCCGCTCGCGCCGCCGCCACGCTCGACGAGATCGGCCTGCCCGGCGCGCGGCTCGACCGCCGCGTCGGCGAGGTCTCCGGCGGCGAGGCGATGCTCGTCGCGACCGCTGGGCTCCGCCTGCGCGGCTTCGCGATCACGCTCCTCGACGAGCCAACCAACAACCTGGACCGCTCGGCCCGGGCCCGCCTGCGCGAGCTGGTCCGCGCCTGGAAGGGCACGCTCGTCGTCGTCAGCCACGACGTCGCCCTCCTCGACGAGCTCGACACCACCGCCGAGCTGCGCGGCGCCACCCTCACGACGTACGGCGGCCCGTACGGCGCGTGGCGCGCCCACGTGGCGGCGCAGCAGGAGGCAGCGACCCAGGCCCTGCGGAACGCCGAGCAGGCGGTGCGCGTCGAGCGCCGCCAGCGCCAGGAGGCCGAGACGAAGCTGGCCCACCGTGCCCGCGACGCGAAGAAGGCCCGCGCCAACAAGGTCGCCGCCAAGATCGTCATGAACGGCCGCGCCTCGTCCGCGGAGAACTCCGCCGCAAAGCTCCGCGCGGGCCACGACGCCCGCCTCGCCGACGCGCGTGCCGGGGCCGCGGCTGCCGCCGAGCGAGTGCGCAGCGACGACCACGTGAGCCTGGTCCTGCCTGACCCGGACGTCCCCAACAGCCGTCGCCTCGCGGTGCTGCGCGGCGGGTCACGCGAGCGCGAGCACGTGGTCCAGGGGCCGGAGCGGGTGGTCCTCACCGGACCCAACGGCGTCGGCAAGTCACGGTTGCTCCACCAGCTGGTGACCGGCACCGCGCCCGTCGACGGGCAGGCGAGCGGAACGCTCGAGACCACGCGCGTCGGCTTCCTGCCCCAGCGCCTCGACGGCCTCGACGACCGGCTCAGCGCGGTCGACAACATCCGGGCGGTGGCACCGACCGCGGACCCCGGCACGATCCGCAACCAGCTCGGCCGGCTGCTGCTCCGCGGCGACAGCGTCTTCCGCCCGGTCCGCACCCTCTCCGGCGGCGAACGGTTCCGGGTCTCCCTGGCCCGGCTGCTCCTCGCCGACCCGCCGCACCAGCTGCTGGTGCTCGACGAGCCCACCAACAACCTCGACGTCACCACCGTCACCCACCTCGTCGAGGCGCTCGCGGCGTACGGCGGAGGGCTGCTGGTGGTGAGTCACGACGACGACTTCGTCAGGCGCCTCGCCCCCACGCGCGTCCTCGAGCTGGACGCCGCCGGTGAGCTGACGGAGGTCCTGTGACGCTCAGGCGCGGGTGAGGCGGTCGGCGCGCAGGAGCGTCCAGCCCACCAGCACCGCGGCCACGACCTGCATCGCCGCGACGACGACCGCCAGCACCGGCAGGTGGCGCTCCACCAGCGCTCCGGCCAGCGCGCCCCCGCCGAGGGCGCCAAGGCCCTGCACCGCCGCGAACACGCCGTACGCCGTGGCGCGGCGTGCACTGGGGACGAGGTCAGCGACGTACGCCTTGACGGTGGAGTCCTGGATCGCGGTGGCGACGGCCCAGACCGCGATGCCGGCGAAGACGACCCAGAGGGTGTCAGCGAAGACGAGCAGCGGCACCACGGCGACGAGGGCGGGCACTGCGAGCAGGACACCCCCGCCCCACCGGTCGAAGAGCTGCCCGGTCACGAGGGCGCCGGCGGCCTCGATCGCCATCGCTGCCGCGTAGACGAGGGGGACGACGGCCACGGCGACGAGGTCGCGGTCGACCAGCCGGAAGGAGATGACGCCAAAGGTCATCAGACCGGCGGTCATGAAGGCGGTCGCCAGGGAGAAGACGTGGAACGCGCCCGGCAGCTCCGTGCCGATCGCGGTGCGCAGCCCGGAGAGGACGCCCTTCGTCGCCGGCGGAGGTCCGTCGTCGTCTCCGGGGAGGCGCGGAGCGCGGCGGCGGACCTGCACGAGCAGCAGCATCGACAGGGCGCCGGGGATCGCCAGGAGCGCGAAGCCCGGCCAGAGGACGCCGGTGAGTGCGGCCATGCCTGCGAGCAGCAACGGCCCGGCGAACGCCCCGACCTGGTCGAGCGCCTTGTGGACGCCGAACCCCTTGCCCCGACCGGTCTGCGTCGCCATGTCGGCGAGGAGCGCGGACTTCGCGGGACTCCGGACCGCCTTGCCGGTCCGCTCCAGCAGGATCAGCACGGTGGCCGTCGCCAGCCCGGCGGCGCCGAGGAACGGCGTGATCGCCAGCAGCGGCACGCACACCGCCGTCATGCCGTAGCCGATGAAGGTGAGGCGCCAGCGGTTCTGGCCCTGGTCGGCCCAGGCACCCGTCAGCAGCCGCAGCATCAGGGCGATGCCCTCGCCGGCGCCGGTCACCAGGCCGACGGTCAGCGCCGAGGCGCCGAGCTCGCCGAGCAGCGGACCGGACATCGCGCGCATGCCCTCGTAGACCATGTCGGCCGCCAGGCTGACGAGCCCGAAGGCGAAGACCGTGCGCCACGGCGTCCAGATCCGGCCCGTGGCGGTGTCGGCAGTCATGGCGCCACCGTAGTCAGCCGTACGCCGGCACGCGCCGGCGTACGCGTCACTTCGCGCTGGTCACTCCGCGCTGGGCGGGGCGATCCGGTAGATCGCGGCGCGCTCCATGATGACGTTGGCCCGCGCGATGCGCGGCTTGTAGGAGCCGTCCTTGATGACGCCGCCCTCGGCCTCGAAGGCGGCCAGGAAGTCGAAGGCCCACGCGACGTCGGCGGCCGAGGGGCTCATCTCCTCGTTGATCAGTGCCGGCTGCTCGCGGTCGAGGCAGAGCTTGCCGGTCATGCCGAGCGAGACCGCGTCGGCGCAGTGCTCGCGTACGGCGGCGTGCTGGGTGGAGACGGTCGGCTGGTCGACCGGACCGGTCAGGCCACCGATGCGCGAGGCGACGACGAGGCGGGACCGCGGGTAGGCCATGGCGAGCGGGGTGTTCTCCGCGCCGGTGTCCTTGCGGTAGTCGCCGCCACCGAATGCCAGACGGAAGGCGCCGCGCGCCTGGGCGACGGCGACCGCGGTCTCGATGCCGACGGCCGACTCCACGAGGGGGACGACGGGAGCCTTGGCGCCGAGCCGGTCGAAGGTGGCGACGACCTGGTCGGGCGCCTCGGCCTTGGCCAGGATGACGCCGAGCAGGCCGGGGTTGCCGGCGAGGGCGGCGACGTCGTCCTCCCAGAACGGCGTCGTCACGTCGTTGATGCGCACCCAGGCGCTGCCGCCGGCGCCGAACCAGTCGAGCACGAGGCCGCGCGCCGCGTCCTTCTGCGAGTCGTCGACGGCGTCCTCGATGTCGAGGATCACGGCGTCGGCGTGGCCCAGCTGCGCCGCGTCGAACCGGTCGGTGTGCAGCGCGTTGACCAGCTGCCAGCTGCGGGCGTGGGCCGGATCCACGCGGTGGCCCTCACGGGTGGAACGACGGCTGGCGAGGTCGGGCGCACCGACGGAAGATGACATGTTCCTCACGTTAAACCCGGGTGGGGGCTACCCGGAAGTTGCGTTCATATCGGTCACGACGACGGCTGTTTCCACCAACGTCGCACGCAGGCGACATGGACGAAACCTGAAAGCGGTTGGCTGGCCTCCACCAGCCAACCGCGGAGGTCCGAGATGACGATCCACCCGATCGACCTGCTCCTGCGGCAGGCCCGCGGTCACCTGGTTGCGGCGCCGCTCCCGGTCGTCGCACCGGAGGGCGTGGCCGACCTGACGGCATACCGGCTCCGCAAGCCGCTGCAGCGTCCCGTCGACGGCGAACGGGCCGCGGTGCTCGACCTCGACGTCCAGCGCGCGCGGCGGTCCGCCGCCCGGGTGGCTGCTGCTCGGCGGGCGCGACACCCCTCGGCGACAGGGCGCTGACCCGTCGCTCAGTCAGCCTCCGGCGGCTCCGTCGCGTGCTGGCGCAGCATCGCCGGCTGGAGGATCGCCGCACCACCACGGCGGTAGAGCGTGGCCGGACGACCGGCCGCCTGGGTCTCACCCTTGGTGCTGGTCGCCTCGACGAAGCCCTTCGTGCTGATCACCTTGCGACGGAAGGCACCGAGCGACGGCGGCCGGCCCCACACCGCGGCGTACACCCGGTGGAGCTCGGCGAGCGTGAAGGGCTCCTCGACGAACTCGGTCGCGAGGGTCGTGTACTCCAGCTTGGAGCGGACCCGCTCGAGCGCGTCCTCGAGGATCTCGGCGTGGTCGAAGGCGAGCGCCGGAGCGTCCTCGCCGCGGAGCACGTCGCCGACTGCCCACCAGCGGGCGCCACTGGCGTCGTCCCCCGCGACCGGCGCCGGGAGGTTGGGCGCGAAGGCCACGTGCGCGACCGAGATGATGCGGTGGCGCGGGTCACGGCCGGGCGCGGAGTAGGTCTTCAGCTGCTCCAGGTGGCCGGCCCACTGCTCGACGCCGGTCTCCTCGGCGAGCTCGCGCCACGCAGCTGCCTCGGCGTCCTCGGCGGGCTCGATGAAGCCGCCCGGCAGGGCCCAGCTGCCCAGGTACGGCTCGTCGCCGCGCTCGATCAACAGCACCGACAGGGCGCCGTTGCGGATCGTGAAGACGGCGAGGTCGACGGTGACGAAGACGGGCGGGTACGCCGAAGCGTCGTACGCCGCGGGGTGCTGGTCGCTCATCGGCTGGTCCCTTCCTGGACGTCGACGCCGCACGCCGCCATCTCCTCGAGTGCGGCAGCGGTGGTCTCCGGGGCGACGCCGGCGTGGAGGCCGGGGAGCAGTCGCACGCCGAAGCCGAGCTCGCGAGCGTCGACCGCGGTGGCGCGGACGCAGTGATCGGTGGCGATCCCGCAGACGTCGAGCTCGGTGACGCCGCGCTCGCGGAGCGTGGCCTCGAGGGTCTCTCCGGCAGCGGTCCGACCCTGGAAGGCAGAGTACGCCGGCTCGCCGCGGCCCTTGCTCACCACCAGGTCGGCGTGCTCGGCGAGTGCCTCGGCGACGGGCGGGGCGAACTCTGCGCCCGCCGTGTCGGCCACGCAGTGCACCGGCCACGTGTCGGCGTAGTCCGGCTGCTCCCCCCGCGCCGGGAAGTGGCCGCCGTTGAGGTTGTCGGGGTCGTGCCAGTCGCGGCTCGCGACGACCAGGTCGTAGCGCCCGGCGCTGTCGGCCAGGTGCTCGGCGATCGCGCCGGCGGCCGCGAGGCCACCGGCGACGGGGAGCGACCCTCCCTCGCAGAAGTCGTTCTGGACGTCGACGACGATCAGCGCGCGCCGTGCGGTCGATGCGGTCATGTCAGGCCTCCTGGGTGGCGGGAGTGAGGACGGTCGGGGTCAGCCACGGATCGCCGTCGGTGACGCTGAGTGCCTCGTCGGGCAGGGCAGCGAGCGCCTCGGCGCAGGTGCGGCGTACGTCGGTCAGGGTTGGCCGGTGGACCACCTCGCCCCGGTCGAAGACCATCACCTGCACCCGTCTGAGGCGGTCGTCGGGCGTGGCAGTCGCACCGACGAGGTGGACCTCCTCGGCCAGCAGGCCGTCGGCGTACGAGCGGAGGACGGTCTTGCGACCGCCGACCGAGGCCTTGTCGCGCGCCTTCTTGGCGACGGGGCGCATCGAGCCGTCCTCCTCCTCGATCGCGACGAGCTTGTAGACCATGCCGGCCGTCGGGTGCCCCGAGCCGGTGGCGACGCGGGTGCCCGCGCCGTAGCCGTCGATCGGGGCGTCCTGCAGCGCGGTCATGACGTACTCGTCGAGGTCGCTCGTCACCGTGATGCGCGTGGTGGTCGCCCCGAGCTCGTCGAGCAGCGCACGCGCCTTCGCCGCCTCCTCGGCGAGGTCGCCGGAGTCGAGGCGGATCGCCCCGGGCCCGGTCGCTCCGCGGTCACGGGCCGCCTGCACCGCGTTGCGGATGCCCGTCGGGATGTCGTAGGTGTCGACGAGGAGCGTCGTGCCCGTGCCGTGTGCCTCGATCTGGCTGGCGAACGCCGCGAGCTCGCTGTCGTGCGCGAGCGTGAAGGCATGGGCGGCGGTGCCCACGGTCGGGACGCCGTAGCGGTAGCCGGCCGCGAGGTTGCTGGTCGAGGCGAAGCCCGCGATGTACGCCGCCCGCGCGGTCGCGACGGCCGCCTCCTCGTGGGTGCGCCGCGAGCCCATCTCGATGACGGCACGGCCGCCGTCCTCAGGCAGCCCGCCGGCGGCGGCGACCATGCGAGTGGCAGCCGAGGCGATCGCGCTGTCGTGGTTGAGCACGCTCAGGACGAGCGTCTCGAGGATGATGCACTCGCCCAACGTGCCGCTCACGGTGAGGACGGGCGTTCCCGGGAAGTAGAGGTCGCCCTCGGCGATCGCCTCGATCGTGCCGCGGAAGCGGAAGTCCGCGAGGTAGCCAGCCGTGGCCTCGTCGATCACGCCCGCGCTGCGGAGCCAGGCGATCTCGTCGGCGTCGAAGCGGAACCCCTCGACCAGCTCGACGAGCCGACCCAGGCCTGCAGTGATGCCGTAGCGCCGACCGCTCGGCAGGCGGCGGGCGAAGGCCTCGAAGACCGCCTTCCGGTCCGCCGACCCGTCCGCGACGAACGAGGCGAGCATCGTGAGCTCGTAGCGGTCCGTGAGCAGGCCGGGGCCACCGGTGCGGGGCTGCTCGGTCATGGCGCCTCCTGAGGATTATGAACACAGTGAGCATAACCCGCGAGCGTCGGAGCACAACCCCTTCGGACGAGGTTTTTTACAGAGTGCGCAGAATTGTGCTCAGGCGGTCGCCGTACCGTCGAGGGAGCACGTCGACACCGAGCGGAAGAGTGAACCATGGCCAAGCGCGTCCTCCTCGTCGTCACCAACGTCGCGCACTACGACGACGTCGACCACCCCACCGGCCTGTGGCTCTCCGAGCTCACCCACGCGTGGCACGTCTTCGAGAAGGCCGGCTACGAGCAGACGCTGGTCAGCCCCGCCGGCGGCAAGGTGCCGCTCGAGCCGCGGGCGCTGAAGTTCCCCAACATCGACAAGACCGCGAAGGCCTGGCTCGACGATCCGGCGAGGATGGCGCTCCTCGAGAACACGGTGAGCCCCGACGCGATCGACTCCGCCGACTACGACGCCATCTACTTCACCGGCGGCCACGCGGTGATGTACGACTTCCCCGACAACGAGGGGCTGCAGCGGATCACCCGCGAGATGTATGAGCGGGGCGCCGTCGTGTCGTCGGTCTGCCACGGCTACTGCGGCCTGCTCAACACGGAGCTCTCCTCCGGCGAGTACCTGATCGCCGGCAGGAAGATGACCGGCTTCGCCTGGCGCGAGGAGGAGCTCGCCAAGGTCGACGAGCTGGTCCCCTACAACGCCGAGAAGCTCGCCAAGGAGCGCGGCGCCCGCTACGAGAAGGCCAAGCTCCCCTTCATCCCATACGCCGTCACCGACGGCAACCTCGTCACCGGCCAGAATCCCGCCTCGGCGAAGAAGACGGCGAAGGCGGTCGTCGAACTGCTCGGCTGACCCCTCAGCCCTCGAGGGCTCGCCACATCTGGACATGGGGACCGATCTGCGGGTCGTCCCACGGCTCGCCGACGGCCGCGAACCCCGCCTTCCGGTAGAGCCCCTCAGCGGACACCCGGGCGTTGCACCAGACGAGCCCGGCACCGCGCAGCCGGAGCTCGTCCAGCACGCGGGCGAGCACCGCCGTCCCGTATCCGTGACCCTGCTGCACCGGGTCGGTCGCCATGCCGCGCAGCCGCCACGCGCTGCCCTCCGGGGCGGCCGACTCCGGCAGGCCAGCACCGGGCGGGAACGGATCCGGATGGGCCACCACGCACGCGACCAGCGCGCGCTCGACGAGCGCCCCGATCGCGAAGAGATCCGGGACGTCGGTCTCGGCGAGCACCTCGTCGTACGTCTGGTGGGGGCGCAGCACGCGCTGCCGCAGCCACACCGTGGCGTAGGGATCGACCTGCTCCACCGACACGCTCGTCACGGGCTCATCGTCGCTCACGACGAGAAGGCCTCTGCTCGCGCGGCGTACGACGTGGTCCCCGCTCGGGCGGTGCGGAGCGACTCAGCAACGATCTCCGCGCGGTCGCGGTTGGCGTCGGCATCATCAAGGTGAGCTCCGCGAGGGCGAGTAGAAACGCGGGCCCCCTCCCTCGCTGATCAGGTCGCCGGCGTCGCGGATCGGACTGTGCGGACGACGCCGTCGCTCGCGTCAGCCGCCGGCAATCCCGGCGTAGGTGGCCGACTCGAACTCGACGAAGCCCGTGAACGACGATGCATCGGCGAACGGCAGGATCTGGGTCGCCCAGTAGCCACCGATGCCGTTCTCGCGGTCGATCCAGTAGAACAGGTTAGCCAGACCGGCCCAGCCGATCGCGCCGGTCGGCCGCCCGGTCGGGAACGGGTCCTCGGTGTACTGGAACGTGTAGGACCAGGTCTTCTTGAGCCCGGGGAAGAACTCGGCATCGTTGGAGAGCCACTCGATGACGCCCGGCAGCATCGTGACCTGCAGGTTGTCGGGGAGCTGGTTCTGGAAGCCGAGGTCGACGGACGCGGGCGAGAGGATCTGCTCGCCCGACGCGCTCCGGCCCTCGTTGAGCCACATCCGGATGAACCTCAGGTAGTCGGGAACCGTGGAGAACAGGCCATGGCCGCCGAAGTCGACGTCAGGGACCGGAGGCGCCTCGAAGTCGCTCGGGGTCAGCGTGCCGTCCTCCTCCCGCTGGTGATGACGGGCCTTGCCGCGGAGCATCTCCGCCGTCGGCGCGAACGCGGAGGTCGTCATGCCCAGCGGTCCGAAGATCCGGTCCTGGCAGACCTCCCCCAGCCGCTTCCCGGCGATGCCCTCGACCACCTGGCCGGCCCAGTCGATGTTGCTGCCGTACTCCCACCGGGTGCCCGGGTCGAACAGCAGTGGCGTCTGCAGGGCGGCGCGAGTGGCGGTCGCCACGCTGGGCTGACCGTGCTCCTCGGCAAGACGGCGGTAGGTCTGGTTGAAGAAGTCGTAGCCGAACCCCGCGGTGTGGGTGAGGAGGTGGTGGGTGGTGATGTCACTGGCGGGTGCACGCAGGATCGGCTGGCCGGCCACGTCGAACCCGTCGATCACCTGCAACTCGGCGATGGCGGGGGCGTACTCCCTGGCCGGAGCGTGCAGATCGAGGTCACCGGACTCGACCAGCTGGAGGCAGGCCGTGCCCGTGATGGCCTTCGTGGTGGACCAGATGTTGAAGACCGTGTCAGTCGTCATGGCCGTGTCCGTCGAAAGATCCCGGACGCCGGAGGAGCCGAGGTAGATCTCACCAGTGCGGTCGGTGAGTCCGGCGACGACACCGGGGACCCGTCCGTGTCCGGAAACCGGTCCTCGGGACGCGCTCTGGACGATGGCGTCGAGGGCGGCGGCCAGCTTGTCACTCATGGGGTTCCTCTCGTTGGGTGCGGCGATGGTGGATGCCGATCACCCTCGCCGCCTTGTGACGGCCGCCACAACCGACGTACCGACGCAGATCCGGCCCAGCGATCCGACAGTTGGCGGGTCCCCGTCGGGCGGAGCCGCCGTACGCTCTCCAGAACAATGAAGGAGATGCTCATGACGACCCTGCATGCAGTGCCGCGGCCCGGGTTCGACGCCGAGCTCAAGGCGGGGCTGGCCGTGGTCGGCGGCATGTTCCCGCCGACGATCACGCCTGACCTGATCGAGTTCATGCGGACGTCGTACGCCGCACCGCCGATGCACGAGGAGTTCGCGGCCCGCCGGATCGAGGTCACCGACGTCTCCTTCCCCGGCCACGAGGGCGACACCGTCACCGCCGCCATCCTGCGGTCGCGCGAGTGCTCCGGGCGTCGTCCGGTTGTCCTCTACGCCCATTCCGGCGGGCTCATGTTCGGCGACAAGTTCAGTGGCCTGGACCTGGTGCTCGACTGGGTCAGCGACCTCGGGGTCGTCCTGGTCACCGTCGACTACCGGCTCGCGCCCGAGTTCCCCGATCCGTTCCCCCGGGAGGACATGTACGCCGCCCTCGAGTGGCTCGCGGCCAACGTCGACGAGCTCGGCG
>NZ_DATIHB010000186.1:0-18874 GCF_035481145.1 Nocardioides sp. | reverse complement strand
CTGCCCGAGCCGCTGGAACCGGGCGTAGAGCGGCTCCAGGACCCGCTCGCCGAAGGGCCGGTCGAGCTCCTTCGTGAGCTCGTCAGGGGCGTCGGTCATCGCCTGGAGGACGGTGAGCGACCGGGCGACGCCGGAGCGCTCGGGGGTCAGCCCGCCGGCAGCGGCGAAGACCAGGAAGAGGGCTCCGAAGATGAGCAGGGAGCCGAGCAGGAGCACCATCTCAGACCTCCACCTTCACCATGCGGCTCATCATCAGCCAGCCCAGGCCGAGCAGGAGCAGGAAGGCCGCGAGCAGGATGAAGCCCACGCCCGTCGTGTAGAGCGGCTCGATGTAGTCGCGCCGCGTGAGCAGCAGGTAGATCGCCATGCCGATCGGCAGCGCGATCAGGATGTACGCCGAGAGCCGGCCCTCCGCGGAGAGCGTCTTCACCTGGCGGCGCAGGAAGTCACGCTCGCGCAGCGTGGCGGCGACCGTCGTCAGCAGCTCGGCCAGGTTGCCACCGACCTCGCGCTGGATCCGGATCGCCATGACCACCCACGCGAAGTCCACGCTCTCGATCCGCTGGGCGATGCCCTCGAGTGCCGCCTCGAGAGGCACGCCGAGCCGGGCCTCGATGAGGACCCGCTTGAACTCGCTGGCGATCGGCTCGCTGCCCTCCTCGACGACGGCGTCGATGGCCTGGGCCAGTGACATGCCCGCCGAGAGGCTCCCCGAGATCAGCTGCAGCGTGTCGGCCAGGCCCGAGTTGAACGCCGCGATGCGGCGCTTCCGCTTGAACCCGAGCCAGCGCCAGGGCACCACGGCGCCGGCCACGAGGCCGACGACGAGCAGGATGATGCTCCCGCCGCCGAGCAGCAGGCCGACCATGCCCGCGAGCACCGTGATCATGCCGTGGAGCAGGAGCCACTCGGCCGGCTTGAGCGCCGATCCGGCGGCGTCGAGCCGCTGCTCGATCCGTGCCTCGAGTCCCTTGTTGCGGTGGAGCATCGAGGCGGCGGCGTCCTTGGCCTGGCCCAGGTTGAACGTGGAGTCGCGCGCATCGGTGACCTTGTGCAGCACCGCCGAGGGGCCGTACGCGGCGATCCGCTGCTCGATCGTCCGCGTGCTCGCGCCGCCACCGGCCATCGACAGGACGCTGGTCAGCAGCACCAGCGCGCCGAGGCCGATCGCCGCGAGCCCGCCGTACATCGCGCTGGCGGGGAGGTGGATCGAGTTGGCCGCCTCGGTGAGGACGACGGCCGTCGCCTTCGCCGGCGCGGCCTGCCGTACGACGGCGTACGTCGACGCGGACAGCGCCTCGCGGCCTGCTGCGGGCAGGCTCACCTCGATGTCGGCCTCCGTCGCGGTGACGGCGGCCGGCACGGTCGCGCTGACCAGGACCTGGCGTGTCAGCACGGCCGCTTCGTCGCGGAAGGCGCGCTCGAGCGCCGCCGGGTCGGCGGGGACGAGCTGGCCCTTGCCGGCAGCGACGAGCGACCGGAGCGCGCCGAGCTCGCCGGCCCGCTGGTCGAGGGCGACGGCGTCGAGGTGCACGCCGGCCTTCTCGACGGCGCTGGTGACGGAGGCCAGCGAGGTGGCGTTGGTGTTGCGGCCGTCGGAGAGGAGCAGGACGGTGCGCTGGCCCTCGGTGCCGACGGCGCGGACGGCCGCGCGGACCCCGTCGTAGAGCGCCGTGCCGCGTGCGAGTGCGAGGCCGTCGACGACCGAGGCCGCCTTCTCCCGGTCGGTGGTCGGCGCGAGCGCCGTGTGGACCGCCTTGTCGAAGGTGACGATGCCGACCTGCACGTCCGCCGGGACGGCGGCGAGGTAGGTCTTCGCCGCAGCCCGGGCAGCCGTGAACCTGGCCCCGTTCATCGAGTCGCTGGTGTCGATCGCGAGCACCGTCGTACGCCGGACGGCCGGCGCCCCGGCCGAGCCGGCGACGCGGGCGGCCACATCGGCAGCCGGCTCGGCGCCGACGGTCACGGAGACGTCGTCGAGCTCGACCGAGACACCCGCCGGCACCGTGACGAGGACGTCGATGGTGCCGTCGTGCGCCTCGACGTGGCTGATCGCAGCCGCGTCGTCGGGTGCCGCCGAGGCGAGCGAAGCGAAGCCGAGCGGGGCGAAGCCGAGCACAGCGCCGAGGACGGCGAGCGGAGCGAGCCGCCTCATGCCACACCGTCCCGGGCGAAGACGAGCGGGTCGACCCGCACGTTGGAGTGCTCCATCTTCTCCAGGAACTTCGGGCGGAGGCCGGTGGTGCGCAGGCCGCCGAGGCTCTTGCCGTCGGCGTCGAAGCCCCGCGAGTGGTCGTAGACGAAGATGTCCTGGAGCGTGATCACGTCGCCCTCCATGCGCTCCACCTCGGTCACGTGGGTGATCCGGCGGGAGCCGTCGCGCAGGCGGGCCTGGTGGACGATCAGGTCGACCGCGGAGGCGACCTGCTCGCGGATCGCGCGGATCGGCAGGTCCATGCCGGCCATCAGCACCAGCGTCTCCATGCGGGCGAGCGTGTCGCGCGGACCGTTGGAGTGGAGCGTCGTGATCGAGCCGTCGTGGCCGGTGTTCATCGCCTGCAGCATGTCGAGCGCGGAGGCGTCGCGGACCTCGCCGACGACGATCCGGTCGGGCCGCATGCGGAGGCTGTTCTTGACCAGGTCGCGGATGGTGATCGCGCCCTTGCCCTCGATGTTGGGCGGTCGCGACTCGAGGCGGACCACGTGCTCCTGCTTGAGCTGGAGCTCGGCGGCGTCCTCGATGGTGACGATGCGCTCGTCGTTCGGGATGAAGCTCGACAGGACGTTGAGCGTCGTCGTCTTCCCGGCGCCGGTGGAGCCCGACACGATGATGTTGAGCTTGCCGCGGACGCACGCCTCGAGGAAGTCGGCCGTCCGCTGCGACAGCGACCCGAAGTTGATCAGGTCCTGCACGGTGAACGGATCGGTGGCGAACTTGCGGATGGTCAGGGCGGAGCCGTCGATCGCGAGCGGCGGGATGACCGCGTTGACACGCGAGCCGTCGGGGAGACGGGCGTCGACCATGGGGGACGACTCGTCCACGCGGCGGCCGATGCGGGAGACGATCTTGTCGATGATCCGGCGCAGGTGCGCGTCGTCGTCGAACTCGACGTCGCTCAGGGTCAGCTTGCCCTTGCGCTCGACGAAGACCATCGACGGGCCGTTGACCATGACCTCGGTGACGTCCTCGTCCGCCAGCAGCGCCTCGATCGGGCCGTAGCCGAGGATGTCGTCGGTGATCTCCTTGGTGACCTGGGCGCGGTCGGCTGCCGACAGCGGTCGGTCCTGAGCGGAGAGCACGTCCTTCAGGGTCGCCCGCACCTTGGCGCCGAGCTCCTCCGACGGCACGTCTGCCTCGTAGAGCTGGGGGCCGAGCTGCTTGAGCAGCTCGGCGTGGACGGCCGCCTTCAGCTCGGTGAACCGGTCGTTGCCGCCCACCGCCGCACGGCGGGTGGCGAGCGAGGAGACCTCGGCGGCAACGGGAGCGGGCTCGGGAGCGTCTGCGACCGGCCCGCGGTGCGATCCGGGAACGGGAGCCGGCGGAGCCGGAGGCGCAGCAACGGCGACCTCGGAGGTCGGCGCAGCGACGCTCTCGCCGGCTGCGGCCTGCGCAGCCTTCATGCGATCGGCGAGGCTCATGCTCCGACCCTCCTCAGCCAGCGACGGCCGCGAGCGTTCTCGTCCGCCTCGTCCTGCAGGAGCGGGTGGGTCTCGTCACTGGCGGCCTCGGCCAGGTGGGCCGCGAGCTGACGGAACGCCCGCGACGCCGCGTGGTCCGGCGACGCGAGCACGATCGGGCGCCCGGCGTTCGTCGCGGCGGCGATGTCGGTCGACGACGGGATCGGCGTGATGACCGGGAGGCCGAGGATCTGCTCGACCTTGCCGTTGTCGAGCCCGACCGCGTCGTCGGCCCGGTTGAGCACCAGGTGCCGGTGACCCTGGGCGATGTTGAGCAGGTCGAGGGTCTCGAGCGCGACCTTGACGTTCTTCAGCGTCGGCACGTCGAGCGTGGCGATGATGACGCACTCGTCGGTCTCGTCGAGCGCCTGCAGCGTCTGCTCGTCGAAGTTGGGCGCGGTGTCGACCACGACGTAGTCGAACTGCTGCCGCAGCGTGCGCAGCATCCGCGACACCAGCCGGGCCGTCACCCGGTCCCGGGCGTCGGGGAGGTTGGGCGCGGCGAGCACCATGAGGGACTCCTCGTGGCGGGTCAGCAGCGACTCCGCCAGCGAGGCGTCGATGCCCTCCTCGGAGCCGATCGCCTCCTCGATGGTGTGCGTCGGGAAGAGCTGCATCGTGATCGCGACGTCACCGAAGGCGAGGTCGAGGTCGACGAGGCAGACCTTGCGCGAGCCGCCGTCGGCCAGCGCGAGCGCGAGGTTGACCGACGTCGTGGTCTTGCCGACGCCGCCCTTGGGGGCGAAGACGGTGATCAGCGACCCGTGGGTGCCTGCGGTGCCCTGGCCGCTGAACGCCTGCCAGAGCTGGTGGGCCCGGGCGGCGGCGGCACGGATGCCGTCGGCGTCGGAGGCGCGTACGACGTCGCGGCAGCCGGCCTGCATGGCCCGGTTGAGGACGTCGGTGTCGATCTCGTGGCGGACCAGCACGACGCTGGTCGTCGGACGGGTGAGCCGCAGGCTCTCGCAGGTCGCGATGGCCAGGGCGAGGTCCAGGCCGGGCCCCAGCACGACGACGTACTCGTCGGTGCGGTGCGAGAGCCAGGCGTTCAGGGCGACGGTGCCGTCGACGGCGTGGGTGCCGGGCGGAAGTGCCCGGGCCAGCTCGGTGACGGCGCCCGGGTCGGTGTCGACGATGACGGGCATGACGGCCTCACTCCACCAGGTTCTTGTCGGTGACCCGCGGGGTCCCGTCGAGCTTCGTCGCGTCGTTGACCAGGCCGAGGCTGAGCGTGCCGAAGGTGGTGCCCCAGGCGAGCCGCTCGGCCTCCTTCTGGGTGACGGCGAGCGTGACCAGCGTCTGGGGGATCGGCTCCGTGGTGGACTCGCCCTCCTTGGTGGTCTTCGTCGTGGTGATCGTCGAGGTGTCCCCGACACCGAGGACGGTCACCTTCTGCAGCAGCGTGCGCGCGTAGTACGTCTCGGTCTTGTCCGGGGCGACCGCGACGAAGACCGCGACCTCGGAGCCGGGCTTGGCGAAGCCGGCGACCCGCTGCGGGTCGGTGAGGTTCACGGTGACCGCCATCTTCCCCTTCGGGATGGCGATCACCTTCGAGGTCACGTCGACGTCGGTGGAGCCGCCCCACTTCGCGGCGATGACCTGCTCGCCGGCGTAGACGCTGGTCAGCGCGACCTCGCCGGTCAGGCCCTGCAGGTCGTCCTGCGCGCCGTCGAGCACGGTGTTGGCCGGAACGGCCTTCTTCTCGAACTTGCCGGCCTGCGAGGCGGCGGCGAACGTCTCACCCGGCGCGATGTCCTGCGTCGCGACGATGACGTTCACGGTGTCGAACTGGGCCTGTGCGCGGCTGTCTGCTCCGCGTACGTACAACCAGACGAGCATCGTTCCCAGCGCGGCGATGACCGCTGCCAGGACAAGCAGGATCTTCCTACGGTCCATGACACCCTCAATTGCATAGGTGAACATGACCGGACGACTCGGTTTCCCTCCCAGAACCGTCCCGTCAGCAACTCCCTCCCGAGTTGCATGAGTCACAATGCCGCATCCGGGAGGAGTCGGGTGACGAGTGCCACAGATATGGCCCAAATGGACTACGTCACTTTCCATTCGGCCGATCGTTCAGGGGCGCCCGGCCCCCGACGTACGCCGGTCAGCGGCCGTAGAGCGCAGCGATCTGGCGCCGGAACTGGCGCTTGACGACCGACCGCTTGAGCTTGAGCGAGGGGGTCAGCTGCCCCGCCTCCTCGGTCCAGTCGACGGGGAGGATCGTGAACTTCCGGATCGCCTCGGCCTGGCTGACCGCGCTGTTGGTGTCGTCGACGGCGCGCTGCACCTCGGCCACCAGGTCGGGGTCGTCGACCAGGTCGGCCAGCCGGCCCTTGCGCCCGGCGGACTCCACCCACTGCGCGAAGGCGTCGGGGTCGAGGGTCACCAGCGCGCCGATGAAGGGCTCGCCGTCGCCCACGACCATGCACTGGCTGACGATCGGGTGGGAGCGGAGCCGGTCCTCGAGCACCGTGGGGGAGACGTTCTTGCCGCCCGCCGTGACCAGGAGCTCCTTCTTGCGACCGGTGATCCGCACGAAGCCCTCGTCGTCGACCTCGCCGACGTCGCCGGTGTGCAGCCAGCCGCCGTCCGCGGCGCCGTCGAGGACCTCCGCGGTCGCGGCCTCGTCTCGCCAGTAGCCACGGAAGACCTGGGGCCCGCGGAAGAGCAGCTCACCGTCGTCGGCGACCCGCACCGTGGTCCCCGGCAGGGGCCGTCCCACGGTGCCCACCTTCTGCGCGGCGGTCGAGTTGAGCGTGACCGCGCCCGAGGTCTCGGTGAGGCCGTAGGCCTCGAGCACCGTGACGCCGATGCCGCGGTAGAAGTGGCCCAGCCGCTCACCGAGCGGGGCGCCGGCAGAGAAGGCCCAGCGGCACTGCCCGCCGAGCGCATCGTGCAGGCGGCCGTAGACCAGCCGGTTGAAGAGCGCGTGCTCGGCCCGGAGCCTGACCGGCACACGGCCGGCGTCGCGCGCCCGCGACCAGGCGATCGCGGTCTCCACGGCGCGGTCGAAGATCCGGCCCTTGCCGTCGGCGGCGGCCTCCTGCGAGGCGGTGTTGAAGAGCTTCTCGAAGACGCGCGGTACGCCGAAGACGAACGTCGGCTCCAGCTCGCGGAGGTGCCGGGTGAGCAGCCGGATGTCGGAGGAGTGCGCGAGCCGCACGCGCGCCCGCATGCAGCCCAGCTGCACGATCCGGGCGAAGACGTGGGCCAGTGGCAGGAAGAGCAGCGTCGAGGCGCCCTCCTCGAAGAGCTCGGGCAGCTCGTGGGTCGCGAGCGTGATCTCGTCCATGAGCGAGCCGTGCGTCAGCATGCAGCCCTTGGGCTGGCCCGTGGTGCCGGAGGTGTAGACCAGCGTGGCCAGGTCGTCGCGCCCCAGCGACGTACGCCGTGCCTCGAGGTCGGTGTCGGAGACGGACGCCCCCGAGGCGGCGAGCGAAGCGAGCGCGCCGTCATCGATCACCAGGAGCTCGACGCCGGAGGCGGCCGAGCGAACGCGATCCGCCAGAACAGCTGTCTCCACGAGCGCGAGCTGCGCCCCCGCGTCGGCGATGATCTGGCCGAGCTGCTCGGCGGAGGAGCTCTGGTAGACCGGCACGCTCACGCCGCCGGCGCACCAGATCGCGTAGTCCAGGACGGTCCACTCCCAGCGCGTGCCGGCGAGGAGGACGACGCGGTCACCGGGCTCGATGCCGAGGGAGAGGAGCCCCTTGGCAGCGGCGCTCACCTCGGCCCAGAGCGTGGCGGCCGTGACGTCGGCCCACGTCCCGGACGAGTCGCGGCGGGCCAGGACCGGGATCGTCGCGTGTGCGCGGGCGTTGGTGACGATGTCGTCCGTCAGGTTGCCGGTGCGGGTCCCGGTCGTGGGGAGCTGCACCGTCGGGGGAGTGGAGAACTCGCGCACGGAGCGCACGTTACCGGCCGCAGGCGTACCGCGGGTATCCGGTACGGTTGCGGCCATGCCCGAGCAGACAACCTCTTCGATCGTCGTCGACGCGTCGCCGGGCGAGGTCATGGCCGTGATCGCCGACTTCGCGGCGTACCCGCTGTGGGCCAAGGGCGTCGAGACCGCCGAGGTGGTCGCCGGTGCGCCCGGGCAGCGAGCAGAGAAGGTCCGCTTCGAGCTCGACGTCCCGCCGATCCACGACGAGTACACCCTCGCCTACACCTGGCGCGACCTCGACGTCAGCTGGACCCTCGCCGAGGGCAAGATGCTGAAGATGCTCGACGGCTCCTACGTCCTGCGTCCGGTCGAGGAGGGCACCGAGGTGACCTACAGCCTCTCCGCGGAGCTCGCCATCCCGATGATCGGCATGATCAAGCGCAAGGGCGAGAAGATCCTCATCGACACCGCCCTCAAGGGACTCAAGAAGCGCGTCGAGTCGCTCTGACGTGCGGATCCTCCTCTTCACCGGCAAGGGCGGGGTCGGGAAGTCCACCACCGCGTCGGCCACGGCCGTCGCCTCCGCTGCGGCCGGGCGCCGCACGCTGATCCTCTCCACCGACGCGGCCCACTCGCTGGCCGACGCCTTCGCCACCGAGATCGGCACCACCCCGACCCTCGTTGCCGACAACCTGTACGTCGAGCAGGTCGACGCGCAGCGCCTCTTCGAGGAGTCCTGGGCCGACATCCAGCGCTACCTGCTCTCGGTGCTCGACGCCGCCGGAGTCGACCCGGTCGCTGCCGAGGAGCTCACGGTCATCCCCGGGGCCGAGGAGGTGCTGGCGCTGCTCCAGCTCCGCCGCCACGTGCTCTCGGGAGACTGGGAGACCGTCATCGTCGACTGCGCGCCGACGGCGGAGACGCTGCGCCTCCTGGCGCTGCCCGAGGCCCTGGCCTGGTACATGGAGCGGGTCTTCCCGGTCGGGCGCAAGGCGATCAAGGCGTTCCGGCCGCTGATCACCAAGGCCGTCGGCGTCCCCATGCCGGAGGACAACACCTTCGACGCGATGGAGCGGCTCCACGCCGAGCTCGACGAGGTCCGCCAGCTGCTGTCGGGCCCGGAGGCGAGCGTCCGGATCGTGATGACGCCCGAGACGGTCGTCCTGGCTGAGGCCCGCCGCTCCTTCACCACGCTCTCGCTCTTCGGCTACCGCGTCGACGGCGTCGTCGCCAACCGGATCTTTCCCGCTGTCGGCACCGACGAGGGTGGTGGCGGGGACAGCTGGCGCGCCGGTTGGGTGGAGGCACAGACCAAGGTCCTCGCCGACACCGAGCACTCCTTCCCCGGCCTCCAGCTCTGGCGCTCGGAGTACCACTCCGGCGAGCCGGTGGGAGTCGCGGCCCTCGCCGACTTCGCCCGGAGGCTGTACGCCGACGGCGACCCGCTCGCCGTACCGTCCGGGCCGGGGCCGCTCCAGGTCGCGCGCACCGAGACCGGCGCGGTGCTCCGCCTGGCGCTGCCGTTCGTGGAGCGTGGCGACGTCGACCTGGTGCGCCACGGAGACGAGCTGGTGCTGACCGTGGGCTCCTATCGCCGCCTGCTGACGCTGCCGGCAGGCCTGGCCCGGTTGGACGTGAAGGGCGCGAGGGTCGACCATGGAGCGCTGCAGGTGCGTTTCGAGGAGAGGCAGTCATGAGCGAGAACGGTCCCGAGGTCGGCTCCGTCGCTGAGGAGACCGCAAAGCTGCTCGGCGCGCTCTCGGGCTGGGCCAAGGACCACGGCCCGGACCTCGGCGCCGGCCTGGGCGGCGCCTTCCACGAGGCCAGCGAGCACCTGGCCAGCGGAGAGGACTGCAAGTACTGCCCGTTCTGCCGTGTCGTGCACATCGTGCGGGAGAGCAGCCCCGAGGTGCGCACGCACCTTGCGATCGCCGCGGCGAGCATCGCCCAGGCTGCCTCGGCGGTGCTCCAGGCGGCCGTGTCCGAGGACCCCAAGACCAGCGGGGGCAGTCACGCCCGCCGCGACCCCGTCGAGAAGATCGACCTCGAGGACGACGACTTCGGTCCCTTCGAGGGTCCCTTCGGCTGAGCTGTGCCACGGCTGAGTCCTCCCAGCTGCTCCTACTCGAGCAGCCGCACGCGCCGGTAGCCGCCGTCGCAGGTCGTGTCGCCCAGCGCGCATCCTGGCTCCTGCGTGGTGCCGGAGGCGAACGCCGTACGGGAGACCAGCAGCAGGTAGCTCTTCTCGGTGTCGTCGGCCATCAGGGCCGCCGCCTCGCCATTTGCCGGGGCGCACGCGCCGGTGCCGCTGCTGTAGCGCTTCTTGAGCTGCTTGCCGAAGTGGTAGCCACACACAGTCACCGCGACGATGCGCTGGAGCGGGAAGACCGCGTTCGTGCCCGTGCCCGTCACGGTCGCCCCGCAGGTCGAGGCGGCACAGAAGACCGGCAGCCCGATCGTCTTGCCGCTGTCGATCAGCGCAGCCCAGGCATCCTCGGCCTGCCCGGCGTCGGGCTGCCCGGGGTCACCCGAGAGGCAGGAGTACGGCGAGGTCGTCGACGCGGTCGGGCAGGCGGTGCGCAGCCGGTCCCCGAGGGTGGTGCCGCTGAGCCCTTCCTGGCCGCTGACCACGCTCATCGGCAGCGAGCAGCCGTTGAGGATCTGGTCGTGGAGCTGGCTCTGGCCGCCACCGTCGTCGGTGCTCTCCCCGGGGCAGTCGAGGGTCCACCAGTTGCCGGCGGTCGCCGGTTGCGGGCAGCTCGCTGCCGGGGCGAGTCCGTCGCCCGGCAGGTAGGTGCGCCAGACCGTCCCGGGACCCGCGCCCGTGGGGAGGTCGGTGCCGCAGATGGCGAGCGGCCGCAGGCCCTCGCCGCCGGGCGCGACCTCGACGCCCACCATGGCGTGGGCGTCGCCCCCGATCCGGTCCACGCCTGCCAGCCGTCCGAGGTGTGCCGGCGTGTCGCCGCTGACGTCGAAGGTCACCTCCAGCCGGCCATCGCCACAGCTGGCGCTCAACGTTCCGGTGGCCCCGTCGGTCATCGTCGAGCGGTTCGCCGCCAGGTAGCCCTGCGCCACGCTGTTCGGCGTAGACGCCGGCACCGCGGCGAGGAGGTCCGCGCAGGTCCGTCCGCTCGCCTCGGCGTACGTCGCCGCGGCCGCGAGCGCACCCGCGTCGGCGGCGGTCTGCAGCGCCATCCGGGAGGTGTAGGCCATGCCCAGGTCGACGCTGAACGCGCCCAGGACCAGGAGCGACACCGACAACAGGGCCGTCATCACCGCGACCGCACCGTCCTCGTCCCGCGGCCTGCGAGGTGGCGGAGGTTGCTGAGGTTGCGGAGTCAGGAGTACTCGCACCGGAACTCCCCGTGGCCCGAGATGGAGTACGTCGCCGGCACGCCCGGCACCGGGAACGGCAGGGGCCACGCGTGGGTGTAGTCCAGGGTCACCGTGACCGCCTGGCCCGGGGTGGAGCCGAGGCACACGTCGCCGCCCGGGCAGGGCGTCACCGTCGCGGTCACCGCGGTGCCCGTCATCGCGATCGAGGTCGCGGACGCCTTGCCGATGCCGGCGACCTCGGCGCAGGTCTGGCCGGGGACCGACCCCTGCCGGGCAGCCTCGCGGGCAGCGTTGTTGAGCGCGAGGGACTGCCCGAAGACGATCGCGAAGTTCGCGATGCCGAGCACGAGCGTGACCAGGAGCGGCAGCACGAGCGCGAACTCGATTGCTGCCGACCCTTCCTCGTCTCCGCCCCTCCTGCGTGCCACCGTTCGACCGTAGGTCTGGACCACGTGCAGGATGCCGGGGACGACACGGAATTGACCCGTCTGCGCGTGGGGTCCTGACCGGTCGGAGGACACGGCGACTGCGGCAGACTGGCTCCGTGAGCGAACCGGTCTGGGTGGGCGTCGACGTCGGGGGCACGAAGGTGCTGGCGGCGGTGGTCGGCGACGACGGCACGGTCGCCGACACCGCACGCCGGACGACGCCCGGGCGCCGGGTCGACGCCCGCATGGTCGAGGACGCCCTCACCGAGGCGGTGCTCGCGGCGGCGGACGGGCGGCCACTCGCCGGCGTCGGCGTCGCCGCCGCCGGGTTCGTCGACGCCGCGGGCGAGCGGGTCCGCTTCGCGCCGCACCTGCCGTGGCTCGACGAGCCGGTCCGCTCCCGCCTCGCCGAGCGGTGGGGTGTGCCCGTCCGCCTGGAGAACGACGCCACCGCCGCGGCGTACGGCGAGCTGGTGCTGGGGGCGGCGCGCGGCTACTCCGACGTGGTGACCGTCAACCTCGGCACCGGCCTGGGTGGTGGCATCGTGATCGGCGGTCGGCTCTACCGCGGCCACAACGGCATGGCGGGGGAGTTCGGCCACATGCAGGTGGTGCCCGACGGTCTCGCCTGCGCGTGCGGCTCACGCGGCTGCTGGGAGCAGTACTGCTCCGGTAGTGCCCTGGAGCGCTACGCCCGTTCCCGCGACGCCGACCTGCTCAACGGCCGGATGGTCACCGCGGCAGCCGACGAGGGCGACCTCGAAGCGCGCGCGGCGTTCGCGGAGCTGGGGCACTGGCTCGGCGTCGGCCTGGCCAACCTGGTGGCCGCGTTCGACCCGGAGGTCGTGGTCGTCGGCGGCGGTGTCTCCGAGGCCGGCGACCGCCTGCTCGAGCCCGCCCGCGTCGCGCTCGGCCGCTCGCTCGTAGGGGCCGGCCACCGCGACATCCCCGCGATCGTGGCTGCCCAGCTCGGCAACACCGCCGGACTCGTCGGCGCCGCCTGCCTGATCCGGGACGAGCAGGCCGCCTGACCGCTCGCGGGTCGGGTCCTCGTTCTTCGGTCCACTTTCGTGATTCCTCTGCGGATACACGCTTTTCTGCCCTAGTGTCACGAGCGACTGTTTCCGGGTAACAGAAGAGAGTTTGCTGTGCGCGCTGCTTCGCGTGGTGGTCGTTGGGTTTCGATGGCCTTGGTGGTGGCGCTCAGCGTCGGAGCTGCGGAGGCGTTGACTCTGCCGTCGGCAACTGCCGCCGACGTCCTGCCAACTCAGGTCGAGGGCACGGCCTCGGGCCTCTCGCACAAGGCTTCCGTGGAAGACACCGAAGCCGATCGTCGCGCCGCCCGGCACGATGCCGGACCGGCCACGGGTGGCTTGAAGCGCGACGATCGTCTCGTCGAGCAGCCGGACCCGACGGATCCGACGGTGGAGGCGGGGAAGACCGCGGCTGCTGACCCCGCCGCGCCCGCGGGCTTCGATGCGGCTACCAGCAAGGAACTCCCGGCGAAGGGCGCGAAGGACCGTCAGGTCTTCGTCAACTCCGATGGGTCCGAGACCACGCGGTACTACACCGACCGACAGATGTTCCGGGGAGCCGACGGCGAGTGGCGTCGGATCGACTCCGACCTGGAGTCAGTCAATGGTCGCTGGAAGGTCAAGGGTGACGACCGCGGCAAGTCCTTTGCCGCCCGAGCGGATGCCGGCTCCTTGGCATCGGTCGAGCTCGTTCCCGGGACGTCGGTGGGGTTCTCGTTGCGCGGTGCTGCGGCGTCGCAGGCCGATGCCGCGGGCAATCGGGTCCGCTACGACGAGGTCCGTCCTGGCGCGGACCTGGAGCTGGAGGCGAATCCCCTCGGCCTGAAGGAAACGATCATCCTGAAGTCGCCCGAGGCGCCGACGGTGTGGGACTTTCCGCTCGACCTCAACGGCACCCGCGCCGAGCTGGTCGGCCGCGAGGTTCAGCTTCTGGACGCTGACGGTGTCCAGGTTGGCCGGATTCCGCCGGGCTTCATGACCGACTCCAACATCGATCCGGGTACGGGGGAGTCCCCGCGCTCCGAGGGCGTGACCTACACGCTCGTCGACAGCGGTCAGACGCTCCGGGTCTCGGTCGACGAGGCGTGGTTGGCAAAGCCCGAGCGTGAGTACCCCGTCTTCGTCGACCCGACTGTCACGACAGTCGAGACCAACGGCGACACGTATGTCATGGGGCCCTACACCAACGACTACTCCGGCGAGTCCGAGTTGAAGGTCGGCACCTACGACGGCGGTGCGCACAAGGCCGCGGCGCTCCTGCGGTTCAGCATGTCGGGCCTGACGAATCACAAGGTCACCGCGGCGACGCTGAACCTGCGCGCGACCCACTCGTACTCGTGCTCTGCTCGTGACGTCGTCATTCGTCCGCTGACGGAGTCGTGGACGGTTTCGGGCAACAAGTCGTGGCCGGGCCCGTCCTGGGGTTCTGAGATCGCCCGCAAGAGCTTCGCCGCCGGCTACTCGTCCTCGTGCGCGGACAAGTGGGTCAACTTCGACGTCACCAACACGGTCAATTCGTGGACGCACGGCACGACGAACTACGGCCTGCGCGTCGGTGCAGACGGGACCGACACCTATGCCTGGAAGAAGTTCGCGAGCGCCAACTCGACCAACGCGCCGTACCTGCAGATCACGCACACCGCCTACTGGGCCGACTACTCGACCCCAACGAACGTGGTGATGCCCACAGCCACCAAGACCGGTTCGGCGAAGATCACCGTCACCAACAGGTCGGCGGAAACGTGGACGCCCAGCTCGCATGAGTTGCGATACCGGATCTGGGACACCGCACCCAGTCCGGATGTGGAGCTCACGTCGTCTTCGTACCTGCTCACCACTCCACTGCCGTCGAACGTCTCCATCAATGGCGCGGTCACGCTGACCGCCGGCATTCAGAAACTGCCTCCCGGCAGTTATCAGGTGAAGTTCGACATGGTGAAGATCGGAATCACGAAGTACTCGGCACAGGGGTCCCCGATGTCGAGCCCGATCAACATCAACATTGTCGCGGGTAAGCCGAGCATCACCTCGTGGTCGCCCAACGCCGGGTTCCAGGCGGACACCCGCACCCCGACGCTGGTTGCTACAGGTGAGGACTCCGACAGCTACCCGAAGCCGCTGACGTATCAGTTCAAGCTCACCAAGCCCGACGGAGTCACCGTGGTGGCGGAATCGGTCTACGGCCCGTCGGCCTGGACCGTACCGGCGGGCAAGGTGGAGTGGGGCAAGGGCTATCTGTGGTTCGTCCGCGCTACGGACGGCACCAACGTGAGCAGCTGGAGTCCGGGCATCGGGATCTCGGCCAAGGTGGGCCAACCCACCATCACCAGCCACCTGGGTGGCACCGATGACGGCCTCGACCCGGGCATCGGCAACTTCAGCACCAGCGCTGTGGACGCCATGGTCACCGTCGTCGGCCCCGACCTCGCAGTCGAGCGCACCTACAACAGCCTCGACCCGCGCGCAGACCGGGCGTTCGGCGCCGGCTGGTCGACCGCCTGGGACATCGCCCTCACCCCGGAGGACGATGGCTCCGGCAATGTCCTGGTCACTTTCGCGGACGGCCAGCAGGCTCGGTATGGGCTCAACAGCGACGGCACCTACGCCACCCCGCCCGGCCAGCAGGGCACTCTGGTCGCCACAGCGGGCGGCGGGTGGACACTGCGCGACGTCGGCGACGTGCGCTACCGCTTCGACGCGACTGGCGGGCTGCTCTCGATCACCGACGCCAGCGGCCACGTGCAGTCCCTGACCCGCGACACGGCGGGCCACGTCACCCGCGCCACCGACGATGTGACCGGCCGCTACCTCGACTTCGACTGGACCAGCGGCCACGTCACGGTGGTCACCACCGGCCCGACCCCCGCCTTGGCCTACACCTACACCTACTCCGGCGACACCCTGACCCAGGCGTGCGACCCCGAAGGCGCCTGCGTCGCCTACGACTACACAGGTGTCCCGCAGCAGCGCACCGTGCTCCTCGACGCCAACCCCACCGCCTACTGGCGCCTGAACGACGCCGGCACGAGCGGCACCTCGGCCAGCGCCATCCCCGGCATCTGGCGGACCACCGACGCCACCCGCACGAACACCAGCGCCGGGCGCACCGACCTGGTCGCCGGCAGCGATCTGGCCGCGTCCAAGTTCAACGGCACCTCCAGCAAGGTCACTCTCCCCACCGGCCTGGTCCAAGGCGCACACCTGACCTTGGAGATGTGGTTCAACACCACTGCACCCGGCGCCCTCTTCGGCGCCCAGAACTGGACCCTCGGCGGCACGGCCGGCACCCAGTCCTCGGCGACGCTCTACGTGGGCGCCGACGGCAAGCTGCGTGGCCTGCTCCCGAACGGGACGACCACCCCGATGACCTCGACCGGCGTCGTCAACGACGGCACCTGGCACCACGTCGCGCTCTCGGGCGCCGGCGCCACCCAGTCGCTCTACCTCGACGGCAGCAAGGTCGCGACCGTGGCAGGTCAGATCAACTGGCAGGGCATGACGAATGAGCAGATCGGCGCAGCGTGGACCACCGGTGCCGTGTCTGCACCGGCCACCGGCGCGAGCTACTTCAACGGCGACATCGCCGAGGTCGCGTTCTACCAGCGCCCTCTCGGCGACGACCTGATCGCCGAGCACTTCGCCGCGCGCAACGGCGCCCCGAAGCTGACCACCGTCACCGAGCCCGGCCACACCGAGACCACGACGTCGCTGGCCTACGACGCGGCCGCTGAGCGAGTTGCCGCCAACCGCGACGCCAACGGCGGAACATGGCGCCTCGGTGCTCCGGTCACCGCCAACGCCGGCACCTCCGTCGAGCCGGACTGGCGCACCACGATCACCGTCACCGACCCTGCAGACGCCGTCGCGACGTATGTCTATGACCCGATGCGCGGCGGTCAGATGATGTCGCTGAAGGCAGCCGGGGACGCGACCGCCACCACGTACGAGTACGACACCGGCGGTTTCCCGTTCCAGATCACCGACCCGAACGGTCACGTCACCGAGCTGCGCCACGACGAGCGCGGCAACGAGATCTCCCGTACCCAGTGCCGGACTGCTGGCAGCGACTGTTACACCAGCTACCGCGACTACTACATCAACCCGGCTGACCCGCTCGACCCGCGCAACGACCAGGTCACCGCCGCGCGCGACGAGCGTTCCGCCAACCAGAGCGACGACACGTACGCCACGACGTACACCTACTACGCCAACGGCGAGCTCGACACCGTCGCCGCACCCGGCGCCGCTGGTGGCGCGAAGCGAGTCACGAAGAACGTCTACACCGACGGCAGTGAAGCCGCCATCGGTGGCGGCACTGCACCTGCGTGGCTGCTGAAGACGGTCACCGAGCCGGGCGACAGGGTGACCAGCTACGCGTATCGCAGCAACGGCGACCTCGCCAGGGAAACCGACCCCGCGGGTCTGGTCACCACCTACGAGTACGACGGGATCGGCCGCAACACCGCCGAAACCACCATCTCCAGCACAGTCCCGGCAGGTGCCCGCACCACCTACGCCTACGACGGTGTCTCCCGTGTCATCGAGGAAGTCGAGCCGGCCGTCACCAACGCCGTCACCGGCACCCGCACGCAGCAGAAGACGACCAACACCTGGCGTCCTGACGGAGAGCTGGACAAGGTCGTCGTCTCCGACGCGCTCGGCACCGCCTCCCGGACCACCGACTTCGGCTTCGACGGCTACGGCCGTGAGACCTCTGTCACCGAAGCCGATGGCGCGATCAGTCGGGTGACCTATGACCAGTTCGGCCAGGCCGCGACCCGCACCGACCCCGGCGGAACCGTCTGGACGTACACCTACACCGGCGGCAAGCGACAGCTCGCGACCACCAGGATCGACGAGTTCACCGGCGGCGACAGCCCCGCGACCGACGTCGTGCTCGAGTCCCGTGCCTACGACCCGGGCGGACGACTCGCCTCGGTCACCGATGCCATGGGCACCACGATCGAGTACACCTACTTCGACGACGACCTGCTCGCCGCCGAAACCCTTCTCGACTACAAGGACCCCAACACCAACGACGACCCGCGCCCGTTCGTCCTGACCGCCTACACCTACACCGGCACCGGCGCGGTCAAGGAGCTCACCGAGGGCGACGGCCGCTACACCACCGTCACGGCCTACGACCCGGGCGGCCGGCCGATCTCCGTCACCGACTACGACGGCGAAAGCGTGCTGCGCAGCACGACGACGGCCTTCGACCTCCAGGACAACCCGACCGACGTCGTCGAGCGCGGCCCCGCTGGCGGCGACCTGTCCCACAGCTCAGTGAGCTACGACCCACTGGGCCGCGAAACCCAGCGCACCGACTACCTCAACGGCACCCAGAGCGCGATCGTGAAGACGATCCGTGACGAGCGCGGCCTGCCGACCAAGATCATCGACGCGCCCGGCAACGTCGCCGGCGCCAACCCGGCCGACTACACCACCACGATCGCCTACGACGACCTGGGACAGCAGACCACCCTTACGGCGCCGAGCATCTCCGTCGAGACCGACGGCGGCGCTGCCGCCGCGGCCAACCCGGTTACCAAGACCGGCTATGACGCGTTCGGCTCGGCCACCCACGTCAAGGATCCGCGCGGCAACATCACCATCCATGGCTTCGACAAGGTCGGCCGCGAGACCTCGACCCGGCTCCCGGACTACACCGCCCCGGACTCCGCCACGCCGCTGGCCGTGACGCTGAGCAAGGACTACGACCGCCTCGGGCGGGTCACCTCGTCCACCGACGGCACCGGCGCCACCACGACCTTCGCCTACGACGAGCTCGGTGACCTCGTCAAGCAGACCGAGCCTTCGCCGGCGACTGGCGTTGCGGGTGCAGTCACCACCACGAGTTACACACCGACCGGGTGGCCGCTGAGGACGACCGACCCCACAGGTGCGGTCACCTCGGCCACCTGGGACCAGCTCGGACGCCAGAGCACTCGCTCGCAGCTCGAGCGTCAGCCCTCCGCGCAGGTGTTCACGACCAAGTACTCCTACGACGCCCTGGGCAACCCAGCCAAGGTCACCACCCCGACCGGGCTGGTCACCACCTTCGAGCATGACGATCTCGGCAACCCGACCCAGATGACCAACCCGGCCGGCGTCGTCACGACCGCCACGTATGACGGTCTGGGACACCCGACCCGCATCGAGGACCCGCGCCAGGCCACCACCGTCCTGGACTACGACCTCGGCGGCCGTCTCATCCAGAGCCGCGACCTTGGCGATGCGGGCGCGACCCTGCGCACCCGCGACTTCACCCACAGCGTCGCGGGAAACCCGCTGACCTCGACCGACGGCGCGGGCGGGCTGCTGACCCGTACCTACGACGCCCTGGGCCAGCTGCGGACCAGCACCGAGAAGGTCTCCGACACCAAGTCGATCACCACGAGCTTCGGCTATGACGCCGCCGGCAACATCAGCCGGGTCACCGATGGTCGCGGCAACACGACGACCTACACCACCAACACGTGGGGTCTGCCCGAGTCCACCATCGAGCCGGC
>NZ_DATIHB010000185.1:0-9321 GCF_035481145.1 Nocardioides sp. | reverse complement strand
TTCATCAGCACCTTGCGCCGCACCTCTCCCAGGCCGGGGACGTCGTCGAGGACGCTCTCGACCATCGACTTGCTCCGACGGTTGCGGTGGTGGGTGATCGCGAACCGGTGCGCCTCGTCACGGATCCGCTGGAGCAGGTAGAGCCCCTCGGAGCTGCGGGCGAAGATGACCGGGTCCTCGTCGTCGGGGAGCCAGACCTCCTCGAGCCGCTTGGCGAGACCCACGACGGGGATCTCGTCGGCGAGACCGAGACCGGTCAGCGCGTCGATGGCAGCCGCGACCTGGGGCGGTCCGCCGTCGACGACCACCAGCCCGGGCGTGTACGCGAACTTCCGCGGACGGCCGGTCTCCGGGTCGACGAGGAGCGGGCCCGCGTCGTCGGCGCGCTCGATCGCATCGCCTCGCTCGTCGAGCAGCCGCCGGAAGCGCCGGGTGATCACCTCGTGCATCGAGGCGACGTCGTTCTGCCCCTCCACGCCCTTGATCACGAAGCGCCGGTAGTCGGACTTGCGCGCCAGCCCGTCCTCGAAGACCACCATGCTCGCGACGACCTCGGTGCCCTGGAGGTTGGAGACGTCGTAGCACTCGATGCGCAGCGGCGCCTCGGCCAGGCCGAGGTGCTCCTGGATCTCGGCGAGCGCCCGGTTGCGGGTGGTCAGGTCGCTCGCACGCTTGGTCTTGTGCAACGCGAGCGACTGCGCCGCGTTGCGCGCCACCGTCGCCTGCAGGGTCTTCTTGTCACCGCGCTGCGGCACCCGGATCTGCACCCTGCTCCCCCGGCGTTCGCTGAGGAGGTCCTCCAACACCGCCGACTCCGGCGGCAGGGCGGGCACGAGCACCTCGCGCGGAACGCCGTCACCTTCCTCACCGCCGTAGAGCTGGACGAGGAAGTGCTCGACCAGCTCGGGGGTCTCCCCCTCCTCGACGCGGTCGGCGACCCAGCCGCGCTGGCCGCGGATCCGGCCACCACGGACGTGGAAGACCTGGACGGCGACCTCGAGCGGGTCCTCGGCCAGGGCGATGACGTCGGCATCCGTGCCGTCACCCAGGACGACTGCCTGCTTCTCCAGGGCCTTCTGGAGCGCTCCGAGGTCGTCGCGGAGCCGGGCCGCGCGCTCGAAGTCGAGCTCCTCGCTCGCGGCGTACATCTCGCGCTCGATCCGCTTCGTGAACGCTGAGGTGTTGCCAGCCATGAAGGCGACGAAGTCGTTGACGATCTCGCGGTGCTCCGCTGGGCTCACCCGCCCGACGCACGGCGCTGCGCACTTGTCGATGTAGCCCAGCAGGCACGGCCGGCCGCTCTGCGCGGCACGGTTGAAGACGCCCTTGCTGCAACTGCGCATCGGGAAGACCCGCAGCAGCAGGTCGACCGTCTCGCGGATCGCCCAGGCGTGGCTGTACGGGCCGAAGTAGCGGGTCCCCTTCTTCTTCACGCCGCGCATCACCTGCACGCGCGGGAACTCCTCGTCGAGCGTCACGGCGAGCCACGGATAGGACTTGTCGTCGCGGTACTTCACGTTGAACCGCGGGTCGAACTCCTTGATCCAGGAGTACTCCAGCTGGAGCGCCTCGACCTCGGTGCCGACCGTCGTCCACTCGACGCTCGCCGCCGTCGTCACCATCGTGGCCGTGCGCGGGTGGAGGCTCGGCAGCGGCTGGAAGTAGTTCTGCAGGCGGGCACGGAGGTTCTTCGCCTTGCCGACGTAGATCACCCGACGGTTGCTGTCGCGGAAGCGGTAGACCCCTGGCTGCGTCGGGATCTCCCCCGGCTTGGGGCGATAGCTCAGCGGGTCGGGCACACGGAAACCCTAGTCGGCCGCACCGACAGCCTCCGCCGCACTCGTACGCCGCCGCGCGCGCCGCCTACTGCGCCGGCTTGGCGTACGCCGCGACGCCGGTGTCGAGGAAGACGCACGGCTCGTCGCCGTCCACCCACGCGTCGTGGCCGGGTGGGATCGTCACGACATCACCAGGGCCCATGTGCGCCTCGGTGCCGTCGTCCATCCGCACCGTCATGTGCCCGGAGACGCAGAAACCGCTGTGCGCCGTCTGGCACGAGTCGGTGCCCGCGATCGGCTTCACGTCCTCGGACCACTTCCAGCCGGGCTCGAACGTCGCGCGGCCCAGCGTGAAGTCGCCGAGGGTGACCACGTCGAGGTGGCCGTGTGCCTGGAACTGCCGCGTCTCGTGGGGCGCGTCGATGCTCTGCGTCTGCATGGTCATCCCTCGACGCTAGGCCTGCCGCGATCCGGCGACGACCCCAGTGCGCAGACCCTCGGGGAAGGACCGCCCGGACAGCTCAGGCGGCGACGACGTTGGCGCCCTCGACCTTGATCGGCGCCTCCGCCAGGGGCGCTGCCGCAGGCCCGCCCGCGACCTCCCCCGTGGCCGCGTCGAACGTCGAGCCGTGGCGCAGGCAGGTGATCGTGCCGTCCTCGACCTTGCCGACGTCGAAGCCCTGGTGGGTGCACTTCGAGGTGAAGGCCTTGAACTCCCCCGCCGTCGGCTGGGTGACGACGAGCTGCTTGTCGGTGAGCACGACGCCACCGCCGACCGGCACCTCGGACGTGGGGACGAGCACCTCGCCGGCCGTGCCCGCGCTCGAGGTCGCAGGCCCGGAGGAGTCACTCGGGGCCGACGAACCCGCGCCCCCCGACCCACAGCCGGCGAGCGCCGCAGCGACACCGAGGGCGCCCAGGCCCGAGAACACGATCCGACGGGAGTACTGCGCGTCCTGGCTCATGCAGCCGAGATTAGACCCGGATCCTGTGCCCCAGCCAAGAAGACTCCGTGCGCCAGGTCAGCCCAGCAGCGGCTTGAGGAACCGTCCGGTGTGGCTGTCGCCGTTGGCAGCGATCTCCTCGGGCGTGCCGGTCGCGACGACGGTGCCGCCGCGGGAACCACCCTCAGGGCCCATGTCGATCAGCCAGTCGGCGGTCTTGATGACGTCGAGGTTGTGCTCGATCGTCAGCACCGTGTTGCCCTTGTCGACGAGGCTCTGCAGGACGCCGAGGAGCTTGCGGATGTCCTCGAAGTGGAGACCGGTCGTCGGCTCGTCGAGCACGTAGACCGTGCGGCCGGTCGACCGCTTCTGCAGCTCGGACGCGAGCTTCACGCGCTGCGCCTCACCACCCGACAGCGTTGTCGCCGGCTGCCCCAGGCGGACGTAGCCCAGGCCGACCTCGCCGAGAGTCTTCATGTGGCGCGCGATCGCCGGGACGGCCGCGAAGAAGTCCGCAGCCTCCTCGATCGGCATGTCGAGGACGTCGGCGATCGTCTTGCCCTTGTAGTGCACCTCGAGCGTCTCGCGGTTGTAGCGGGCGCCGTGGCAGACCTCGCACGGGACGTAGACGTCCGGCAGGAAGTTCATCTCGATCTTGATCGTGCCGTCGCCGGAGCAGGCCTCGCAGCGGCCGCCCTTGACGTTGAAGGAGAAGCGCCCCTGCTGGTAGCCGCGCATCTTCGCCTCCGGCGTCTGGGCGAAGAGCTTGCGCACGTGGTCGAAGACGCCGGTGTACGTCGCGGGGTTGGACCGCGGGGTGCGACCGATCGGCGACTGGTCGACGTGGATCACCTTGTCGACGTTCTCCACGCCGGTGATCTTGCGGTGGCGGCCCGGGACGGTGCGCGCGTTGTAGAGCTGCTTGGCCAGCGAGGTGTAGAGGATGTCGTTGACCAGCGTCGACTTGCCCGACCCCGAGACGCCGGTGATCGAGACGAAGCAGCCCAGCGGGAACTCGACGGTGACGTCCTGGAGGTTGTGCTCCTTCGCCCCGTGCACGACCAGCGAGCGGCCCTTGGTCGGCGGCCGACGCGTGAGCGGCACCTCGATCGACTTGCGGCCCGAGAGGTAGTTGCCCGTCTCGGACTTCTTGTTGGCGAGCAGCCCCTTCACCGTGCCGGAGTGGACGACGTGGCCGCCGTGCTCCCCCGCGCCGGGACCGATGTCGACGACCCAGTCGGCGGTCTTGATCGTGTCCTCGTCGTGCTCGACGACGATCAGGGTGTTGCCGAGGTTCTTCAGCCGGAGCAGCGTCTCGATCAGCCGCTCGTTGTCGCGCTGGTGGAGGCCGATCGACGGCTCGTCGAGCACGTAGAGGACGCCCACCAGGCCGGCGCCGATCTGGGTGGCGAGGCGGATCCGCTGCGCCTCGCCGCCCGACAGCGAGCCCGACGGGCGGTCGAGCGAGAGGTAGTCGAGGCCCACGTCGAGCAGGAACTTCAGCCGCTCCTGGATCTCCTTGAGCACACGCTCCGCGATCTGCAGCTCGCGCTCGCTCAGCTGCAGGTTGGCGAGGTACGCCGCCGCGTCGCTGATGGGCAGTGCACAGACCTGGGCGATGTTGAGGCCGCCTGCTTCCTTCGCACCGAGCGTCACCCCGACCGAGACCGGCTTGAGGCGCGACCCGCCACACGCGACACAGGGCACTTCGCGCATGAAGCCCTCGAACCGCTCGCGCGCGGTGTCGGACTCCGACTCGCGGTGGCGGCGCTCGACGTACGGCTTCACGCCTTCGTACGCCGCGTAGTAGCTGCGCTCGCGGCCGTAGCGGTTGCGGGTGACGACGTGGACCTTGCCCGGGTGGCCCTCCATGATCACCCGCTGGTGGCGGGCGGAGAGCTTCTCCCAGGGGGTGTCGAGGTCGAAGCCGAGCTCCTCGCCGAGCGCACCGAGGAGGCGCTGGAAGTACTCCGACACATGGGCGCCCGTCCACACCTGGACAGCTCCCTCGGCCAGCGTGGCGGAGGGGTCGCTGATGATCAGCTCTGGATCGACCTCCATGCGGGTGCCGAGGCCGTGGCACTCGGGGCAGGCGCCGAAGGGCGAGTTGAAGGAGAAGGAGCGCGGCTCGAGGTCGTCGGTCTCGATTGGGTGGTCGTTGGGGCAGGCCATCCGCTCGGAGAACTTCATCTCCTCACCCGTGTCGACCATGTCGAAGACGACGAGGCCGCCGGCGAGGTTGAGCGCCGTCTCGACGGAGTCGGTCAGGCGTCGCTTCGCGGTCTCCTTGACAGCGAGGCGGTCGACGACGACCTCGATCGAGTGCTTGAGCTTCTTGTCGAGCGTGGGCGGGTTGTCGAGCGTGTGGGTCTCGCCGTCGACCCGGGCCCGGCTGAATCCCTGCGACTGCAGCGAGCGGAAGAGCTCGGCGTACTCCCCCTTGCGGCCGCGGACGACCGGCGCGAGGACCTGGAAGCGGGTGCCCTCCTCCAGCTGCATCATCCGGTCGACGATCTGCTGCGGCGTCTGCCGCTCGATCGGCTCGCCACAGGTCGGGCAGTGCGCCCGGCCGGCGCGTGCGTAGAGCAGGCGGAGGTAGTCGTAGACCTCGGTGATCGTGCCGACGGTGCTTCGGGGGTTCTTGGAGGTCGACTTCTGGTCGATCGAGACCGCGGGCGAGAGGCCCTCGATGAAGTCGACGTCGGGCTTGTCCATCTGCCCGAGGAACTGGCGTGCGTACGCCGAGAGCGACTCGACGTACCGCCGCTGGCCCTCGGCGAAGATCGTGTCGAACGCGAGGCTCGACTTGCCGGAGCCGGACAGGCCGGTGAAGACGATGAGCGCATCCCGCGGGAGGTCGAGAGACACGTCCTTGAGGTTGTGCTCGCGTGCGCCACGGATGACGAGCTGGTCGGCCAACGCTGGTCCCTTCGGGGGCCGGTTCGAACAAGTGTTCGCCATCCTACACTGGCGACCATGAGCGACCAGGCCACGCCGGACCCCGTCGGCGCCAACCCGATCACCGCGGTCCTGGAGGCCACGCACCGCTACCTGCAGACGGTCGCCACGCTGACCGACGAGCAGCTGCGCGAGCCGTCCCTGCTCCCCGGCTGGACCCGCGGCCACGTCGTCGCCCACGTCGCCCTCAACGCCCACGGACTGGCCCGCGCGCTGCGCGGCCTGCGCACCGGCGAACCGGCGCCGGTCTACGACAGCCAGGAGCAGCGCAACGCCGACATCGAGACGTACGCCGGGGGCTCGGCCGCCGAGCTCGCCTCCCTGTCGCAGATGGCCTGCCTCCGCATCGCCGGCGAGCTGCGCCTGATCAAGGCGGTCGGCACCGTCGAGCGCACCCCGGGCGGGCGGGTGATGACGGTCGTCGACGTCGTGGAGGCGCGCTGGCGCGAGGTCGAGATCCACCACGCCGACCTCGACGCCGGCTACTCCCCCGCCGACTGGCCCGTCGACTTCGCGGCGTACCTGCTGGAGAAGGTGGCCGAGCAGCGCGGCGAGCAGGTCGACGCGACCCTGCACGCACAGGACATCGGCAAGACCGTCCGGGTCGGCAAGGGCGGACACGGCATCGCGGGCACGGCGGCAGCGCTGGCGTGGTGGCTGACGGGCCGTGGCGACGGTGCGGACCTGGTCGCCATCCGGGGCCTGCCTACGCTGGGTCCATGGGCCTGACCTACACCGGAGACGTGACCCCGGGCGGCCCGGCCGCCGTACGCGAGCTGGCCGGGCTGACCGTGAGCAAGCTGGCCGTCGATCCGCAGATGGCCAACAACTGCTACCTGCTGCGGTGCCGGGAGACAGGCGCGCAGGTGCTCATCGACGCCGCTGACGACTCCCCTGCACTCCTCGAGCTGACCGGCGGTGAGATCGACACGGTCGTCACCACCCACCAGCACTGGGACCACCACCGGGCCCTGGCCGACGTCTTCGCCGTCACCCGGCCCCAGGTGGCCGCGGGCGCTCCGGACGCCGACGCCATCACCGAGGCCACCGGCGTGCAGGTCACGCGCCGCGTCGGCGACGGGGACGTCGTGAAGGTCGGCAAGGTCGACCTCGAGGTCATCGCCGTCGCCGGTCACACGCCGGGCTCGATCTGTCTGCTCTACCGCGACCCCGAGGGGCACCCCCACCTCTGGACCGGCGACTCGCTCTTCCCGGGCGGGGTCGGCGCGACGTTCGGTGACGCGGACGCGTTCGCGACGCTGATCGACCAGGTGGAGTCGAAGATCTTCGGCACGCTTCCGGATGAGACCTGGTTCTACCCCGGCCACGGCGGCGACTCGACGCTCGGCGCCGAGCGGCCCCACCTCACGGAGTGGCGGGCCCGCGGCTGGTGAGCCGCCACTGACCCTCAGGCGGCGAGGTCGCGCTCGTGGGTCTCACCGCGGTAGCGCGAGGGCCGTCCGTCGATCCGGAGCAGCTTCCACAGCCACCGCGCCGGGCCGCGACGGATGCCGAGCCGGTCGGCCAGCAGCCGCACGTCGCCGAACATCTCGCGCCGGTGCTCGTCCGAGACCGGGGAGCGCCACCACATCTCGCGGGCCACGCCGCGAGGGATCCCCATCGCGCGCAGGTCGTGCCGCGTCGGCTTCATGATCACCGTGCAGAGCCACCACATCGCCAGCGGAAGCGCCAGCGACAGGAAGAACCTCTTGACGGGTCCTGCGTGCGCGAGGCTCTTGGCCAGCCACTCGTGCGCGAAGCTGATGTGCCGCGCTTCCTCCGCGATGTGGATCTGCATGATCCGCGAGATCAACGGTTGCTGGCCGCCGTCACGGATCAGCGACTTCTGCAGGTGGTCGATCGGCTCCTCGCCCGCGAGGATCCCCATGAAGAAGATCGTGGGCAGCCAGGAGCCGGCGGCCGTCATGATCGGCGTGATCCAGCGGAAGTACGCCGGAGCGCCCTGGGGCTCGATGCCGAAGCCGGCGTACGCACGGTTCACCGCCTCCTGGAACATCTGGATGTGGTGGGTCTCCTCGGTGACCTCGTGCATCGCGTAGCGGAACTCCGGGTTGCCGGCCCGCATGCCGATCAGGTGCTGCATCAATCCGCCGATCAGCACCTGCTCGAACTGCCGGCCCACCTTCGCGACGTGCGCGAAGCGGAAGATCCCGATCTCGACCTGCCGCTCCAGCGGCAGTGCCTGGTACCAGGGATGGGCCCCGATGACGTCCGCTTCGGAGAGCACGAACTGCGGGTCGTCGGCTCGCCAGGCGTACGCCGGGTCGTCCCACGGGACGTCCTTGAAGGCGTTGAACGACAGGCGCACCGATGCGTCGGAGAGGCTCCTCAGGTGCGCCTCGTAGGCAGCGTGGTCGAAGAGTTCCTGAACCATGTTGCGACGGTACCCGCGACACCGCGTCACGGACACCCGCCCCGGAGTGTGGGGCTCGTCACACGGTCAGCGCCAGCGCGCCCCCAGGACAGGCAGCTGCCCAGCGACGCCACGGACGACGGCGGGGAGCTGCGACTTCACGACGTACTCCCCCACGCCGACGACCGACGGTTTGGTCACCGCCGGCTCGAGCCCGCGGCCCATGCGCCACAGCTGGGTGGTGTACCAGACCACCTCGGCCATGGCGTCGAGCTTGCGGATGCCGACGGAGCGAGGCTCCATGCCGGCGACCTCCGAGCTCTTGCCGGCCAGGAGCAGGCTCGGGAAGTCCGGGTCGACCGCGAGCGGGCGCCCCAGGCCGATGACGTCGACGGCACCGGACTCGATCGCCGCCGACATCGCAGCGGCGGTGCGGAAGCCACCGGTGACCATGAGCGGGAGGGAGACCTCGCCGCGCAGGCGCTCGGCGAACTCGAGGAAGTAGGCCTCGCGCTGGCGGGTCGACTCACGCTGGGTCACGCCCATCATCGCGCCGACCTCGTAGGTGCCACCGGAGATCTCGAGCAGGTCGACGCCCGCCTCCTCGAGCGCCTTCGCCACGAGGATCGACTCGTCCTCACTGAAGCCACCGCGCTGGAAGTCGGCACTGTTGAGCTTGACCGAGAGCACCTTGTCGTCGCCGATCGCGGCGCGGGTGGCCGCGACCAGCTCCATCAGGAACCGGCGGCGGTTCTCGGCGGAGCCGCCGTACGCGTCGCTCCGCTGGTTGGCGAGCGGCGAGAGGAACTGGCTGATCAGGTAGCCGTGGGCGCCGTGGAGCTGGACGCCGTCGAAGCCGGCCTCCACGCAGACGCGGGCCGTCTCGGCGTACCGCTGGACCAGGTCGTGGATCTCCGCGACGGTCAGGGCACGCGGGACGGCGAAGGCCCCGCCCATTCCCTTCAGGCCGATGGCGGACGGCGCGACCGGACGCGGCGAGAGGGTCCGGGGCGACTGGCGGCCCGGGTGGTTGACCTGGACGATCGCGACGGCTCCCTCCGACTTCGCCGCGGCGGCCCAGGCGGAGAGGGCCTCGAGGTCGCGGTCGTCCTCCACGACGACGTTGGCCGGCTCGCCGAGGGCCCGACGGTCCACCATCACGTTGCCCGTGACGAGGAGGCCGGAGCCGCCCTGCGCCCAGCGGCCGTAGAGGCGGACCAGGCGGTCGTCAGGCGCGTGCGACCCGATCGTGCCGAGCTGCTCGGAC
>NZ_DATIHB010000184.1:0-6167 GCF_035481145.1 Nocardioides sp. | reverse complement strand
CTCGCCCAGCCACCACGCCAGATAGCCGAGCAGCACGACGACGAGGGCGAAGCCGACCCATCGCCGACTGATCAGGAACGACAGGGAGCGCACCGGGTGAGGGTAGCGGCCGTATCCTTGGACACATGACCCTGGCCCTCGCTGACCGGCACGGTCGCGTCGCCACGGACCTCCGGGTGTCGTTGACCGATCGGTGCAACCTCCGCTGCTCCTACTGCATGCCTGCCGAAGGGCTCGACTGGCTTCCCGACGACACGCTGCTCACCGACGACGAGGTGGTCCGGCTGGTCCGGATCGGCGTGGAGCGGCTCGGCATCCGGGAGGTCCGCTTCACCGGCGGTGAACCGCTCGTACGCCGCGGCCTGGTCGACATCGTTCGGCGCACCGCTGCGCTGACGCCCGCTCCCGAGGTCAGCCTCACCACCAACGCGCTCGGCCTGGCCCGCGTCGCCGACTCGCTGGCCCGCGCCGGCCTGGCCCGGATCAACGTCTCGCTCGACACGGTTCGGGCCGACACGTTCGCCACGATCACGCGTCGCGACCGGCTGAAGGACGTCGTGGCCGGACTGGAGGCGGCGCAGGCTGCCGGACTCGGTCCGATCAAGGTCAACGCGGTGCTGCTGCGCGGCGTCAACGACGACCAAGCGGCGGAGTTGCTCGGCTGGTGCCTCGAGCGCGGCTACGAGCTCCGCTTCATCGAGCAGATGCCGCTCGACGCACAGCACGCCTGGCAGCGTGAGCAGATGGTGACGGCGGAGGAGATCCTGGAGCGTCTCGCCGCGGCGTACGACCTGACGCCGGTGAGTGAGCCGCGGGGGAGTGCCCCGGCCGAGCTGTGGAGCGTCGACGGCGGGCCCGGCACGGTGGGCGTGATCGCGAGCGTGAGCCGTCCGTTCTGTGGCGACTGCGACCGGGTGCGGCTCACCGCCGACGGCCAGGTCCGCAACTGCCTCTTCGCGCGCCAGGAGTCCGACCTCCTGGGCGCGATGCGCGCCGGTGCCACCGATGACCAGATCGCGGGTCGCTGGATCACCGCGATGCTCGGCAAGGCGCCCGGGCACGGCATCGAGGACCCGACCTTCCTCCAGCCCGACCGGCCGATGAGCGCTATCGGCGGCTGAGGCGGCTGAGGTTCGTCCGCCCGACGCTGCCGGTCAGGTCTCCTCGGGGACGAAGTCGGCGATCGCCTCGGTCTCGCGCAGGAAGCTGCGCGCGCTGAGGAAGTCGGTCAACGACACCTTGTGGCCCTCGCACGCGAGCCACGCCTTGCGGCGGTCGGGCGTGTGGATCTTCGGGTTGTTCCAGCGGAGCGCCCAGACGGCGTCGTCGACGCAGCCCTTCGCCGAGCAGGTCAGGGTGGTGGCGTCGTCGCGTTCGTCCATGAGGGCTCCAGTATCCCGGCTCAGCGCTCGAGCATGCGCTGCGGGTCGACCACCGTCGCCAGCGGTGCGGCGTCACGACGGTTGACGGCGTTGGCGAGCACCACCGCGACGTACGGCAGGAAGACGGCTCCGGCCAGGAGCACCCACATCGCCCACGAGTCGCGGAAGACCACCGCGCCGATGAAGCAGAGCGTGCGGATCGTCATCGCGATCAGGTAGCGGCGCATCCGGCCGGCCATCTCGTCCGCCGGCGAGATCGGCGCCGAGGTGATCCTGACCGGTTCCGACATGCCCCCAGCGTACGTCGGGCCACCGTCGCTAGGCTGGACGGGTCGACGGCCACCAGGGTCGTCTCGCTCACTTCGACACAGCCTGTGGAGGCCGCCATGTCCAGCCGCACCTACCGCATCTCCGAGCTCGTCGGCACGTCCCCCGACGGCATCGACCAGGCGATCCGCAACGGCGTCGAGCGCGCCAGCAAGACCCTCCGCCACGTCGACTGGTTCGAGGTCACCCAGGTCCGTGGCCACGTCATCGACGGCCAGGTCGACCACTTCCAGGTCTCCCTCAAGGTCGGCTTCCGCCTCGAGGACGACGAGTGACCCAGCCGTGACGGGCGTGGCCGTGACCCGCAGGCTGGTGCTCGTCCGTCATGCCGAGGCGGAGTCCTGGGCGTCGTCCGACATCGAGCGTTCCCTGACGCCGGCCGGCACCGAGGCGGCCGGCGTCCTCGGCAGCTGGCTCCGCGACCAGGCCGTCGTCCCTGACGCGGCGCTCGTCTCGGGCGCGCGGCGGACGCGCGAGACGTGGGCCGCGCTCGCCGATGCGGCCGGCTGGCCCGTGACGCCGACGTACGACGAGGGCCTGTACGCCGCCGGGCCGGACACTGCGCTCGACCTGATCCGCTTCGCGGCGCCCGAGGCCGGCACGTTGCTGGTGCTCGGGCACAACCCGACGATCCACTTCCTGGCGCAGGTGCTCTCCGACGGCACGGGCGACCCGTCGCTCACCGAGTCGCTGATGATCGGCTTCCCGCCGGCCTCGGTCGCGGTGCTCGAGTTCGACGCGGAGTGGGCAGAGCTGGGCGAGGGACACGGCCGGCTGGCCGCGGTCCGCCCGGGTCGCTGAGCCGCGCGGCGCTGCCGCCTGCCGCGAACTGTCGGCGTTGGTGCAACTGCCACCACACAGCCATCGGTTCTTGCACCCGCACCGCGGCATCGGCAGCTCGGCCCGGACAGGGCCAAGGTTCGTGCACAGGTCCCAAAGTCGCCCTCGGAGCCCCGCTCATGACGTCCACTTTGGTGCACGTGCATCAAAGCTGGCGTTGCGAGGCCAGGCTGGACGGATCTCGGCCATGTTCGACCGCTGGAGCTGTCGCGAGTCCGCGGCCCGGCCGCTGGAACGCAGAGCGTACGGCGAGTGATGGAGGGCGTCTGGTTGACGTTCGGCGTCCCAGCGGCATGCCAAGCGCGGGTCGGAACGCCACGTACCAACGACACGCTGATGCAGTCGCCTCCGCGCGTTGCCTGGATCTACCCAAAGCCATCGAGCGACGTGTACAAGCGCGGAGCGCGCGGGTCTCGGTCGGTGATCGAGCCGCGCGATTCAGACCAGCGGCTCGGGGGTCACGAAGCCCGCGGCTGCGTCGGCCGCGACGATCTCCTCACGGCTGATGCCGAGGAGGTACATGATCGTGTCGAGGTACGGCACGTTGACCGCGGTGTCGGCAGCCTCCTGCACGACCGGCTTGGCGTTGTAGGCGATGCCGAGCCCGGCGGCGTTCAGCATGTCGAGGTCGTTGGCGCCGTCGCCGATGGCGATGACGGACTTCTCGTCGATGCCGAGCTCGGCGGCGAACTCGCGCAAGGCGGCCGCCTTGCCGGCCCGGTCGACCACCGCGCCGACGACGCGGCCGGTGAGCTTGCCATCGACGACCTCGAGGTCGTTGGCGCGCGCGTAGTCGAAACCGAGATCCGCTGCGATCCGATCGGTGACCGCGGAGAAGCCGCCGGAGACCATCGCGAAGCGATAGCCGAGCCGCTTGAGGGTGCGGACCATCGTGCGGGCGCCCGGGTTGAGCTGGACCTCGTCGTAGACCTTGTCGAGCGCGCTCGCGTCGAGCCCCGCGAGCAGCGCGACGCGCTCGCGCAGCGACTGCTCGAAGTCGAGCTCGCCCCGCATGGCCGCCTCGGTCACCAGCGCCACTTCTGCCTCGCAGCCGGCGTGGGCGGCGAGCATCTCGATGACCTCGCCCTGGACGAGCGTGGAGTCGACGTCCATGACGATCAGGCGGGCCCCGCGGCGGAGCAGCGACGACTCCTGGACGGCGACGTCGACACCCCGCTTGCGGGACTCCTTGACCAGCTCGGTGCGCAGGGCGTCGGTCGGGACGCCGGAGACCTGGAGCTCGATCGCGGTGACCGGGTAGCGCGCCATCCGCTGCATCCGGTCGATGTTGGCGCCGAGGTCGGCGATCCGTCCCGCGATGCCGGCGACGGCCGCTGCCTTCAGCGGCGCACCGATGAGCGTGACCAGGCTGCGCCCCTCGGGCCGCGCGGCGTTGTCGCCCGTGCCGCGTTCGATCGAGACCTGCATGCCGAGGCCTGCCGCGGTCGACTCGAGCGTGGACCGGAGCCTGCGCGTGTCGCGCGGCGCCGTCACGAGTACGCCGAGGACCAGGCGGCCGCGGAGCACGATCTGCTCGAGGTCGATCACCGCCACACCCGCGGCGGCGAGCGTCTCGAAGACGCTCGAGGTCACGCCGGGGCGGTCCTCGCCCGTGAGCGTGATCAGCAGGGTGTCGGCGGGGGCGGTGCTGGCTTCAGTCATGACGGCGGAAGGTTATCGCTCCGCGGGGGCCGGGCGTGGCTGCGATCAGGAGGCGGGCGGCCAGACCTCGGGCGAGCACGCGGCGACGAGCGCTCGCCGCGCGGCCGCGGCGAGCGCTCGCAGCTCCTCCAGCGGCGCGAGGGTGGAGATCGTGAAGGCCTGGAGCCCGCGGGCGGCGAGCTCGACGCAGGCACCCGGCGTACCAGGTGGGGCGGGGAGGGGGTCGCGCCGGCGCAGGTCGAGCAGCGCGTCGGCGAGGTCGGGATGGTCGTGGCCGAGGTTGCGACCATCGAAGTGGTGGGCGGTCTGGGCGAGGGTGAGGCGCAGCCCGCGGTCGGCCTCACCGAGGTCGGGGAGCTGGCGGCGTTGCGCGGGCAGGAGCGACCAGGTGACGCCGTGGCCGGCGCGGTGGGGGACCAGGCCCATTTCGGCCCCGGCGAGGACGACGCCCTCGCGCGCCTCGAGCGCGGCCCTGTTGAACGCCGCGGGGCCCCCGAGGCCGAGCGGGTCGCCGTCGTCGGGGAGGGCCAGGCCGGCGGAGGTCGCACCGAGGTCGCGCAGTGCAGCAAAGGCGAACACGGGCCCGACGGGCTCGCGGTGACCGGGCAGGCCGACGAACTGGTGGAAGCCGTCGAGTGCGTCGACGGCATCGTCGAGCGAGGCGTCGCCGCGGCGCCACGCACTCCACCACCAGGAGAGGATCGCAGCGTCGGAGAGGGTCACGACGGGCAAGGGTAGGCCGTGTCAGGACGCTGTATAGGGTCGTCCCCATGTCCGCCGTGATCGAGTTCGCCGATGTGACCGTCCGCCGGGGCAACGCCCTGCTGCTGGACTCCGTGAACTGGACCGTCAACGAGGGCGAACGCTGGGTCGTGCTCGGCCCCAACGGTGCCGGCAAGACCACGCTGATGTCCGTCGCCTCCGCACAGATGCACCCGACGTCGGGCGTTGCCGGCATCCTCGGTGAGGTGCTCGGTGCGGTCGACGTCTTCGACCTGCGTCCCCGGATCGGCCTGACCAGCGCGGTCCTGGCCGAGCGGATCCCGCGGGACGAGACCGTGCGCGACCTCGTCGTCTCCGCGGCGTACGGCGTGGTCGGGCGCTGGCGCGAGGAGTACGACGAGATGGACCACGCGCAGGCCGACGCCCTGCTGAGCGAGCTGGGCTGCAAGGGGTTCATGGACCGCACCTTCGGCACTCTCAGCGAGGGCGAGCGCAAGCGGGTGCAGATCGCGCGGGCGCTGATGACCGACCCCGAGCTCCTGCTGCTCGACGAGCCCGGCGCCGGCCTCGACCTGGGCGGTCGTGAGGACCTCGTCTCCACCCTCGCGGTGCTGGCGTACGACGAGTCGTCGCCCGCCACGGTCCTGGTCAGCCACCACGTCGAGGAGATCCCGCCCGGCTTCACGCACGCGCTCGTGCTGAAGGAGGGGCGGGTCATGGCAGCCGGCCCCATCGCCGAGGTGATCTCCGACAGCGTCCTGTCGGCGACCTTCGGGATGCCGCTCCATGTGAGCCACGAGGACGGCCGCTGGCAGGCGCGTCGCGCGCACCGCCACGTCGGCTGAGGTCCTGGCCGGGTAGCGGCGCGCGTTGGTTGGCTTCTACCGCTAGATTCCAGCCATGGAATGGATCCGGGACCACGCGTGGGAGGCCTGGTTGGCCGTCGCGTTCGTGCTCGCGGCTGCGGAGATGGCCAGCATGGACTTCGTCCTGCTGATGCTTGCCGCAGGCGCGCTGGTCGGTGTCGTCGCCGCGCTCGCCGGCGCCGGCTGGGTGCTGCAGATCGTGATCGCGGGAGTTGCCGCTGCGGCCGCCCTCTGGCTGGTGCGGCCCGCGCTGCTCCGCCGACTGCACCGGTCGCCGGCGACGCCGCTGGGCATCGACCGCTACGTCGGCATGCAGGCGGTCGTGACGACGCGCATCACCGACCTCGAGGCCGGCTCGGTCCGGCTC
>NZ_DATIHB010000183.1:0-2665 GCF_035481145.1 Nocardioides sp. | reverse complement strand
CCTCCTTCCCGAGCGAGCCGAAGAGCAACCCGCCCACGGTCAGGCCCACACCCCAGCCGATCACGAGGCCGCGCTGGAGCCGGAAGGCGAGGCCGACCGGCGTGCCGAGCATCCGCGTCGCCCGCGGACGGCCGGGGCTCGGGTGCCACAACCCGGCGCCGGCGTCGCGGTGGGCCGTCAGCCAGACGGTGAGCGCGAGCACGACGGCCGCGAGGGCCACGACCAGCGCCAACGGCCACCAGCGCTGGTCGCCGTACGCGTTGACGGCCTGCTGCCACCCGAACGGCGACAGCCACACCAGCCAGCTGTCCTGTACGGCGCCCACGCCGCGCAGCAGGAAGAGCACGGCCATCACGGCACCGGCGATGCCGAGCGCGCCGCGCGCGTTGGCGGTGACCTGGGCGGCGGCGAGCGCGATGGCGGTGAAGACCAGGCCGATCGACGTCAGCCCGGCCCCGTGCAGCAGGGAACCGCCGGTGGACAGGCCGGTGCCGGCCAGGACCAGCGCGTCGAGCACCCCCGCCACGACGGAGGCGCCGATCGCGACGGCGAGGGTGGCCGCGGTCGCGGCGTGGCGGCCGAGCACGGTCCCGCGCAGCAGCTCCGCGCGCCCCGTCTCCTCCTCGGCGCGGGTGTGCCGCACGACGAGGAAGGTCACCATCAGGGCGACGATGACCGCGGCGGTCGACGTGATCTCGTAGGCCGTGATCCCGCCCATCGTGTCGACCGCGACGGGCGTGCCGTTGAGCAGCTTGCCGGCGGCGCTCCCCGTCACCGTGGCGCCGTAGCCGGCCACCTTCTCCGGGGTGTTGTAGAGGTCCTGCACCGCCACGGCCGACGCCCCGGACATCGCGGTGAGGCCGAGGATCCACACGGGCAGCCGGATCCGGTCGCGCCGCAACGCCAGCCGGACCAGGTGGCGGGTGCCGGTGAGGCTGCTGCTCCGCTGCCCGCTCATGGCGTCGCCTCCTCGCCGTACTGGCGCAGGAACAGCTCTTCCAGGGTCGGCGGATGTGCCTGCAGCGAGCGCAGGCCGAGCCCGGAGAGGCGGGCGACGACCGCGTCGAGGTCGTCGGAGTCGACGTCGAAGGTGACCCGCCCGTCGAGGAACTGCGGCTGGTGCACGCCCCGCATCTCCGCGATCTCGCGGGCCGGCCGCGCGGTCTCCGCGATGATCGTGGTGCGGGTCAGGTGGCGCAGGTCGGCGAGGGTGCCGCTCTGCACGTTGACGCCGGCGCGGATGATGCTCACCCGGTCGCACAACGCCTCGACCTCGGCGAGGATGTGGCTGGAGAGCAGCACCGTGGCCCCCTCGGCCTTCACCTCGTGGACCGCCCGCTGGAACTCCGCCTCCATCAGCGGGTCTAGCCCGGACGTGGGCTCGTCGAGCAGGTAGAGCTCGGTGTGCGAGGAGAACGCCGCCACCAGCGCGACCTTCTGCCGGTTTCCCTTGGAGTAGGTGCGCGCCTTCTTCGACGGGTCGAGCTCGAAGCGCTCGAGCAGGTCGGCGCGCCGCTTCTCATCGAGGCCGCCGCGCATCCGGCCGAGGAGGTCGATGACCTCCCCGCCGGTCAGGTTGGGCCACAGGGAGACGTCGCCCGGGACGTAGGCGAGCCGGCGGTGGAGCTGTGCTGCCTCCCGCCACGGGTCGCCGCCCAGCAGCTCGGCGGTCCCGGAGTCGACGCGCAGCAGGCCGAGGAGGACCCGCATGGTGGTGGACTTGCCGGACCCGTTGGGGCCGAGGAAGCCGTGCACCTCGCCCTTCTCGACGTGGAGGTCGAAACCGTCGAGGGCGCGCACGGCACCGAAGGTCTTGACGATCGAGCGCAGGTCGATGGCGGTGCTCATGCGCCCAGTGTTGCGCACGCGGGAGGTCAGTCCCGGTGCGGGCCGACTCCCAGCAGGTGATCGATCTCCGCCTGTGTCAGGTGCTCGTCAGCTTCGCTCGCGGCGATGATCAGCGTGGTCGTCAGCTCGACCTCCCCCAGCAGGTCACCGTCCTCGAGGGTCACGTCGAACTGGTCATGCATGTTCGCCCCTCTCCGGACTGTCCAGGCACCGGTGCCCGATGCCTGCTTCCAGAATGCCCCCCAGGTGGTGGCTCCAAACGTGTCCCGGGACAAATCATCCAAAAGGGTGAGCACGCCTGCAACTGGTCTGGCCCCCCATGGGGACGAGGCCCCACCCAGCCGGGTGAGGCCTCGTCATGAGATTCGGACAGGTGCTGTCCGGACCGCCGCTCGATCAGAGCGGGCGGACGTTCTCCGCCTGCGGGCCCTTGGGGCCCTGGGTGACGTCGAACTCAACCTTCTGGTTCTCGTCGAGGGACTTGTAGCCCTGCGACTGGATGGCCGAGTAGTGCACGAAGACGTCGTCGCCGCCGTCCTCCTGCGCGATGAAGCCGAAACCCTTCTCGGCGTTGAACCACTTCACGGTGCCTTGAGCCATGTTGCTCGGTACTCCTGTTGTCGGAACGAGAAGCCGTCACTTCGACGACTCCACACCAGATGCGGTGACACGTCGCTCCGACTCGCGGGTCTGGCAGGCCCGAAGACTGAACGCCGTTGGATCACAAACTCCGCGGGCGTCTACCTGCTGGAACTTGCACCTGTTGCGGGTCAAACACTACCAACAAATCGCTCGGCGTCACCGGTCGAGATCCACC
>NZ_DATIHB010000182.1:0-8857 GCF_035481145.1 Nocardioides sp. | reverse complement strand
CCTGGACGTCGACTTCGTCGGTGACGCCGCCGACGCACTCGCCGGCTCCCCGGTGTACGTCGATCCCGACGCGAGCCTGTCGTCGCGCGGCGACATCGCCTCGCTCGCCGAGGAGCAGGACGTCGCGGTCGTCGTCCTGCCCGAGCTCGCCACCGGCACCTTCAGCGCCTCCAGCCTCGCCGGCCAGGTGCTCCGCAAGGTAGACAGCTACGACGCGGTGATCGTGGTGGTCGACGGCAGCTTCGACTCCTACGGCGTCGCCGCCCGCGAGTCCGACGAGGGCGCGGCGCTCACCCGCGGGCTCAACAGCGCCGGGCACGCCGACGGCGGAGCGGCCGTGCTCGAGACCCTCAGCAGTGACGACTGGCGCACCAGCACGAGCGCCGGTGGCGGTGGCGACGACGACTCCGGCAGCGGGCTCGGCACGGTCGTCGGCGTGGGCTCCGGTGTCGTCGCCGTCGCGGTCGTGGCGGTGTTCGGAGCGCTGGTGGCCCGCCGCCTGAAGGCCGGGGGCAGCGCGCCGGCACGCGACGTACCCGAGGAACTGCGCAGTGTCCTCGCGCGTCTCGAGGCGCTGCAGCGGCAGCACGGCATGCGGCTCTCCCCCGGCGTCAATGCGCGCCTGCAGTCGATCCTGACCAACGTGGGCCAGCTCTTCCACCGGATCCGCCGCACGGGCACCGAGCAGCAGGTCCGCATCGCCTCCATCGAGTACGTCGACGTGCTGACCAAGCTCGAACGCGCGCTCGGCGAGGACTACTACCTCGACATCCTGCGCAACCCCCGCCTGTGGGAGAACGCCGAGGCTCGCCAGCAGGAGGTGGAGGAGGCGGTCCGCGCCACCGACGACCAGCTCGTGGCCAACATCCGGCAGGTCAACGCCAGCCAGGACCTCGAGTTCAAGGTGGCGCTGGAGTCGCTCGTCGGCTCGATGGACGCCACCGTCAAGGACATCTACTCGCCCACGTCCGATCGCAAGCCCGACAGCCCGACCGACTCCCCGGAGGACCAGACGCCATGAGCAACACCGCTTCGCCGACGCCGCCCGCACTCCCGGGGGTCAGCTTCAAGGAGCTCCTCGGAGCCCCCGAGTCCAACCCCGAGCCGCCCACGGCACTCGAGTCCGCGCTGGAGAAGGTCACCCCGGAGGACGCAGCTGCGGCCGCGCCGGCCGAGGCGACGTTCCAGTTCCGCTCGCTGCTGACCCCCGAGCAGCGCGCCGACCTGGAGCGCAACGCCCCGGGTGTGGCCGCGCAGATGGTCGCGGACTTCCAGGCGATCATCCGCTTCGGTGAGCCCGTGCTCGCCAAGCTCAACGCCTCGTCGTCCCAGCTCCTGGAGGCGCAGCGCGACATCAAGGTCCCGCCGGCCGAGGACATGGTCAACGACCTGCTCCGCGAGATGGACGGCTTCCAGAAGAAGTACCGCAACGAGAAGGTCGAGAACGCCGTCAGGAAGGTCGTCGACTTCCTCCGCGGCGCGTCGTACAGCCTGAAGACGCTGGTGCGCGAGGCGAAGCCGATCGCCGACAAGATCGACATCGCCGAGACCAAGCTCAAGGAGATGGAGCTCCGGCTCGCCGACAACGTCACCCGCGGCCAGCAGCTCCACAAGAACACGACCGAGACGCTCCAGGACGTCGTGGCCGTTCTCGCCGCGCTCGAGGAGATCAGCGACGTGGTGAAGGCTGACTTCACCGACGCCGACACCGTCCTCCGAGGCGCCGAGGCGCTCGGCGACCTGGGCTCGGTGACCTACAAGGACAAGACGATGACGGTCAACGAGCTCCGTGAGCTCCACGGCCAGCTCGCGACCGCGGTCAGCGAGATCGAGAAGACCTGGTTCGACTGGCGCCAGCAGTTCTTCCTCGGCTACGCGCAGGCCCCCTCGATCCGCAACCTGATCCTGGTCTCGGCGACCATGCAGCGCCGGTGCCAGGTCTTCCGCACGATGGGCCTCCCCTCGGCGCGCACCTCGCTCGCGATGTGGCAGCAGGCCGCGTTGGCGAAGGAGGGCGCCGAGATGGGCAGTGCGGTCCAGGCCGGCGTCAACGACCTGGTCAAGGGGGCCTTCGAGGCGACGGGCAAGGCGGTCACCGAGACCGCGAAGGCCTCGCAGACGCCGCTCATCGACGAGGAGACGATCTGGTCGATCATCGACTCGATCAAGGTGCAGTGCGAGGGCCTCGTCGCCGCCGACCGCTGGGGTCGCGAGGTGCGTGCGCGCAACCTCAAGGCGCTCGAGCAGGGCGAGGGCACCATCCGTACGACGTTCACCGACTCGCGGCGCCAGCTCGTCGCCAACGCCGTGGCCGCGACGTCCACCGGTGCGGTCGAGGCCGCGCCGCTGCCCGAGAAGGACATCCTCGGCCAGCTCGGCGTCGAGTCCTGACGCCGAGAGGGCTCTAACCTGCAGCCCCACAACGCCGAGAGGGCTCCAACCTGCAGCCCCACAACGCCGAGGCGGCTCCAACCTGCAGACGCACTGCAGGTTCGCGCCGCCTCGGTACAGATCGCGTGCAGGTTCGCGCCGCCTCGGGGAAATGCAGGACGCCCACCCACCGTGCGGTGAGCGGGCGTCCGTGACGTCAGGGGCTGGTTCAGCCCTTGCGTGCCTTGATCTCGTCGGTCAGCGCCGGGAGGACGGTGTGCAGGTCACCGACGACACCGAAGTCGACGAGCTCGAAGATCGGCGCCTCCTCGTCCTTGTTGACCGCGACGATCGTCTTCGACGTCTGCATGCCGGCACGGTGCTGGATCGCACCGGAGATGCCGTTGGCGACGTAGAGCTGCGGGGAGACGACCTTGCCGGTCTGGCCGACCTGGAACGTGTGCGGCTTCCAACCGGAGTCGACAGCGGCACGCGAGGCCCCCACGGCAGCACCGAGCTCGTCAGCCAGGGCCTCGACCGCGGTGAAGTCACCTCCGGTGCCACGACCACCGGAGACCACGATCGCGGCCTCGGTGAGCTCGGGGCGACCGGTCGCCTGACGCGGCTGCGAGGCCACGATGGTGGCGCCCTTGGCGGCGTCGGAGATCGTCACCGCGGTGTCGACGACGGTGCCGGCACCGGCGACCTCCTCCGGCGCGGCAGCGTTGGGCTTGACCGTGATGATCGGGGTGCCCTGGGTGACCTTCGCGGTCACCGTGTAGTTGCCGGCGAAGACCGACTGCGTGGTGGTGCCGTTGGCGTCCACGTCGACGGCGTCGGTGATGACACCCGACTCGAGCTTGATCGCCAGGCGAGCCGCGATCTCCTTGCCCTCGGCGGAGGAGGAGATCAGGATCGCGCCCGGGCTGGCCTGGGCGGCGATCTGCTGCAGCGCCTCAGCCTTGGGGGCGACGAGGTAGCCCTTGATCTCGGCGTCGTTGACGACGTAGACCTTCTCGGCACCGAACTTCGCCAGCGCCTCGACCGGAGCGTTGCCGGCGCCGATGAAGACCGCCGACGGCTCGCCGAGACGGCGGGCGATCGTGAGGAGCTCGTTGGTGGTCTTGCGGACAGCACCGTCGACGTGGTCGACGAGAACCAGAATCTCAGCCATGGTCAGACTCCTCAGATGAACTTCTTGGAAGCGAGGAAACCGGCCAGCGCCTTGGCGCCCGAGCCGTCCTCGTCCTTGACGATCTCGCCGGCGGTGCGCGGCGGGCGGGCAGCGGTGTCCTCGACCTGGGTCCAGGCAACCGAGAGACCCACCTGGCCGGCGTCGACACCCAGGTCAGCGAGCGACCAGGTCTCGAGCGGCTTCTTCTTGGCGGCCATGATGCCCTTAAACGACGGGTAGCGCGGCTCCCCGGTCTGGTCCGTCACGGACAGCAGGACCGGGAGGGTGGCACCGATGACCTCGGTGGCGGCGTCGCCGTCACGCTTGGCGCGGATCTGGTCGCCCTGGGTCTCCACGACCGAGGCGAAGGTGACCTGCGGCAGGCCCAGGCGCTCGGCCAGCGCGGCCGGAACCAGGGAGGTGCCGGCGTCGGTGGACGCCATGCCGGTCAGGACGATGTCGGGCGAGCCGATCTTCTTGATCGCCTCGGCCAGCACCAGCGAGGTGGCCAGCGCGTCCGAGCCGGCGATCGCGTCGTCGACGATGTGGACACCCTTGTCCGCACCCATCTGCAGGGCCTTGCGGACCGCATCAGCAGCACCCGCAGGACCGATGCAGAGGGCGGTGACCTCGGAGCCCTCGTTCTTCTCAGCCAGCTGGAGCGCCTGCTCCACGGCGTACTCGTCGAGCTCGGAGAGGAGGCCATCGACCCCAACCCGGTCGACGGTGTTGTCGCTCTCGAACTTCCGGTCGGCCGTAGCGTCCGGCACGTGCTTCACACAGACAACAATGTTCATGGTGGTGTGGCCCTGGGGCCCCTCCTGTGCAGTCGGATTTGATCGTGATGTTACTGGCGAGTCACCGCGCAGTGGTACCGAAGTCCATGGTGCGATGCCTCACAAGCCGAGCGGGCTCAGCCCCGGACCACGCGGTCCAGGATCCGGCCGAGGACGAGCCAGAAGATGGCTCCGATACCCCAGTTGAACAGCGCGTTCTTCACGTCCGCGTTGTCACCGGTGAACTGCTTGATGCCGTTGTCACGGCTGAAGACCCCGAGGTCGACCCAGCCAGCTGCGTCGCGGACGAACGACACCAGGCCGTTGTCGTCGTTGGCGGACAGCGCGAACGTGAGCGCTCCCAGCGCCAGGAACAGCGCGAAGAGCACGCACAGAATCCACAGGACCTGCGCCGCACGCGTGCGGAGCTGCGGGAGCGTCAGCGAGAAGCCCACAGGGTCCTCCCCCTTCGTAGATGGAGCCGTCGTGGTCGGAACGGTAGCCGAGAGTACGCCGCTCGGCAGGGCGCGCCGCCGGAGAAGGGTCAGCGGCCCGCGAACTCGGCCTTGCCCGGACCGTGCGCCAGGAACGACGCCATGCCGGCGGTGCGGTCCTCGGTCGCGAAGACGGCGGCGAACTGCTGCTGCTCGATCGACAGGCCGGTCGCGAGGTCGACCTCGAGTCCGCGGTCGACGCACTCCTTCGCGGCCCGGATCGCGAGCGCGGCGGCCGCGGTGAACTGCGATGCCCAGGCCACCGCCTCGGCGTACACCTGGTCCGCGGGGACGACCTTGTCGACCAGGCCGATCGCGAGCGCCTCGTCGGCCTTGACGAAGCGGCCGGTGAAGATCAGGTCCTTCGCCTTCGACGGGCCGATCAGCCGCGGCAGGCGCTGCGTGCCACCGGCACCGGGGATGATGCCCAGCAGGACCTCGGGCTGGCCGAAGGTCGCGTTCTCCGCGGCGATGCGGATGTCGGCTGCCAGCGTCAGCTCGCAACCGCCACCCAGCGCATAGCCGGTGACGGCGGCGACGACCGGCTTGGGGATGTTCGCGATCGCGGTCGCCGCCTCGCTGACGCCTCGGGTCGCCTTCACCATGTCGGCGTAGGACATCTCGGCCATCTCGGCGACGTCGTTGCCGGCGGCGAAGAGGCGCTCACCACCCCAGATGACCACGGCACGGACGTCGTCGCGCTCCGTTGCCTCGGCACAGGCGGCCTTGAGCTCGGCCTGCACCTGGAGGCTGATCGCGTTCATCTTCGGGCGGTCCAGCCGGATCACGCCGACGCCCGGCGCCTCCTCGGAGACCTGCAGGTTCACGAACTCGCCCATGGGGCCACTCCTCGCACTCGTCAGCAACAGGGACGGTGCAGACCACCGTCGTACGCCGCGCATTCTGCCGCCCCGCGCCCCGACTGGCCTACGGTGACCACCGTGAGTACCGCGACTGATCTCGGCCAGCACGTCCGGACGCTGCGCCGCCACCCCTGCGCCGTGCTGCTCGCCGTCCAACTGCTCGGCCTGCTGGTCTATCCCTACCTCGGCGACCAGCCGGTGGGACGCGCGGTCTTCGGGCTCTTCGGCCTCCTCGTCCTCGTCCTCGCCGTGCGCACGGTGCGGTTGACGCCGGGCCTGACCTGGGTCGCCGTCCTCCTCGGCATCCCGGTGGCCGTGCTGACCGTCCTCGAGGGCGTGAGCCCCGGCAACGACGTGGTCACCGCCGCGTCGGGCCTGGCCCACGCGGGCTTCTACGCCTACACGGCGTGGGCCCTGATCCGCTACATGTTCCACGACGACATCGTGAGCACCGACGAGCTCTGGGCCACCGGCGCGACCTTCACCGTCGTGGCGTGGGCCTTCGCCTACCTGTACGTCGCGGTGCAGGTCTTCTGGCCGGGTTCGTTCATCGCAGCCGTCGACTCCGAGGCACAGCGGACCTGGATGGACCTGCTCTTCCTCTCGGTGACGACCCTGACCAGCACGGGGCTCTCCGACATCGTCCCCGTGACCCCGCACGCGCGGTCGTTCGTGATGCTCGAGCAGATCGCGGGAATGCTCTACCTGGCGATGGTCGTCGCGCGCGTCACCGCCCTCACGCTGCGTCCGCGGCGGTGAACCCCGCCTCGACCGCGGTGAGGGGGCTGGTCAGACGAGGAAGAACGCGACCGCGCTGACGGCGGTCATGGCGCTGCCGCCGGTGAGCAGGAAGCGGCTGCGGGCGAGACGCTGCTTCTTCCAGAGCCAGTGCTCGGCATGGATCTGGCGGTTGCGCAGGGAGAGACCTACGCCCAGCGCGACGAGACCCGCGAGTCCGAGCACCACGAGAAGCGCTTCCATCGACCGACCTTCCACTCTGTTCCCGAGACCGCTGCACCTTGTGCCGACGAAACGGTGCGGCAACAGAACCATGACGCAGAACCGGCACATCTTCCACTTGGGTAGCAACCGTTCTGTGACGGGCACTACTCAAACGGTTGCCTACACTCGACCCCATGACGCTCGACGCACAGCCGGAATGGTTCCGCACCGCCGTCTTCTACGAGGTCCTCGTCCGCTCGTTCAAGGATGCCGACGGCAACGGCACCGGCGACTTCAGGGGCCTGGCCGAGAAGCTCGACTACCTCGAGTGGCTCGGTGTCGACTGTCTCTGGATCCCCCCGTTCTTCCCGAGCCCGCTGCGCGACGGCGGCTACGACGTGGCCGACTACAACGGCGTGCACGAGGAGATCGGCACCCTCGAGGACTTCCAGTGGTTCCTCGACCAGGCGCACTCCCGTGGCATCCGCGTGATCATCGACTTCGTCATGAACCACACCTCCGACCAGCACCCGTGGTTCCAGGCCTCCCGCACCGACCCCGACGGTCCGTACGGCGACTTCTACGTGTGGTCCGACACCGACGAGCTCTACCAGGACGCGCGGATCATCTTCGTCGACACCGAGCCCTCCAACTGGACCTGGGACCCGGTCCGCGGCCAGTACTACTGGCACCGCTTCTTCCACCACCAGCCAGACCTCAACTTCGACAACCCGAAGGTCCACGAGGCGATGATCGACGCACTTGCCGTCTGGCTCGACATGGGCGTCGACGGCTTCCGCCTCGACGCCGTTCCCTACCTCTACGAACGGCCCGGCACCAACGGCGAGAACCTCAAGGAGACACACGAGTTCCTCCGCGAGGTCCGCTCGTACGTCGACAGCCACTACCCCGACCGCGTGCTCCTCTGCGAGGCGAACCAGTGGCCGGCCGACGTGGTGGAGTACTTCGGCGGCGAGCACGACTCGGAGGGCAACTGGGTGGGTACGGAGTGCCACATGGCGTTCCACTTCCCCGTCATGCCGCGCATCTTCATGGCTGTGCGCCGCGAGTCGCGCTTTCCCATCTCCGAGATCCTCGAGGACACCCCGCCGATCCCCGACGGCTGCCAGTGGGGCATCTTCCTGCGCAACCACGACGAGCTGACCCTCGAGATGGTCACCGACGAGGACCGCGACTACATGTGGGCGGAGTACGCCAAGGACCCGCGGATGAAGGCCAACATCGGCATCCGCCGACGGCTGGCCCCGCTCCTCGACAACGACATCAACCGGATGGAGCTCTTCACCGCGCTCCTGCTCTCGCTTCCCGGCTCGCCCGTCCTCTACTACGGCGACGAGATCGGCATGGGCGACAACATCTGGCTCGGCGACCGCGACGGCGTCCGCACCCCGATGCAGTGGACGCCGGACCGCAACGCCGGCTTCTCCACCGCGACGCCCGGCAAGCTCTTCCTCCCCGCCATCCAGGATCCCGTCTTCGGCTACCAGTCGGTCAACGTCGAGGCCCAACTGGAGAACTCCTCGTCGCTGCTGCACTGGACCCGCCGGATGATCCACGCGCGGCGCGGCCACGCGGCGTTCGGCCTGGGCATGTTCCACGACCTCGGCGGCTCCAACCCCACGGTCTTCTCCTTCATCCGCGAGCACCCGGGCCCCGAGGGCGACGACGTCATCCTCTGCGTCAACAACCTCTCCCGCTTCCCGCAGCCGGTCGACCTCGACCTGCGGCGGTGGGAAGGCTGGACGCCCGTCGAGCTGCTCGGCGGCGTGCCCTTCCCGGCGATCAGCGAGCACCCGTATCCCCTGACGCTGGGCGCCTACGGCTTCTACTGGTTCCGCCTCACTCGGGAGACGACCGCATGATCACTCCGTACCGCAGCGACATCGAGCGCCACCTCACCACCGCCCGCTGGTTCGCCGGCAAGGGCCGGCCGTTCCGTGTCGCCGGCCTGCGAAGCGCCCCCGTTCCTGGCGACGACGACGGCCTCGAGCTGCTCGTCGTGCTCGTCGAGGTCGAGTACCTCGACGAGGCCGACGGCACCGAGTTCTACCAGCTGCCGGTCTCGGTCCACGCCGCTCCGAAGGAGCAGCTCGACCACGCCTGGATCGGCCGCTGGGACGGCCGCCACGCCTACGACGCCACCCACGACCGCGTCGCGATGGCGCTGTGGCTCCGGGCGTTCACCCTGCCCGACGCAGCAGCCGCCGAGGGCACCCC
>NZ_DATIHB010000181.1:0-5391 GCF_035481145.1 Nocardioides sp. | reverse complement strand
CCAGCCTCGCATGCAGTACGCCGGACCCGACGGTCGCGAGCTCCGCCTCGAGGCGCGCCCGGACCACCGCGTCGGTGCCGGGGAAGTCGAAGCGGTCGAGCACCGCGCGCGTGTAGAGCGCCGAACCGCCGACCAGGATCGGGACGCGGCCACGGCCACGGATGTCGTCGATCGCCGCACGCGCGAGCCGCTGGAAGTCGGCGACGCTGGCGACCTCATCGATCTCCATCAGGTCGATCAGGTGGTGCGCGATCCCCCGTCGTTCGGCCTCGGGGAGCTTGGCCGTGCCGATGTCCATGCCGCGGTAGACCTGCATCGCATCGGTGTTGACGACCTCGCCGTCGAGCCGCTCGGCGAGGTCGAGGGAGAGCGCGGTCTTGCCCGCGGCGGTCGGGCCGACGACCGCGATCACGGGTGTCGCACTTTCCAACATGGGGTTAGTGTTCCAAACGCCGAGGCGCTGCATTCGGGCGGCGCCGCGATCTGCAAGGACATGTAGCTATGGGGTTCATGGACGACATCAAGGGCCAGGCCGAGAAGGCGCTCGACGAGCACGGCGACCAGGTCGGCGACGCGATCGACAAGGCGGTGGACTTCGCTGACGAGAAGTCGGGCGGCAAGCTCGGCGACAAGGGTGACGCGATCGCCGACAAGGCCAAGGGCGCCCTCGGTATCAACGACCAGGCCTGAGCAGACACTGCTCGCGCCGCGACGGCCCCGGACCCCTGCGGTTCCGGGGCCGTCGTCCATTTCCGACCTGAAGAGAACCCGAAAATTGGGAACCAGCGGTTGACAATGCCGGTCACCGGGTTGTTTGAATGGCAGGGACGGCCGGGACCCACCCGGCTGCGAACCTCCATCTCGGGAGTGGTTCAGACATGTCCGAAATCCAGAGCAACGAGTTCGAGCAGACGCAGGAGTCGAGCTTCGGAGAGCAGTCCGAGCAGGCGAGCGACCAGGGCGGGTTCGGCGAGCAGCAGGGCCAGCAGCCGTACGGCGAGCAGGAAGGCCTTGCCGACGCGAGCCCCGCGCAGACCCCCGGCGAGTTCGGTCACGAGCCGCAGACGCAGGAGACCAGCTACGGCCAGGACTCCAGCCAGCCCGGGCAGTCGTACGGCGAGCAGTCCGAGCAGTCCGAGCCGCAGGGCGGCTTCGGCGAGCAGTCCAGCGAGCAGGGCAGCTTCGGTGGCGAGCAGTCGGCCGGCGAGTCGCAGTTCGGCCAGCAGCAGGCCGGCGGCGAGTCGTCGTTCAGCCAGGAGCAGCAGGCCGGCGGCGAGTCGTCGTTCGGGCAGGAGCAGCAGACCGGCGAATCGTCGTACGGCGAGCAGGCCCCGGAGGTCCAGGCCGGCGAGCAGGGCTCGGCGTACGACCAGGGCCAGGAGCCCGGTGTCCCCCAGCAGGCCGACGGCCAGCAGTACTGACGCAGGCGCGGGGCGCGGGAGGGGCGCCCTTAGGGTGGCGGGCATGACCGAGCGATTCGTGGTCGTGCCCGCCTCCTACGTCTACCTCCTGCGCGAGGGAGCGGACGGGCCCGAGGTGCTGCTGCAGCTGCGCGGCGATGTCCCTTACATGGCCGGCCACTGGGCCGCAGCCGCCGCCGGCCACGTCGAGAAGGGCGAGACGGCGTACGCCGCGGCCCGCCGCGAGGCGCTCGAGGAGCTCGGCATCACCGACGCCGACCTGCACTTCGAGTTCGCCATGCAGCGCACGGCAAGCGGCGAGGCGATCGACGAGCGCATCGACTTCTTCTTCACCGCGCGGGCGTGGGAGGGCGAGCCCGCGATCGTCGAGGCGCACAAGTGCGACGGCATCGGATGGTTCGCGCTCGACGCCCTGCCCTCGCCGATGGTGCCGCACGAGGCGCACGCGCTCGCGCATCTGGGCACCCCGGAGAAGTACCTGACCTTCGGCTTCCCCGAGGCTTGAGTGCGCAGGTGGCTGTGTTCGCCACATGCACGCGCACTCAAGCGGTCAGCGCCAGCGGTCGCGCGCCGACGGCACCTCGCGGTCGGGGTCCTGCGGGGCGCCGACTGCGATCTCCGGGCCGTAGCTCCACCCGTCCTTCAGCGGGAGGTAGGCACCGCTCCAGAACGTGCCGGGGTCGTACCAGTGCGCCTTGCGGTCGGTGTGCAGCACGCCCATGTCCTGCAGGACCATCGACACGACCTCCGAGCAGAACGCGTCCTCCGGCCGCACCTGCAGCCCGCGCTGCTTGTGGGGCAGGTAGCCGTCACGCCCCTTGAACCAGCGCCCCAGCGCCCGCGCCGCCGCGGGGTAGGCCACGCCGTCGAGCCGCGCCACTGATCGCAGCGCAGCGTCCTCCTGTTCCTTGCCGACCTCCGGCGCGAGCTGCCGCAGCCAGACCTCCTGGCCGTAGCCGTCGTGCCAGCGCGTCACCGCCTGCTCCAGGTCGTGGAGCTGTACGCCGCGGTGGAACCCACCCGTCCACACGTCCAACTGCTTGCGGCTCATCTCAGCGTGGAAGAGCAACGGCGGCAGGTCGTCGATGACCAGTGCCACCGCGACGTGGTTGACCGGAGCGTTCGAGATCGTGCGGATCGTGCGGTCGGCCAGTGTGCTGCCCCGGAAGAGCAGCAGGTCACCGGTGCGGACGAGGCTCGCGGCCTCGTGGATCTCGAGCATGCGACCAGTCTGCCGAACTCCGCCTCGTCGTGCGTCGCGGCGGGCCGGGAGGCGCCGCGTCTAGGCTGATCGCGTGAAGGTCTGGAAGTGGGTCGGTCTGGCGGGCATCTTCGGCATCGCGAGCGGCGGCGTGATCATCGCCCGCCAGGAGCGGGTGCGCCGCGCGTACACCCCCGACGAGGTGCGCTCCCGCCTGCACCAGCGTCTGGCCGAGGCGGAGTCCCGCGGCTGACCCCACCGAGGCGGCGCCAACCTGCACGCCCACCCTGCCGAGGCGGCGCCAACCTGCACTTCCGCTGAGCGCTGCAGCGCGCAACACTGGAGGTGAGAGGAGGCAGTCATGTCTGCACTCACGAACGGCACTGATCGTCTGCCCGATGTCCACCACGACGCCGAGCTCGAATGGGCAGAGGAGAGCAAGCCCGCCCCTCAAGCCGAGCACGGCCCCGGCGTCGCGCCGATGATGGACCTCGAGTAGCCCGGACGGTCACCGTGAAGACTTTTCGCCAGCATGAGGCGAAAAGTCTTCACCTTGGTGGAGCGCTGTCCACAAGCCGCCCGTACGCCGCTGGCGCTCGGCGCCGTGACGGCTCAACGTCGAGGGATGCAACTGCTCTCACCTCTCGAAGACCTGCTGGACCTGCAGGACGGCGTCATCTCCCGCAAGCAGGTCCTCGACCTCCCCGGCGAGTCCGACGCGACGGTGCGACGACGACTGCGGCGGCGCGAGTGGGTGACGCACCATCCCGGCGTCTACCTCAACCACACCGGTGACCCGACCTGGAAGCAGCGGGCCTGGGCTGCGGTGCTGTATGCCTCCCCCGCAGCCCTCGCGGGCGTCTCCGCTCTGAGGGCCGGCGACGGCCCCGGCCGCCGCGGGCATGCCGACAACGATTCCATCGAGGTCGCGGTGGCCGTCGACCGCGACGTGCGCGAGCAACCGGGCATCCGCATCCAGCGCCGCGCCGACTTCGACGGCATGACGCAGGCAAACCTCTCGCCGCCTCGTGTCCGGACCGAGCATGCCGCGATCGATGCGGCCGCCTGTGCCGCGACCGACCTCGCGGCGGTCGGTGTCCTCAGCGATGTCGTGCGGTCCAGGCGGACCACACCCAGGAGGCTGCTCGCCGTGGCGAAGGGCCGGACACGTCTGCGCCGACGCCACCTCATCCAGGGTGTGTTGTCCGACGCGGCGACCGGGGCCTCGTCGGTGCTCGAGATGGAGTTCCTGCGACGCGTCATCCGGCCGCACGGACTGCCGAGTGGTGACCGCCAGGTCCGCGAGGAGGATGGCGGGCCCGTGCGCCCTACGTCCGCGCATGTCGTCTACCGCGACGTCGACCATCCCGACCTGAAGCAGCTCATCGAGCTGGACGGCCGACTCGGCCATTCCACCACCAGCGAGCGTGACGCTGCCTTCGAGCGCGACCTCGACGCTGCCATCGATGGGCGTGGCACCCTCCGTCTGGGCTGGGGCCAGGTCTATGTCCGGCCCTGCACGACGGCAGGCAAGCTCTACCTCGTGCTGCGCAGGCTGGGGTGGGCAGGCGAGTTCCAGCGCTGTCCGCGCTGCCCTGCTGACCTGGTGATCCCTCCACCGGCCGACGAGCGTGAAGACTTTTCACCAGCATGTGGCGAAAAGTCTTCAGCGTGATGTCAGCCGCAGCCGACCACCGGCGGCAGCGGGGCGGGCACCCCGATCGCGGGCATGCCGAGCCCGACACCAGCAGGCGCAGCCGGAGCCGACGTACGCCGCTCCCACGCGTCGCCGGAGCGGGTCCGGCGCAGCGACAGGATCGCGCCGTCGGCCTCGAGGTAGTGGGGCGCGCCACGGGTGATCGTCACGGTCACCATGTCGCCGGGACGGATCTCGCCCCGCCCGTCAGCCAGCGACACGGGCACCGCGCCGTTGAAGTGCACCAGGCGGTTGTCGGGTGCACGTCCCGAGAGGCGTCCGGTGTCACCGTCACGTCGGCCTTCTCCCGCGGCCACCATGACCTCGACCGTGCGTCCCTCCTGGGCCTGGTTCTCCTCCAGGCCGATCTGGGTCTGGAGTGCGGTGAGGCGCTGGTAGCGGTCGGCGATCAGCGCGGGGTCGACCGACGGGAGGTCAGCCGCCGGGGTGCCGGGGCGCTTGGAGTACTGGAACGTGAAGGCGCCCGAGAAGCGCGACTCCTCGACGACCTTCATCGTCTCGAGGAAGTCCTCCTCGGTCTCACCCGGGAAGCCGACGATGATGTCGGTGGTGATCGCGGCGTCCGGAATGGCTTCCTTGACGCGCGAGATGATGTCGAGGAACTTCTGCTGGCGATACGACCGGCGCATCTCCTTGAGCAGGCGCGACGAGCCCGACTGCAGCGGCATGTGCAGCGACGGCATGACATTCGGCGTCTCCGCCATCGCCTCGATGACGTCGTCGGTGAACTCCGCAGGGTGCGGCGAGGTGAAGCGCACGCGCTCGAGGCCCTCGATCTCCCCACACGCGCGAAGCAGCTTCGAGAAGGCCTGGCGGTCGCCGAACTCCACGCCGTACGCGTTGACGTTCTGGCCCAGCAGCGTGACCTCCGAGACACCCTCCTCCACCAGCGCGCGGATCTCGGCCAGGATCTCGCCCGGCCGGCGGTCCTTCTCCTTGCCGCGCAGCGACGGGACGATGCAGAACGTGCACGTGTTGTTGCAGCCGACCGAGATCGACACCCAGGCGGCGTACGCCGACTCGCGCTTGGTCGGCAGCGTCGAGGGGAAGAC
>NZ_DATIHB010000180.1:0-7402 GCF_035481145.1 Nocardioides sp. | reverse complement strand
CCGCCTGCTCGCCGAGGAGTGGGGCGTCGCCGCCGAGACGTGGTCGGTCACCTCGTGGAACGAACTGGCCCGCGACGGCGTGGCCGCCGAGGACTGGAACCTGCTCCACCCCGACGAGCCGGCCCGCACGGCGTACGTCGCGGACCGGCTGGGTGACGACGACGCACCCGTGGTCGCGGTGTCGGACTTCATGGCGGCCGTCCCCCTGCAGATCGCCCGGTGGGTGCCCGCCGACTTCCGCGTGCTCGGCACCGACGGCTTCGGTTTCGCCGACACGCGTGCGGCGGCGCGGCGGTTCTTCCGGGTCGATGCCCAGTCGGTCGTGGTGCAGGCGCTCCGCGCCCTGGCTGACGCGGGTGCCGTGCCCGCCGAGGTGGTCGCCCAGGCACTCACGCGCTATCGCATCGACGATCCGACCGCGGTAGCCGACATCCCCCAGGAGGGCGCCGACGCCTGAGGTGTCAGGAGCGCGACACGGTCAGGAGCGCGCGACGCGGCGTACGGGAGCGAGGCGGCGCACCGGTGCGACCGGGGCGTCGCCGCCCTGCGCGATCTGTGCCTCGATGAGGGGGCCACGACGGAGCAGGGCGATGACCCGCTCGCGGTCGTACGCGGCCGGCTCGGTCGACTCCATGAACCGGTCGAGGAAGGCGATGAACCGCTCGGGGTGGTCGCGGTGCGGGAAATGGCCGCTCTCCTCGAAGACCTCGGTGACGGCACCGGAGGCGAGCCGGCGGGCGTTCTCCAGGTGGTGCACCGGGAGGACCTGGTCGTCGCGGCCCCAGACGACCGCGGTCGGCAGCGCCTCGGTGAGGTAGGCGCGGTCGGACATCGTGACGATCTGCCCGCGGGTGTCGATCACCGCCCGCACGAGGTGCCGGATCGCGAACCGGGCGCGGCGGTCCGACCAGCTGTCGACGATGGCCGCCACCTCGTCGAGGTCGCGGGTGAAGCGGGGCCAGAGGCCGGTGCCCGCCCGCATCACGCCGGTCACCGCGTGGCGTACGCCGGGGCGGGTGAGGGCACGCATGCCGAGCTCCCAACCGGGGAGCTGGATCGCCTTGATGAACGGCGTGACCTCCGGCCCGAGTCCGCCGGCGGAGACCAGGACCAGCCGGTCGGTGCGCTCGGGGAACTGGTAGGAGAACTGCATCGCGACACCGCCGCCGAACGAGTGCCCCACGACCGTCGCACTCTCGATGCCGAGCACCGACAGCAGGTCGCGCATGCCGTTGGCGTAGCCACCCAGCGTGTAGTCGGCGCGGGGCTTGTCCGAGGCGCCGTGGCCGAGCAGGTCGGGTGCGATCACCGTGTAGCGCGTCGCGAGCTCGGCGATCACGCGGTCCCACGTCCGGTGGTCGCACGCCAGCCCGTGGAGCAGCAGGAGCGCCGGACCGCTCCCGGCCTTGACGTAGGCGCGGCCGTGGCCGTGGAGCTGGACGTACTGGATGTCGAACGGTGAGGTCATGTGGTGCCCCTTCCGACCCTGCGGCGCGCTGCTCCGCGACGCGGAGTGCGAGGATGGGCGAGTCTAGATCCGGATTGTTTCCTGAAGGTGTCTGCCATGACTTCCGCCCCGCACGACGACGTCCACGCCGACATCGCCGAGCTGCTCGCGCAGATCATCGAGGTGCCGGTCTCCGAGATCACGCCCCAGGCGCGGTTCGTGGAGGACCTCGCCGTCGACTCGCTGTCGTTGCTGGAGCTGGTGATCGGCATCGAGGAGCGCTTCGGGGTCGTCATCCCCGACAGCGAGGTCATCGGACTGGTCCGCGTCGAGGACGCCACCACGTACGTCGTCCGCGCCGCCGTCTGACATCCTGCGAGGCATGGAGACCTACGAGACCCTCGCGTACGACGTCGACGACCGCATCCTGACCCTCCGGCTCAACCGGCCCGACGCGCTCAACTCCTTCACCGTGCAGATGGCCGAGGAACTCGAGCACGCCTTCCGCCGTGCATCGGACGACGACGACGTCGCAGCGATCGTGGTGACCGGCGAGGGCCGCGCCTTCTGCGCCGGCATGGACCTCACCCGCGAGGGCAACGTCTTCGGCCTCGACGAGTCGCAGGAGCCCACGATCGCGGACCTGCGCGACCGCCTGACCGAGCCGGCGATCCAGGACGGGGTCCGCGACACCGGTGGTCGGGTGGCGCTGGCGATCTACGACTGCAAGAAGCCGGTCATCGCCGCGATCAACGGTCCGGCTGTCGGCATCGGCGCCACGATGACGTGTGCGATGGACGTGCGCCTCGCCTCCACCAAGGCCCGCATCGGCTTCGTCTTCGGCAAGATCGGCATCACGCCGGAGGCCTGCTCGACCTGGTTCCTCCCCCGCATCGTCGGGGTCTCGCGTGCGCTGGAGATGCTCTACTCCGCCGAGATCATGACGGCCGAGGCGGCACAGGAGGCCGGCCTGGTGCGCTCGGTGCACGAGCCCGACGACCTGCTGCCGTCGGCGTACGAGCTGGCGCGGAAGTTCACGGCGAACCGCTCCCCGGTGGCGACCGCGCTCGCACGTCAGCTGGTCTACCGCAACATGGCCGCCGACCACCCGCTGCGCGCGCACGAGTCCGACTCGCTGGCGATCTTCTACGCCTCGCGGGAGGACGGCAAGGAGGGCGTCGCGTCGTTCCTGGAGAAGCGCGACCCCGAGTTCACCGGCAAGGCCTCGCAGATGCCGTCGTTCTACCCCTGGTGGGAGTGAGCGCTCCTCTCCCCGCAACAACGTCATAGGACCTGGTCGCTAGAGCGGCCAGGTCCTATGACGTTGCGTGTGCTACCGGTCAGACGACCTGATGGAGCCAGCGGACGGGCGCGCCGTCACCTGCGTGACGGAACGTCTCGAGCTCGTCGTCCCAGGGCTTGCCCAGGAGCTTGTCGATCTCGAGCATCAGCGTGGTGTCGCCCAGGGCGGCCTTCACGACAGATGCCTTCAGCCGGTCTTCGGGGATGAGGATGTCGCCGTGCACCCCCGTGACGGCGTGGAAGACGCCGAGCTCGGGAGTGAAGCTGTAACGGGACCCCTCGGTGCCCGCGGTGGGCTCCTCGGTGATCTCGAAACGCAGGTGGTTCCACCCTCGGAGGGCCGAGGTGATCGCCGCAGCAGCGCCGACGGCGCCGGTCCACGACAGCTCGGCACGGTAGGTGCCGCTCTGCGCGGGCTGTGGGATCCACTCGAGGTTCACGGAGACGCCAAGGACGCCGCCGACTGCCCACTCCACGTGCGGGCACAGCGCCGACGGCGCTGAGTGCACATAGAGGACACCCCGGGTAGCGGTGCGGTTGCTGGTCACGGTGACCCTCCTTCATCTCCGGCGTCGGACAACGCCTTCCCCAGCGGCCCTTCAGTGGAGATGAAAACGGGACAAGTGACACGTATGTAGTTGTGGTGCCATTGTGACCGATGAGGCCACCGGACACCAGTGTCCGCGCAGGCGAGTTTGCGCTCAGTACGCCGTGATGCCGGTCGCAGCGAGGACGTTGCCGTCGTCCGCCAGGGAGCCGAGCCGGAGACCGTCGCCCGGCATCCGCGGCCGCGGGGTCGCATGAGCGGTCACCACATCGGCCACCAGGCAGGTGACGTTGTCGCGCCCACCGGCGAGAAGTGCCTCGTCGAGGAGGACCCGCGCGGCCTCGTCGGGCCGCGGGATCGCCAGCAGCGCGGCGATGCGCTCGTCGTCGAGGCAGTCGGTGAGACCGTCGGTGCAGAGCAGCACGCGGTCGCCGGCGGCGAGCGAGAGCTCGACGTACTCCGGGCGCTCGTCGTCAGGGATCGGCAGCGCGTGGATCGAGCGGGTCACGACATGGCGCCAGGGGTGGCTGGCCACCCCTTCCTGCTCGAGGAACCCGTCCTCGACCAGTCGCTGGACGTAGGTGTGGTCACGGGTCAGCCGGAGCAGGCCGCCTGCCCGGAGGAGGTAGCCCCGGGAGTCGCCCGCATGGACGAGCGCCGCCCGGTCACCGTCGATCGCCAGGGCGGTGAGGGTCGTGGCCAGCCCGCCGTTGTGGCTGTCGGCGGCCTCCGCCCCCGAGAGCACGTCGATCGCCCGACGCACGCCGTTGTCGAGCGCGATCATCGGGTCCGACCCCGCCGTGACCGCCCGCGACAGGACGTACGCCGTCGTTGCGGAGGCGACCTCACCGGCGGCCGAGCCGCCCACACCGTCGGCGACGACGAGAACCTGGGCGCCGAGGAAGCCGGCGTCCTCGTTGACCTCGCGCACGGGGCCGCGATCGGAGGCGCCTGAGCCGTCGAAGCGCAACACCGGACCCTCCTCTCGCCGCACCGATCGGTGCAGCGAGTCAACCGGAAGTCGCAGCGGGCGACAAGTTCCGCGTCTGGAGTAGGCCGGGTGGGGCTCGAACCCACGACCCAAGGATTATGAGTCGCACCGCAGGTCTACTAAGGCGTACTGGCGTCATCTGCCCACGCCTGAACTCAACGTCTCTCGTCCCGGATTCTCCGGTCCAAACCTGCCGTCTTCTGAGGGGTCGGATAGCAGGGCGTTAGCAGCTCGCTCCCCCTTGTCGGCACCTGTTGCGACTGTGTGCGGAACGACCACACACAGGAGGCCTCTCATGACTGAGGACGAGTACGCAGCGCTACGCCTAGCCAAGCCGCTCCCGGAGGGCAGCAAGACTCGCGAGGAGTGCATCGCGGCTGCAGGTCGGGCGCTCGCTGAGGCGCGGGCCCTCTGCGCGGCCATGACACCGCGCGAGCAGGCAGAGGCCGCGTACCAACCGGGCGGGCCGTCGGTCGAGGAGATCGAAGACCGGATTCGGGAGCGTCGCGGGTTGGCTCCGCTCGATCGCGGGACGGTCGACCAGTGACCGGCCTGAGCCCCGAGGAGCGCAAGCAGCTGGCGCGCCTGGGTGCTCACACGAAGTGGGCGATGACCGAGGACCGCACTGCCGCGACGCAGCCGGCGCGTGACGGGCTGCTGCGGAAGTTCGAGGACCAGGTCGACCCCGACCGGGTGCTGTCGCCCGAGGAGCGGGCGAAGCGGGCCGAGAACGCGAAGAAGGCGCACTACCAGCGCATGGCCCTCGCTTCGGCGAAGGCACGTCGCGCGCGGAAGCAGGGGTCATGAGCGAGCGCATCTGGTTCACCACAGCGCAGGCCGCCGAGCACACCGAGCGGCACCCGCAGACCGTCCGCAAGGCCTGCGAGGCAGGCGAGCTCCACGGCAGCCAGCGCGTGCCGAACGGCCGCTGGCGGATCCACCGCGACTGCCTCGACGCCTGGGCCTATGGCGATCCATGCGTACACCAGAGGGAGGCACCACAGACCGACTGAGCTTGCTTCCGACACGAAAACGGTCCCGCCCCGTGCAGCAACACCGGGCGGGACCTCAGATCCAGAACCAACACCTACGAAGGAACGAACCCATGACCAACTCTACGAACACCCCCGACATCACCTGCCCGTTCTGGTGCGGGCTTACGCCCGACGAGCACCTCGCCGAGCTGAACGACCCGCTCGAGCAGTCCAGTGCACACCGCAGGACGATGTGGCTCTGCGGCGCCGAGGGTCAGCGGATCCTGGCGGCAACCGCCATCCAAAGCATCCCTGCCGACGGCGATGCCGGCGAGCACCCGGTGGTGCTCATCGACGGTCTGCCGGACCTGACAGTGCCGGATCTCCGGGCGCTCGCGAAGGATCTCGAGAACCTAGCGCGACTGCTCGAGGAGAAGCTGTGAGCATCGCGGTTGCGCCCCGGGATGACCTCGTGACGGTGGCCGAAGCCGCCACCCTCGGCCGCGTGACGCCGGACCGTGTGCGCCAGCTCGTGCGCGAAGGCGTGCTGCCGGGCCAGAAGGTCGACGGGCGGTGGATGGTTCGAGCAGGCGGTCTCGCGGCGTGGCTCGAGGGTCGATCGACGTACGTCCGGCGGCACTCGATTGCGCGTGTGAGGCCGCCGCGGCTTCGACCGATCCCGGAGGCCCGGATGGAGGTCATCCGCCGGTGCGGGCGGGCGCGTGTTGCATCGGGCCCGCGGCACCCTCGGGTGGCTGCAGCGCCGCTCCTGCGCCTGGTGATCGCCCGAGGTGGGCCGGGCGCATGTGGTGCCAGAGGCGGGACTGCCGCGGAGCAGGCGTTGGTGCGTGCGCGCCGGCAGGGCTGGTTGACGATCTGGGCGGCCGACGAGCTCGCGGTTCGGCTGCTCGGGATGAGCCCGCTCGAGGTCTGGGGCGACGAGTGGCTGGAGGCAGCCAACTGACCACAGGCTGACCGGTGCCCGGGCCCGAGCCCGGGTTGCCGGCGCAGCTGGGCGCAGCGCTCCAGCTCGTTAGGCCATCGCGTCGACGACGTGGGCCTTGACCCACTCGCCGGGCGCGTAGACGCCGCGCGCGGCGTTCTGAGCGCCATCCCACTCGGTCACCGTGAGGTGCCCATCGTTCACGAAGAACGAGTCCGACGACTCGTAGGAGTCAGCCTTCTCGGACATCGAGCCCGACTGCTTCCACCGCTGAGGACGTTCGCCCCAGACCGGCGCGCTCGACCGTACGCGCCACCACCGACAGCGGAGGGCTCGCTGTCGCGGGCAATCGTCCTTGCGCACAGTCATAGAGTCGCAACCGCGTTGGGGGCCGCGAAGAGATCCCGGGCCGACGCGGAACGGAGACTCAGCAACGATGGCGAAACCCCCCGAGTACCTCGGTCTCTCACCCACAGCCTGGGACGTGATTGCGAGCGCGACTACTGCAGTCGGCATCATCGTTGCTGCGATCGCCGCCGTCTACGCTGGCCGCCAGTACGCCTTGTCTCGCGAAGCGTTCCGTGACCAGACCCGGCCCTACATGGTCGTGTCGTGCAAGCCGGGCCTCACGAGCAACCACATCGCAGACATCGTGGTGGCCAACATCGGCACCACTCCTGCTCGGCGGGTATCCATCAAGATCGATCCTCCATTCGTGCGTGCTGAGGACGAGGGCGGCTACGTCCTCGGGGATGCTCGACTCTTCTCCGAGCCAACTGACATGTGGCCACCTGGTCACGAGGTGCGGGCGTATCTCGATAGCCACATCGACCGTGCAGGGCGGGAGGACCTTCCCGCGCAGCACACCGTGACGGTGACGTACTCGGACGGTCGCAAGGGCCACTGGCAGGAGCGCCACGTGCTCGACCTCGAGCTCGGCAAGGGACTTATGTTTGCCGAGGCGTACGGCGTCCACCACATGGCAAAGGCGCTCCGCGAGATCTCCTCCGTGATCAAGTCATCGTCGGTTCTGAAGCGCGGTCATGTCGACGTGACCGTAGAGGCGCGCGCTGAGCGTGTTGAGCGCGTCCGGGCGCAGAATCGTCAAGGCGCGGAGCAGTTGCGGCAGTTCCGGGACCGCCTCCTGCCAGATGGCGGCTCCGACGACGGCACCTGAGCGCGTTCGTCTAGTCGGCGG
>NZ_DATIHB010000179.1:0-4468 GCF_035481145.1 Nocardioides sp. | reverse complement strand
GCGCAGTTCTTCGTCCCGCTCATCGTGGGCGGGACCGGCCTCTTCGGCCTGGTGAAGGGCGGCGTCCTCCACCTCGAGCGCGCCGGCTACCTCTACGCAGGCCTGGCGGTCATCGCGACCGTGTGTGCCGCGCGCTCGATGAACAACCTGCGCACCGCGAAGTCCAACCCGCGCCAGGTGATGGCGATGTTCACCCAGAAGCACACGATCGTGATGTCGCTGCTCTACATCGGCACCTTCGGCTCGTTCATCGGGTACGCCGCCGCCATGCCACTGCTGATCAAGCTCAACTTCGCGGTGGTCGACCCGGCGACGGGGGAGACCGTCGGGATCCACTTCGCCTACTACGCCTTCATCGGCGCGCTCGTCGGCTCGCTGAGCCGCCCGGTCGGTGGCTGGCTGGCCGACCGCTTCGGTGGTGCCCGGGTCACGCTGGCGGTCTTCGCGGTGATGATCCTCGGTGCCGCCGGCGTGCTCGCCACGCTGTCCGCGCTCACCCCCAACCCCGCCAAGGACCCGGCGATCGCGCTGGAGAACCAGTCGCTCTTCCCGTGGTTCCTCGCCGCCTTCGTGGTGGTCTTCGCGGCCACGGGCATCGGCAACGGCTCCACCTCGCGGATGATCCCGCTGATCTGGCGGCACCAGCACACCGACGGTCTTGAGGAGAGCTCCGCGGAGCACGAGGCTGCGGTCGTGGCGGCGACCAGGTCGTCGTCGGCGGTGATCGCGATCGCTGGTGCGGTCGGCGCCCTCGGTGGCTTCCTGATCCCGATGACCTTCGGCGCGCCCTGGGTGGACGACCCGGTCGCGGCGGTGCGCTCGGCGTTCGTGGTCTTTGCCGGCTACTACGTCTTCTGCCTGGCGCTGACCTGGTTCGAGTACACCCGCCGCCACCTCTTCACCGAGCGCATCCCCAGCCTCGCGCACGCCCGCATCTGACGCACGCTCCCGATCGGAGACTCCCATGAGCACCACCACCCACTGCCCCTACTGCTCGCTGCAGTGCGGCATGCGGCTCTCCGGCGCGCGCACCGTCGAGGTGTCGGAGTGGTCGGAGTTCCCGGTCAACAAGGGCGCGATGTGCCGCAAGGGCTTCACCTCCGCGCAGCTCCTCAAGCACCCGGAGCGGATCACCACGCCACTGATCAAGGACGACGCCACGGGGGAGTACCGCGCGGTCCCGTGGGACGAGGCGCTCGACTTCGTCGCGGGCCGGCTGACCGAGCTCCGTGACGAGCACGGCCCGGACTCCATCGGCATCTTCGGCGGCGGCGGCCTGACCAATGAGAAGGCCTACCAGCTGGGCAAGTTCGCCCGCGTGGCGGTCGGCACGAGCCAGATCGACTACAACGGCCGCTGGTGCATGAGCTCCGCGGCCAACGCCGGGATCCGGGCGTTCGGTGTCGACCGCGGCCTGCCGTTCCCGCTCGCCGACATCGAGCAGACCGACGTCCTCGTCCTGGTCGGCTCGAACCTCGCCGAGACCATGCCGCCGGCCGCGCGCCACCTGGCCAGGCTGCGCGAGAACGGCGGCAAGGTGGTCGTCATCGACCCGCGCCGCACCTCCACCGCCGACAAGGCCGACGTCGTGCTGCAGCCGACCCCGGGCTCCGACCTCGCCCTGGCCCAGACGCTGCTCCACCTGATCATCGGCAACGGCCACGTCGATCTCGACTACATCGAGAACCGCACGACCGGCTGGGAGGACGTCAAGGCCTCCGTCATGGCCTGGTGGCCCGAGCGCGGCGAGCGCGTCACCGGCATCACCGCCCCCGAGCTGCGCGAGGTCGCCGAGCTCCTCGGCACGGCTGATCGCGTGACGATCCTGACCGCACGCGGCGCCGAGCAGCAGGCCCAGGGCGCCGACACCGTCGTGTCCTGGATCAACATCGCCCTCGCGCTCGGCATGCCCGGCAAGCAGTACGCCGGCTACGGCTGTCTCACGGGCCAGGGCAACGGCCAGGGCGGTCGTGAGCACGGCCAGAAGGCCGACCAGCTGCCGGGCTACCGGATGATCGACGACCCGGCCGCGCGCGAGCACGTCGCCGGCGTCTGGGGCGTCGACCCCGCCACGATCCCAGGCAAGGGCCGCTCGGCGTACGAGCTGCTCGACGCGCTCGGGCAGCCCGACGGCCCGAAGGCGCTGCTGGTCTTCGGCTCCAACATCATCGTCAGCGCCCCCAACGCCAACCACGTGGGGGAGCGGCTCGACGCGCTCGACCTGCTCGTCGTCGCCGACATGGTGATGAGCGAGACGGCGGCGCGTGCCGACGTGATCCTGCCGGTCACGCAGTGGGCCGAGGAGACAGGCACGATGACCAACCTCGAGGGCCGGGTGATCCTGCGCAACCAGGCGATCACCCCGCCCGCCGGCGTACGCAGCGACCTCGACATCATCGCCGGCCTGGCCGAGCGGCTGAAGTCGCCGATCGCCTTCTCCACCGAGCCCGAGGAGATCTTCGCCGAGCTCGGCCGCGCCAGCGCCGGCGGCAAGGCCGACTACTCCGGCATCACCTACGACCTGGTCCGCGAGCAGCAGGGCGTCTTCTGGCCCGCGCCTGCCGGGGCGGTCAACGCCGATGGCACCGTCGGCACCGAGCGCCTCTTCGCCGACCGGTTCTTCACCCCAGACGGGCGCGCGAAGCTCATCGCGGTGGAGCACGGTGGCCCGGCCGAGGTCCCCGATGCGGAGTACCCCCTCTTCCTGACCACCGGCAGGGTCCTGGCGCAGTACCAGTCGGGCGCGCAGACCCGCCGGGTCAAGGACCTCCCCGACGACGGTGCCTTCATCGAGATGCACCCGATGCTGGCCCGACGTGCCGGCTACGTCGAGGGCATGTCGGTGACGCTCGAGACGCGTCGTGGTGTCATGGTGGCCCCGGTCAGGGTTGTCACGACCATCCGGCCCGACACGGTCTTCGTGCCGTTCCACTGGGTGGGCGCCAACAAGCTGACCAACGACGCGCTCGACCCGTACTCCCGGATGCCGGAGTTCAAGGTCTGCGCGGCCCGGATCACGGCGGAAGGTGCGGCAACGGCATGAGCAAGAAGCGAGAGCGGCTGGTCATCGTCGGCAACGGCATGGCGACGACACGGCTGGTCGAGGAGCTCGTGGCGCGCCGCTACGACGGCGACATCACCGTGCTCGGCGACGAGGACCACCCGGCGTACAACCGGATCCTGCTGTCGGCGGTGCTCGAGGGCACGCACCCGATCGACGCGCTGACCTTGCGCCAGCCGGAGTGGTACGCCGCGCAGGGTGTCGACCTGCGCACGGGTGCGCGCGTGCTCGAGATCGAGCGCGACCTGCGCGACGTGATGCTCGTCGACGGCACCAAGATCGAGTTCGACAAGCTGGTCCTCGCGACCGGTGCGATCCCGACGCTGCCGCCGATCCGGGGACTCGTCCAGCTCGACGGCGCGCTGCACCCGAAGGTCCACGCCTTCCGCAGCCTCGCCGACTGCGAGCGGCTGATCGAGGCCGTCGAGGCGCTGCCCGAGGGATCCCGCGCCGTCGTCGTCGGCGGTGGCCTGCTCGGCCTCCAGGTCGCCCGCGCGCTCAGCGTCCGCGGCGTCGCGACCGAGGTCGTCGAGGGCACCGAGCACCTGCTGTCGCAGCAGGTCGACCGTCGCGGTGGCACGGTCCTCAAGCGCCACCTCAAGAAGCTCGGCACCGAGGTCTACACCGGTGCCCGCGCGGTCCGGTTGACCGACGAGGGGCTCAAGCTCGACAACGGCTTCCTGCTCGAGACCGACCTCGTCGTCCTCACCGCGGGCGGCCGCCCGTCGACCGCGCTGGCCCGTCGCGCCGGCCTGACCGTACGCCGCGGCGTGGTTGTCGGCGACCGGCTCGAGTCCGTCGACGACGACGCGATCTTCGCGATCGGTGACTGCGCCGAGCACGCCGGCAAGGTGACCGGCTTCGTGCCACCGGCGTGGGAGCAGGCGGGTCTCCTCGCCGCCCACCTGACCGGCGAGGACGTGAAGTACGAAGGCTCCCGTGCCGTGGCGCGCCTGCGCGCGACCGGCCTCGACGTCGCCGTGCTCGGCGACCCGGAGCACACCGAGGGCGACGTCGTGGAGGTGACCAACCCGATCGTCGGCACGCACCGCAAGCTGGTCGTCGACGGCAACGTGATCGTCGCGGGCACCCTGATCGGAGACCTGTCGCGGATCGGCCTGATCACCCAGCTCTTCGACCGCCGCACGATCCTGGCCGACTCCGAGCCCGGCGAGCTGCTGATGGCCGACCGGCCCGAGGGCGACAGCTCGATCCTGCTGCCCGACGACGCCGAGGTCTGCGCCTGCGCCGGCGTCAGTGCCGGTCGGATCCGCTCGTGCCGCACGTTCGAGGAGGCGAAGGAGAAGACCCGTGCCACCACCGGCTGCGGCGGCTGCTCCTCAGTCGTGCGCGAGCTGATCGAGGCGGCCAAGGCGCCTGTCTGATCCATGTAACGCGGTGTTCCCG
>NZ_DATIHB010000178.1:0-17896 GCF_035481145.1 Nocardioides sp. | reverse complement strand
GCCCGGAGCAGGTCGGCGCGGTGCGCGTTGCCCCGCAACAGCACGTAGCGCTCGTCGAAGATCGCCAGCAGCGCGTCGTCGAGCTTCCGTACGGCGCCTGCCGGGTGCTTGTAGCCCATCCGCTCGTGGATCGCGGCGCTGTCGACCGAGGCGAGCAGCGCGGCGAGCTCGTCGAGCGAGGTGATGCCCAGCTCGAGCAGGAGTCCGCTGATCCAGCCGTAGTGGTCCGAGCGGGACCAGCCGACGTCGGTGTAGTGCGTCGACAGGAAACTCGAGAGCTCCTTCGCCGCGATGCGGGGGTCGCCGGAGTCGTCGTGCGAGCGGTGCTTCGGGGCGCTGCGCTCGAGCTGCTCGCGGATCGCGGAGAACTCCCGGTCGGCGAGCTCCAGCAGCCCCGCCGCGAGCGTGAACCGACGGTCGAAGTCGGCCGAGTGCTCTTCGGGGATCGTCCCCTTGTAGCGGATGTCGTGCTCGAACTCCGCCCACGCGTGCTGCAGCACCGTGCGGACCTGCACAGACGCATGGTGGGCGCCCTCGCCCGAGCCGAGCACGTCGTACGCCGCCGGCAGGGTGTGCTCGGGGGTGGGAGCGACCAGCGGGTGCCGGCTCGCGTAGCCGAAGCCGCCACCCTGCGCGGTCTCGGCTCCCAGATCGCGGTCATCGAGGATGCCCAGCGCCTCGGCGAGCACGTGCGCGACGGCATCGACGTCGCGGTGGACGTAGGTGATCACGCGGATGCCGATCGCGTCGGTGATCTGGTTGAGCGGGTCGTCGTAGAGCTCGCGTCCGTCGGGACCGGTGCGCGCGGCCTTGCCCGCGAAGCTCGCCACCGTCTTGGTCCGGCCCGTGACGCTCAGGTAGTTGATGCCTGCGTCGTCGAGCAGCGTCGTCACGAGCTCGATGTAGGCCTCGGTGGCAGGGACCAGGCCCGGCTGCCGCGCGGCGTACTCCCGTACGGCGTGGGCGACGGGTGTCGGGCCGCTCGTGAGCGGCGGGGTGCGGTCCGGCATGCCCCGAGACTGCCAGAACGTGCACCACCTGCGCTTTCGCGCCGCACGAACTCCGTGCTGCCCCGAAGGCGCAGTTCGTAGGTCAGGAGCGCGAGCGCAGGGCGTCGGTGAGCAGCGAGACCAGCGTCTCGACCTGGATGTCGACCGTGGTGGTCTCCTCCTCCTCGGCGCCGTCGAGCGCGCGGGCGGCCAGACCGGCCTTGGAGTCGATCAGCTCGGCGATCCGGGTGTCGATCGTCTGCGCGGCGAGGATCCGCCACGCGGTGACCGGCTCGGTCTGGCCGATGCGGTGGACGCGGTCGATCGCCTGGGTCTGCTCGGCGTCGGTCCACGACAGCTCGGCGAGCACGACGTTGGAGGCGACCTGCAGGTTGATGCCGACGCCGGCTGCGGTGAGCGAGCAGACGATCACCTGCACCTCGGGGTCCTCGACGAACGCGTCGATGGCCGCGGTGCGTGCGCTCGCGGACTGGTCGCCGCGGATCGTCGTCCACCTGATCTCGCGCTTGTCGAAGACAGCGCCGGCGGCGTCCATGACGTCGAGGTGCTTGGCGAAGAAGACCACCTTGCCGGTCGAGCGGGCCAGCTGCGCGGTGTAGTCGGCGGCGAGCTCGGCCTTGGCCCGGCCGATGCGGCGGACCATCGCGAAGACGTTCTCGCCCGTGGTGTTGTCCGACCCCTCCGCCACCTCGCGCTCGGCGACGCGACGGACCAGCTCGTGGTCGATGCCGTCGGCGCTCTCGGCCGACGCGATGGCGACCGGAGACGAGCGGCGGTGCTCCATCGCCGCGTCGTAGCGACCGACGAGGCGCTCGGCGAGCTCGCGCTCGGCCTTCTGGATCGAGCGACCCTCGGCACCCTCGAGCTCGACCGGGAGGTCGGCCACGCGGCGGGCAGGGATGTCGGCGGCGACGTCGACCTTGCGGCGCCGGACGATGCCCATGTCGACGACCGCCTGCCGGGCCGCCGGGTAGAACGGGTGGTCGGCCGGCGTCAGGCCGGTCGCCTCGAGCTCCGCCATCAGCTGCGAGCCCGGCTTGCGCTCCTCGATCCAGCCGAGGAAGTGCCAGATCGCCCGGAAGTCCTCGATGTCGTTGATCAGCGGGGTGCCGGTGAGCGCCATCAGCAGGGGACGGGCGACGCGGCGCCGGATCCGCTCGGAGATCTCCACGACGTACTGCGACCGCTGCGACTTGCGGTTCTTGATGTAGTGGGCCTCGTCGACGACCATGCCGCGGAAGCCGTGCTCGCCGATCCAGTCGACGTGCCGGTCGAGCACCTCGTAGTTGACGATGATGATGTCGGCGAAGCCGTCGACGTCGTTGCCGTCGCCGTGCACGACGGAGACGGAGCGCTTCGGCACCCAGCGGGCGGCCTCACGGGCCCAGTTGGTCTTGACGACGTTGGGCACGACGCAGAGCAGGGGGTACGCCTCGGAGACCTCGGCCGCGAGCAGCGACTGTGCCGTCTTGCCGAGACCCGGCTCGTCGGCGAGCAGGACGGTGCGGTGGCCACCGGCGATGGCGGAGAGCAGGCGGGCCTGGTGGTCCATGAGCTCGACGCCCGGGGGCAGCAGGATCGGGCGCGGCTCGGGGAGCTCCATGCACGCCGGGGCGCCGGGCACCGGCTGCTCGAAGGAGTTGAGGAGCGGGCCGATCAGCTCCCAGCCGACGAGCGTGCCCTGAACGCGGCGTACGGCCTGGCTGAAGTCGGGGACGAGGAACGGGTTGGCCAGCCGTGCGGCGACGACGGACGGGGGAGTCGCCTTGCGATCGGTGCGCGGCGCCGTCGTGTCGCCGTCCGATGCGGGCTCCTCGACCGCGACCGCCTCGGCGGCCTGGCCGGCGGCCTCGAGCATCTCGGCCATGCGGTGGCGCGTCGCCTCGCCGATCTCGGCGTTCTCGTCGAGGAGGGAGAAGAGGCCGGGCTCACGCGCTGCGCACTGGGCGAGGATGGTGGCGACCCCGTCGAGCCGCTTCAGCTCGGTGTCGCGCTGCTGCTCGGAGATCGCCTCGTCGGAGCGGACCCGCAGGCGCTCCTTGCGGGCCAGCAGCGCGATCGCCTGGTAGCGGGAGCGGTGGGAGAGCCCCTGGCCCTTCTGCACCGCCTGCTCCACCTCGCGCACGGCCTTCGCCAGCACGGGGATGATCCCCTCGTTGTCGCGCCGGCGCCGGGTGTTGCCGCGACTCGCGTTGGCGGAGTTGCCGCCGCGGTTCTGGTTGGCACCGTTGCGGCGCTGGCCGCCGCGTGAACGGCGGCTCTGCTGGGTGGGCTGCGTGGACAAGCAGTGTGCTCCTGACATCAGGTCCAGACACGCGCGTGGCGACAGGCTGCCGTGGGGCGGCCAGCGCGTTGGCGGGGCGACGGCCGGTCCCTGCGGGGACGGGGGCGTCAGCCCTGACCTCCGGACTTCTGCATCCGGACGAGGTCAGCATACGCGCGTGCGACCCGCTCCGCCGGGTTACCCTCGCTCTCCGATGAACACCTCTACTTGCCGCTACTACCGCTCCGGCCACGAGGACGACCTCACGATCGTCCTCCACCGCGAGTCCGTACGCCGCGGCGCGGGCGCCCCGCCGTACCCCGTGCTCGAGCGGCTCGACCTGACCGGCCTGTGGCTGCCGGTCGACGAGGCGGCCCCGGGGCGCGACGGGTTCGTCGCCCTCGACGGCCTGGAGCCGATCGACCTCGACCAGGCGGCCGAGCTCTACCAGCGCCTCGGCGAGATGCGGCTGATCCCGCCCACGACCCCGCTGCCGGCCGACCTCGCGGAGGTCGCCGGCCCACCCGAGCTGCGGATCGACCCGCAGGTCGGCCCGTGGGTTCTGCTGCCGCTCCTGCTCTCGGGCACGCTCCTGGTCGGCCTCACCGTCCTGGCGCTCGTCGTGCTCGCCTGGGCGCTGCTGGGCTGATCGCTGCTGGTCCGTCAGAGGGGGCTGGGCGACTCGGCGTTGGCGAGGACCAGGGCGGGGCGCGCGCCGGCACCCATGCCGGTCGACCAGATCGTGGCGTTGCCGGCTGCGTCGCGGACGACGTAGCCAACCGTCTGGTCGTCGAACCAGACCGGCTGGTCGGTGACGCCGCGCTGCTCGCCCACGTGGTGGATCCGGCGCGTGCGGAGGTCCATGACCGCCAGCCGTCCGGTGCGGCCCTCGCCGTCGATGCGGACGAAGGCCACCTGCCTGCCGTCCGGCGACACGGCGGGGTTGGTGACGTCGGGTGCGATCGTGACGAGCTCGCGCGTGCTGAGCCGTCCCTGGGCGAGGTAGCGCCGACCGCCTGCGCTCACCGTGGCGAGGAAGGCGTCGTCGTCGCGGAACGTGACCCCCCAGATCTGGTACTTCTTCGTCGCCCGACGGTCGGCGCCGACCCGGGCGGTGAACGTCGAGAGGTCCTTGATCTCCTCACGCCGTGAGGTGTCGACCACGGACGTCACCGCGGTGAAGGTCCCGCTGAGCGACGTGCCCTTCGTGAGCGCCGTCCACGCGACCATCCGGCCGCTGGGCGAGACACGTGCGAGCACCGGCTCCCCGGCCATCGGCCAGGTGCTGGTCGCCTCCAGGTTGCGGTCCAGGATCGTCGCGGACCACGACAGGGCAGTCGTCTGGCGCAGGCAGACACCGGTGCCGTGTGCGGCGTACACCCGCGCGCACAGCAGGTCGGAGACGACCGGCGGCCCGTGGGACGAGACGCCGTTGTCAGTGAACGACACTGCCGCGACGTGCCCCTCGACGACGTAGACCATCCGGTCGCCGGCGCCCAGCGTCACGTCGCCCGTCGAGGAGACCGCCTCGGGCTCCTCCTTGCCGAGCACACGGATCCCGATGACCGGAAGCAGCACCACCGCGAGCAGCGCCACCATCAGCAGCGCGCGCCTGACCCCCTTGCGGCGGTCGGCGTGGTTGCTGCTCACGAGGGAAGAGTAAGGCCGTCGGGCTGCCTCGCCTCGCGTGTCGGGGAGAATGTGGCGGTGCGCACTCCCACGTTCTCCGACGATGCCCTCGCCGCGGGCCTCCGGGCAGCCGCGGCCGCCGTCGGCGAGCCCCTCGCTGTCGGGGCCTACGACGCCTGGCGCACCCGTACGCCGGACCACGCGGCCGGCTCCAGCACCCTGGTGATCCGCCGCTTCGGCTCGTGGACGGCTGCCTGCGCGGCCGCCGGCGTCGCGACGAACACGACCCGCTCCACCTCACGGCGGTGGAGCGAGGACGACGTCCTCGCGATCATCGCGCGCTTCCTCGAGGAGACCCCCGGGTCCGGCAGCTACGCGGCGTACGTCGAGTGGGCGCGCGCCCAGGAGCCGGGCACGGTCCCCAGCGGTGCGACACTGCGCCAGCGGGGCGCCTGGGCGGAGCTCAAGACCGCCGCGGCTGCGCGCGGCTCGGACGGTTCCGCGTGACGCTCACCTGCCACCACTTCGACGCCGGTCGGTGCGGCTCCTGCGCCCTGCTGCCCACGCCGTACGCCGACCAGCTGGCCGCCAAGCAGACCGACGTCGAGCGCCTGCTCGCCGAGGTCGCCGCCGGCGTGGTCTGGCTCCCGCCGGTCGCGAGCGCCGAGGCCGGCTTCCGCAACAAGGCGAAGATGGTCGTCACCGGCACGAGCGCTGCGCCGACGCTGGGCATCCTGGCGCCGCCCGGCTCGGCCGCTGCCCAGGCGGGGGAGATCGGCATCGATCTGCGCGACTGCGCCCTGCACACGCCGGGCCTCGTGGCCACGATGGAGACGATCGCGGCGTTCATCGACCGTGCCGGGTTGGCGCCGTACGACCTGGCGACGCGGCGCGGCGAGCTCAAGCACGTGATCGCCACCGAGTCGCCCGACGGTGAGCTCATGGTGCGGTTCGTGCTCCGGTCGCAGGAGCCGGTGGCACGGATCCGCAAGCACCTTCCGTGGCTGCTCGCCTCGCTCCCGACCGCGGTCGTGGTCAGCGTCAACCTCCAGCCGGAGCACAAGGCAGTGCTCGAGGGGGAGCGCGAGCTGCTCCTGCACGGCGACACCCTGACGATGCGGGTCAACGGCCTGCCGCTGCACCTGCGCCCCCAGGGCTTCTTCCAGACCAACACCGCGATGGCGGCTGCGCTCTACGCCCAGGCGACGGAGTGGATCGCCGAGGTCGCCCCCGCCCGCGTGCTCGACCTCTACTGCGGGGTCGGCGGCTTCGCCCTCCACGCCGCCCGGGTCTCCTCGTCACCTGCGGTGACCGGGGTCGAGATCAGCGCTGAGGCGGTGGCCGCCGCCCGGCGTACGGCGGGGGAGCTCGGGCTCGGTGCCGCCCGCTTCCTCACCGGCGACGCCACCGTGATGGGCGAGCTGCTCCCCGAGGCCGACCTCGTGGTGGTGAACCCGCCCCGCCGGGGCATCGGCGACCTGGCTGCCGCGCTCGAGGTCTCTCCCGTGCGCGACGTCGTCTACTCGAGCTGCAACGCGGTGACCCTCGCGCGCGACCTGGCGGCGATGCCCTCCCTGCGGGCGGTGCGTGCGCGGGTGCTCGACATGTTCCCCCACACGGGGCACTACGAGGTCGTCGTCCACCTCACACGGACCTGAACGCGGCACTGCGTCGCTCGCGGTGGCACACTGGTCGCCATGTTCGGGACCTCTGGGAAGACCGCGTGGCGGCTGCTGGCCGCTGTGCCGTTCGTGCTGCTCCTCGGCATCGTCGGCATCAAGGTCACCGCGGGCGACCCCAACTCCCCGTTCAACAAGATCCCGGGCGCGCAGACGATCCAGGAGCTCGGTGACGACGCTCCGACGACCAACGTCACGGTGAAGCTGCCGAAGACGAAGAAGCCGTCGCCCACCACCTCGGCGAGCGACAGCGCCTCCGCGACTGCGTCCACGAGTCCGTCGGCGAGTGCGTCGTCCTCCACGTCGACGAAGCCGTCATCTGCGCCGAGGCCGACGAAGAAGCCCACGAGCGGCTCGACCACTCCCGGCGACGACGGCGGCCCGGACCCCGATCCCACGACGCAGGCGCCGGAGCCGACACCCACGCCGCTCACCGAGGCTCAGAAGTGCGCGGCCCGCGGCGGCACCTGGAACGCCTTCCTGGGTTGGTGTCAGGGCGTGGGTCTCGGCTGATCTCCGGTGAGTGGTCGTCGCCGGGGCGAGGTCCCCGCCGCGGCTGCCGGTCTGGCCGTCGCTGCGGCAGTGGTGGTTGCACTGCTGCTCGACAACGGTCGCGCGACACCGAGCGCGGTCGCTCCAGAGCGGGCCCGCACTGGGACGGCGACAGCGACCGCCCGGCCCGGCGTCGACCCCCGGGGCATCCCGCAGGACGCACAACGGGCCACCGTCCGCTGGGTCAGCGACGGTGACACCGTCACCCTCCGCGCCGTACGCCGCGGGGTGCTGCCGGAAGGCGAGGACGTCCCGGTCCGCCTGCTCGAGATCGACACCCCGGAGTCGAAGTGGCGCGGCGTCCCCGTCGAGTGCCTGGCGCGGGCGGCGACCGCCGCGACCGAGCGGCTGCTGCCGCGGGGGAGCGTGGCCTGGCTGCAGACCGACCGCGAGCTCCACGATCGCTACGGCCGCACGCTGGGCTACGTCTGGAACGACCGCGGCGTCTTCGTCAACGAGGCCCTGGTGCGCCGGGGGTTCGCGCGGGTCGCCTTCTACCGGCCCAACGACCGCCACCTGGAGCGGATGCAGGCGGCCGAGGCAGCCGCGCGGGAAGCCGGCCGCGGTCTCTGGTCCCGCTGCCCGTCCTGACCCCGCCGAACCCGCACGTGTGGTCACGCGAACCTGCACGTGTGGTCACGCGAACCTGCCCTCGTGACCACTTCTGGCACTCGGTTGAGGTGAGTGCTAACGTCGTCGCTGGCACTCTCACCTTGAGTGTGCCAACGCTTGCGACACGGTGCGACCCCCGCGACGGCGCTTCGGTTCGCAGGCGAAGACTTCGCCGCGGACGCCCGTCCCCGGCATCCGGCACAACGTGGAAAGTGGAGGTCGACCGTGTCGATCAACATCAAGCCCCTCGAGGACCGCATCATCGTCAAGCAGGTCGAGGCCGAGCAGACCACCGCCTCCGGCCTGGTCATCCCGGACACCGCCAAGGAGAAGCCCCAGGAGGGCGAGGTCCTGGCGATCGGCCCGGGTCGCGTCGACGACAACGGCAACCGCGTCCCGCTCGACGTCGCGGTCGGTGACAAGGTCATCTACTCGAAGTACGGCGGCACCGAGGTCAAGTACGCCGGCGAGGAGTACCTCATCCTCTCCGCGCGCGACATCCTCGCGGTGATCGGCTGATGCCTAAGATCCTCTCGTTCGACGAGAGCGCCCGCCGCTCGCTCGAGCGCGGCGTGGACAAGCTCGCCAACGCCGTCAAGGTGACGCTCGGTCCGAAGGGCCGCTACGTCGTCCTCGACAAGAAGTGGGGCGCTCCGACCATCACCAACGACGGTGTGACCGTCGCGCGTGAGGTCGAGCTCGACGACCCGTTCGAGAACCTCGGCGCGCAGCTGTGCAAGGAGGTCGCGACCAAGACCAACGACGTCGCCGGTGACGGCACCACGACGGCGACGGTCCTGGCGCAGGCGATGGTGCACGAGGGCCTTCGGGCCGTCGCCGCCGGCGTCAACCCGATGGGCCTCAAGCGCGGCATGGACCTCGCTGCGGCGAAGGTGTCCGAGGCGCTGCTGGCTGCTGCCCGCGACGTCGACTCCCGCGAGGACATGGCCAACGTGGCCACGATCTCGAGCCGCGACAGCCACATCGGCGACCTGCTGGCCGACGCGTTCGACAAGGTCGGCAAGGACGGCGTCATCACCGTCGACGAGTCCAACACGATGGGCACCGAGCTCGAGTTCACCGAGGGCATGCAGTGGGACAAGGGCTTCACGTCCCCCTACTTCGTGACCGACGCCGAGCGCATGGAGGCCGTCCTCGACGACCCCTACATCCTCATCAACCAGGGCAAGATCTCCTCGATCCAGGAGCTCCTGCCGGTCCTCGAGAAGGTCATGCAGACCGGCAAGCCGCTGGTCATCATCGCCGAGGACGTCGAGGGTGAGGCGCTGTCGACGCTGGTCGTCAACAAGATCCGCGGCACGTTCAACGCGCTCGTGGTCAAGCCGGCCGGCTTCGGTGACCGCCGCAAGGCGATCCTCCAGGACATCGCGATCCTGACCGGTGGCACCGTGATCTCCCCGGAGGTCGGCCTCAAGCTCGACCAGGTCGGTCTGGACTCCCTGGGTCGCGCCCGCCGCGTGGTGGCGACCAAGGACGACACCACGATCGTCGAGGGCGCCGGTGACACGGCCGCCGTCGAGGGCCGCGTCAACCAGATCAAGAAGGAGATCGAGAACTCCGACTCCGACTGGGACACCGAGAAGCTGCAGGAGCGCCTGGCCAAGCTGGCCGGCGGCGTCTGCGTCATCAAGGTGGGCGCTGCGACCGAGGTCGAGCTCAAGGAGAAGAAGCACCGCATCGAGGACGCCGTCTCCGCGACGCGCGCCGCGATCGAGGAGGGCATCGTCTCCGGCGGTGGCTCTGCGCTGATCCACGCCGTCTCCGTGCTCGAGGGTGACCTCGGGCTCGAGGGCGACGAGGCCGCCGGCGTGCGCATCGTTCGCAAGGCCGCCGACGAGCCGCTGCGCTGGATCGCCGAGAACGGTGGCGACAACGGCTACGTCGTGACCACGAAGGTCCGCGAGGGCGGCGCCGCCAACGGCCCGTCGTACGGCTTCAACGCCGCCACGGGTGAGTACGGCGACCTGGTCGCCCAGGGCGTCCTCGACCCGGTCAAGGTCACCCGCTCCGCGCTGGTCAACGCCACCTCGATCGCGGCCATGCTGCTGACGACCGAGACCCTGGTCGTCGACAAGCCGGTCGAGGAGGAGCCCGAGGCCGCCGGCGGCCACGGGCACGGCCACGGCCACGGTCACTGATCCACGGATCTGACCACCTGCTGTACGACGAGGCGTCACTCCCGCTCGGGGGTGGCGCCTCGTCGCCATTTCCGCCGAACGGCCAACCCTTGCGCCCTGAGTGCGCACTTCTCGGCGACCGAGGGGCTCTTGTGGGCCATGTACCACCGACGAAAGGCTGACGCGCCGTTCGTCCCGAGTGCCTACGCTGGGAGCGTGAAGGATCCTGCCGCGACCGGCCACTTGCTGACCTCCGTGGTGGAGCGGCTCTCGACCGCCGACTCCGTCGAGAGGGTGACCGCGATCGTCGCGGGCGCGGTCCGCGACCTCATGGACGCCGACGGGGCGACGTTCGTCCTGCGTGAGGACAACCAGTGCTTCTACGCCGACGAGGACGCCGTCGGCCCACTGTGGAAGGGCGCCCGCTTCCCGCTCACCGCCTGCGTCAGTGGCTGGGCGATGCTCCACCGCGAGAGCGTCGTGATCCCCGACATCTACGTGGACGACCGGGTGCCGCACGACGCGTACCGCCCGACGTTCGTGCAGAGCATGGCGATGGTGCCGATCCGCCGCGAGGCACCTGTCGGTGCCCTGGGTGCCTACTGGAGCACCCCGCACGAGCCGACGCCCGAGCAGGTGCGACTCGTCGAGGTGCTCGCCAACAGTGCCGCCGTCGCCCTGGAGAACCTCGAGCTCCGCGGCGCCGTCGTACGCCGGGTGGCCGAGCGCGACCACCTCGAGTCGGCGATGCACACCCTGGTGCACGACCTGCGCAACCCGCTCTTCGCGATGCTCGGCTGCGCGGAGCTCCTCGTCGACGAGACCGACCCGGAGGTGGTCCGTGAGTTCGCCGCGACGATCCTGCGGTCGGGCCAGCGCCTGGACGCCCAGATCGACCGGATGCTCTCGGTCTACCGGATCACCCACGCCGAGCTCCGGCCCGAGGCTGTCGACCTGAGCCTCCTGGCCGGCGAGATCGCACAACCCCTCGTCCGAGGAGCGGGCAGGTCCATCGACCTCGACATCGAGGACGGCATGCGGGCCCACCTCGACCCGGTGATGGCCGACCTGATGCTGCGCAACCTCCTCGACAACGCCTTCAAGTACACCGGTCGCCAGGAGGCTCCGCGGATCCGCCTGGCGCGTACGTCGTCCGGACTGCGGCAGGACACCTTCGTGGTGGCCGACAACGGTGCTGGCTTCGACCCGGCGCGCACCGACGATCTCTTCCGCCCGCTGACCCGGCTCCACGACAGCCGGGAGTTCCCGGGCACTGGCCTGGGCCTGGCCTCGGTCGCGCGGATCGTGGAGCTCCACGGCGGAGCGATCCGCGCCGAGGGGAGTCCCGGCCAGGGCGCCTCGTTCTACCTGTCGCTGCCGAACGCCGCCTGAGCCATGGCCGAGTGGATCTACTTCCTGCACCCGCCGCGCGACGACTTCGCGGCGACGATGACCGAGGGCGAGGCGGAGGTCTTCGGTGAGCACTTCGCCCACCTGCAGCGGCTGCTGGCTGACGGCACGCTGGTGCTGGCCGGCCCGACGCTGGGCACGACCAACACCGGCATCGCGGTCCTCGAGGCGCCGGACCGCGACGCCGCCGAGGCGCTCATGAACGCCGACCCCGCGATCGCGCGCGGCGTCGTCCGCGGTGAGCTGCGGGAGATGCGGGTCTCCCTGCTCCGCGGGCGCGACTGAGCGCCGCGGACCAACGCCGCGGACCAACGCGTCGGACCAACGGGTCGGAGCGCCTCAGGCCAGGGCCGTGCCGGCGAGGTCGAGCTCGCCGAAGACGGTGGTGAAGAGCCGCAGGCAGCGCTGGGTCATCTCCTCGGGGGACTCGCCGGGGTGGTCGAGCCACCAGGTGACGAGGGCGCGGAAGATCGACTCCCAGGCGGCGCGCATCGCGTCGATGTCGAGCGCGTCGTCGTTGCCGGCGAGGTGCATGAGCTCGGCGACGCCCTCGCGACCGAAGTCGATGATCCTGCGCTCGTGCTCCGCCAGCCAGGCCTGCGCCTCGCCCTCGCGGGGAGCCGTCGCGTCGAAGACCACGCGCCACAGCCAGGGGCGCGGCTCGAGCAGGCGGAACATGCCGTCGAGGGTGACCGCGGCACGGGCGAAACCGACCGCCCCGAGTGCCGCGGTGCGCTCGATCTCGCCCACGAGCACGGACGAGGCGTGCTTGACGCAGGCGACGTGGAGCCCGTCCTTGGAGCCGAAGTAGTTGTAGATCAGCGGCTTGGAGATGCCGGCGGCCTCGGCGACGTCGGCGACCGAGGTCGCGAGGTAGCCGCCCTCGCCGAAGAGGCGGCAGCCGGCCTCGATGATCTGCGCCTCCCGCTCGGGACGCGCGACGCCCTTGGTGCCGGCGTTGGGCCGGGGAGGACGGGTGGTGGCGCTGGTCACGGGGGGAGTCTATGAGGGAGTCTGGACAACGTATATGACCACGGGTTAACTTACCCCAGAGTCATATCAACATCGACAGACTCGATCACCGAAAGGGAGCCGCGATGTACGACCTCGACCAGGTGCTGTCGCTCGAGCACAACCCGGTGGCGTTCGCCATCCCGTTCTTCGTCCTGACGATCCTGCTGGAGATCGCTGCACTGACCTGGCTCGACGACGACGGCGTGGGCCGGGGCGAGAAGCCCCGCACGGGCTACCTCAAGCGCGACTTCTGGGCGAGCATCTCGATGGGCGTGGGTTCGATCGTCTGGCTGACGGTCTTCAAGGTGCTCACCTTCTTCCTCTACCAGTGGGTCTACCTCAACGTGGCGCCCGTGCAGTGGGGGACCGGCAGCATCGGCTACTGGGTGGCCGCGATGCTCGCGCTCGACCTGGCGTTCTACTGCACCCACCGGTTCGTCCACGAGCACAACATCGGCTGGGCTGCCCACCAGAGCCACCACTCGAGCGAGTACATGAACTTCGGCACCGCGCTGCGCCAGAAGTGGAACCCGTGGTTCGACGTCATCTTCTTCCTGCCGCTGCCCCTGCTGGGCTTCGCGCCGTGGACCCTCTACGTCTGCTTCAGCATCAGCCTGATCTGGCAGTTCTTCACCCACACCGAGCTCGTCGGCAAGCTGCCGCGGTGGTTCGAGTTCGTCTTCAACACCCCGAGCCACCACCGGGTCCACCACGGTTCCGACCCGGAGTACCTCGACAAGAACTACGCGGGCATCCTGATCATCTGGGACCGCATGTTCGGCACGTTCTGCGAGGAGAAGCAGCGCCCGACCTACGGCCTGACCGTCCAGGTCGAGACCCACAACCCCCTCAAGCTCGAGTACGCCGCGTTCGGCAAGATCGCCCGTCAGGTGCGCGCCGCGGGGAGCTGGCGCGAGCGCTGGGGCTACCTGTGGGGCCCTCCGGGCTGGGCACCGGAGCACCTGCGCGACCAGGAGCACCAGCCCGCCGCGTGACGCGGCTCGCCTCCCCGGGCGCACTGGTGGACGAGGTTGCACAAGCGAAACATCCCTGACCCGGCACGGCAATCCGGGCCTGTCACGGTGGTCATGTCCCCCTTTCGAGGGGGCTGAGCACCCGTCGACCTGAGGGAGATCGTCATGCTGTGGAGAGTTCGCGCCACCCTTCCGGACCAGCCGGGAGCGCTCGCAGTCCTCGCGCAGAACTGCGGCGACGCCGGCGTGAACATCCTGGGCCTGCAGATCTTCCCCGGGGTCGACTCGGTGACCGACGAGCTGATCCTGCGTACGCCGTCAGGATGGGGCGAGGCTGACCTCGCCGGGCTCGTCGAGCGCTCCGGGGGCAACGGCGCCTCCGCGGTCCGCTGCACCGAGAACGCGCTCGTCGACCAGCCGACCCGCTTCGTGCGGGCGGCGCGGGCGGTCTCCAGCCACCCCGCGTCGTTCCCCGAGGTCGTCGCCAAGCTCTTCGACGCCGAGCCCGAACGCCGCGACGCCGCGGCGGGCCAGGACGTCATGGAGCTCGTGGTCGGCGACGTGCAGGTGCAGCTGCGGCGTACGGCGCCGTTCACGCCGACCGAGATCGCCCGTGGCACCGCCCTGGCGGACCTCGTCGGCGACGTGCTGGCGCGCATGCTCAAGCCGGACGTGGTGCGCATCGCCGACCGCACGTCGGGGGAGCCGGTGATGGACGCGACGCCGGACGGCCTGGCTGCAGTCCTCGACGGTGTCACCGTCGGCGTCGCCCGGCTGAGGCCCACCGAGGAGGCGGGCGTCCTCGACCTGTCGCTGCGGGTCTACCCCGAGTTCCAGCGCCGCGGCATCGGCCAGCGCCTGTTGCGCGAGGTGGCCCGCAAGGCGCATGCCGAGCAGGCGACGGACCTGGTCATGACGACCGGCGTCGATAACCAGGCCGTGCTCCCGATGGTGCTCGCGGCGGGGCTGCGGGGCCGGATCCGGATGGCAGCGGAGACGCTCACCGTCCGGGTCCCGCTGCGTGACCTGAAGCCCGTGCCCGCCTGAGGTTCCCGCGGGGCCCGTCAATGGCGCCGGGCCCCGTCCGGGAGCGCCCCACCCGCGTCGTACCGACTCGTCTGCGACCCCTAGAATGGCCCAATGGAGCTCCCCGAGAAGTTCGCTGCGCTTGGCCTCACGTACGACGACGTCCTGCTGCTGCCGGGGGAGTCGGACCTCAACCCTGCCGACATCGACACGACGTCGAAGCTGACGCGCGAGATCTCGCTGAAGGTCCCGCTGATCTCCGCGGCGATGGACACCGTCACTGAGTCGCGCATGGCGATCGCGATGGCGCGCCAGGGTGGCATCGGCATCCTGCACCGCAACCTCTCGGCCGAGGAGCAGGCCTACCAGGTCGACCTCGTGAAGCGGACCCAGACCGGCATCATCTCCAACCCGGTCACGATCACCGCCGACAAGACGCTCGAGGAGCTCGACGCGCTCTGCGGCGAGTACCGCGTGTCCGGCCTCCCGGTCGTCGACACCGACAACACGCTCGTCGGCATCGTCACCAACCGCGACCTCCGGTTCACCCCGGTCGCCGAGTGGGCGACCACCAAGGTCGACGAGGTGATGACGCGCATGCCGCTGATCACCGGTCCTGCCGGCATCGACCGCGACGATGCGACCCTCCTGCTCCGCAAGCACAAGCTCGAGCGGCTCCCGCTGGTCGACGCCCGCGGCAAGCTCGCCGGCCTGATCACGGTCAAGGACTTCGTCAAGGGTGAGCAGTTTCCTGACGCCTCCCGCGATGCGGACGGCCGCCTCCTGGTCGGTGCTGCCGTCGGCTACTTCGGCGACGCCTGGGAGCGCGCGACGACGCTGGTCGAGGCCGGCGTCGACGTCCTGGTCGCCGACACGGCCCACGGCCACGTGCACCTGCTGCTCGACATGGTCCGCAAGCTCAAGAACGACCCGGCCACCCGTCACGTCCAGGTCATCGGTGGCAACGTCGCGACCCGCAGCGGTGCGCAGGCGTTCGTCGACGCCGGCGCCGACGCGGTCAAGGTCGGCTTCGGTCCGGGCTCCATCTGCACGACCCGCGTCGTCACCGGCTGTGGCGTGCCGCAGGTGACCGCGGTCTACGAGGCGTCGCTGGCCGCGACCCCGGCCGGCGTACCCGTCATCGCCGATGGTGGCCTGCAGCAGTCCGGCGACATCGCCAAGGCGCTCGTCGCCGGTGCCTCGACGGTGATGATCGGCTCGATGCTCGCCGGCACCGAGGAGTCGCCGGGCGAGATCGTCTTCCACCAGGGCAAGCAGTTCAAGGCGTACCGCGGGATGGGCTCGCTGGGTGCGATGTCGAGCCGTGGCAAGAAGTCCTACTCCAAGGACCGCTACTTCCAGGCCGAGGTCACCAGCGACGACAAGATCGTGCCCGAGGGCGTCGAGGGCCGGGTCGCCTACCGCGGTCCGCTCGCCGCGGTCACCCACCAGCTCGTCGGTGGCCTGCAGCAGTCGATGTTCTACGTCGGCGCGGCCACCGTCCCGGACCTCCAGGAGAAGGGCCGGTTCATCCGGATCACCTCGGCCTCGCTCAAGGAGAGCCACCCGCACCACATCGAGATGACGGTCGAGGCGCCCAACTACTCCGCTCGCTGACGCTTCTCGCCGTACGACGACACGTGTGCTCACGGGAGGCGCCGGAACCAACACGTTGATGCATCACCTACCCGCGCGCCACGCGGCCCGACGGCGTGGGGGACACGTCAATGTGTTGGTTGGAGCGGACGCGGCGCGGGCTAGCCTCGGTCCATGACCGAGGGGAGTGGCGGCAGTGTGCGCGTCGACGCGTGGTGCTGGGCGGTGCGGCTCTACAAGTCGCGCTCGCAGGCGACCGCGGGGGCCAAGGCGGGCCACATCCGGATCAACGGCGTCCGCGTGAAGGCATCGCAGCCGGTCAAGATCGGCGACGAAGTGCGCGTCACGATCACCTTTCCAGGCGGCGCCCGCGAGCACGTCCTCCTCGTGAAGCAGTTGCTGGTCAAGCGTGTCGGTGCACCGCTCGCCGCGCTCGCCTACGAGGACCGCACGCCGGCACTGCCTCCGAAGGAGCAGCGTGCCGCGCCCGTGTTCGCCCGCGAGCGCGGGGCCGGTCGCCCCACCAAGCGCGAACGCCGCGAGCTCGACCAGCTGCGCGGGATCCGAGGAGTGAGCCGGAGTCAGGCCGAGCGCTAGCGAGGTCTGGCGGAGGTGAGCCCTGCAGGACGTCCCGCGAGAGTCGGACCCGGGGGCGCGGCGGCTGATCTCGGTTCAGCGCGGTGCGTGGGTGCCCGCACACCACCCGTCGTACGGCGGCGCCGCCGACCCGGCGTACCCCTCTAGACTGCATCCGTGACTGAGATCGAGATCGGCCGCGCCAAGCGTGCTCGCCGCGCGTACTCCTTCGACGACATCGCGATCGTGCCCTCGCGGCGCACGCGCGATCCGGAGGAGGTCAGCGTCGCCTGGCAGATCGACGCCTACCGCTTCGAGCTGCCGGTGATCGCCGCGCCGATGGACTCGGTCATGTCGCCGTCGACCGCGATCGCCCTGGGCAAGCTCGGTGGCCTCGGCGTCCTCAACCTCGAGGGTCTCTGGACCCGCTACGAGGACCCGACCGACCTGCTCGCCGAAGTCTCGGAGCTGCGCGGCTTCGACGCCACGCGCCGCATGCAGGAGATCTACGCCGAGGCGATCAAGCCTGAGCTGATCACCGCCCGCTTGCGCGAGATGCGCGACGCCGGCGTGACGGTCGCGGGCTCGCTCTCCCCGCAGCGGACCAAGGAGTACGCCAAGTGCGTCGTCGACGCGGGTGTCGACATGTTCGTCATCCGGGGCACGACCGTCTCCGCCGAGCACGTGAGCAGCCAGGCCGAGCCGCTCAACCTCAAGGAGTTCATCTACGAGCTCGACGTCCCCGTCATCGTCGGTGGCTGCGCGACCTACCAGGCCGCGCTCCACCTGATGCGCACCGGCGCGGCGGGCGTGCTCGTCGGCTTCGGCGGTGGCGCCTCGCACACCACCCGCTCGGTCCTCGGTGTGGCGGTCCCGATGGCGAGCGCCGTCGCTGACGTCGCCGCTGCGCGTCGTGACTACCTCGACGAGTCGGGCGGTCGCTACGTCCACGTCATCGCCGACGGCTCGATCGGCCGCTCGGGCGACGTCGCCAAGGCGATCGCCTGTGGTGCCGACGCAGTCATGGTCGGCTCGCCCTTCGCTCGTGCGACCGACGCCCCGGGTGCCGGCTTCCACTGGGGCACCGAGGCGCACCACGCCGACCTGCCGCGTGGCGAGCGCGTCGAGTTCGGCACGGTCGGCACGATCGAGGAGATCCTGCTCGGCCCGTCCCGCGTGGCCGACGGCACGATGAACCTCATCGGCGCCCTCAAGCGCTCGATGGCCACGACCGGCTACACCGAGCTCAAGGAGTTCCAGCGCGTCGAGGTCGTCGTCGAGTCCTAACCACGCGGCGCGAACCTGCACCCGAGGTACGCCGATGCGGCGCGAACCTGCACCCGCGTACGCCGAGGCGGCGCGAACCTGCACCCGACGTACGCCGAGGCGGCGCGAACCTGCAGAGAATCTGCAGGTT
>NZ_DATIHB010000177.1:0-8245 GCF_035481145.1 Nocardioides sp. | reverse complement strand
GCTTCGGTGCTGATCGTCCAGACCGTCAGGAGCGCGAGCGGGACGAGGAGGGCCAGCGGCACGAGGAGCTGGACCGCACGCCGCCAGCGGAGCCGGTTGAGCTCGACGAGGACCAGGCGCAGCATCACGCGGCTCCGTTCGTGGGTGCGGACTGCTGGGCGGACTGCTGGGCGGAGAGGTCCTCGCCTGCGGTCAGCTCGAGGAAGACCGACTCGAGGTCGCGGCGTTCGGGGGTGAGCTCCTTGATCCACACGCCCACTCCGGCGAGCAGCTCGCTGATCCGCTCGGGCGCCGTGCCCGTGGCGTTGAGTGCCGGGCCGTCGAGCCGTGCCGCTACCCCCGCCTCCACCAGCGTGGAGAGGGCGAGCGTGGGGTCGGTGGTCACGACGCGTACGCCGTCACCGCCGGCGAGGAGCTCATCGACCGAGCCCGAGGCGATCGTGCGCCCACGACCGAGGATCGTGACGTCGGTGCAGACCTGCTGCACCTCTGCGAGGACGTGCGAGCTGAGCAGCACCGTGACCCCGCGCGCCGCGAGGCTGCGGATCATCTCGCGGTTCTCACGGATGCCGGCCGGGTCGAGACCGTTGGAGGGCTCGTCGAGGATCAGCAGCTCCGGGTCGCGCAACAGGGTCGCCGCGACGGCGAGCCGCTGGCGCATGCCGAGGGAGTAGCCCTTGTACTTGTGCCGGCCCCGGTCGCCCAGGCCGACGGTGTGCAGCGCCTCGTCGACGCGGGTGTCGGCGACACCGACCGAGCGGGAGAGGAGCAGGAGGTTCTGCCGGCCGGTCAGGCCGGGGGAGAAGCGCGGCGACTCGACCACCGCCCCGACCCGCGCCATCACCTCGGGCAGGTGTGCGGGCACCGTGGTGCCGAAGAGGGACATCGTGCCGGTGTCGGCCCGGCTCAGGCCGAGGAGCATCCGGATGGTCGAGGTCTTGCCGGATCCGTTGGGTCCGAGGAAGCCGTGCACCTGTCCGCGCTCGACGCGGAGGTTGGCGCCGTCGACGGCCCAGCTCCTCCCGCCGCGCAGGGACGAGTAGGACTTGCGGAGGCCCACGGCCTCGACGACGACATCTGTCACTCCCGCATCAAACCACCGCGGGCAGCCGAAACCGGGCGAATCGCCGGACCCGGGTCAGGCGCCCGGCCGCACCAGGTTGATCCGCGGCGGCTCGGGGCGCGCCTCGTAGTCAGGAGTGGGCACGTAGGGCTCCCAGGCGAGGTACGTCGCGAGGTGCTTCTCGACGATCGGGACGACCTCGGTGACCGGCACGTCACGACCGAGCTCGAGCGAGAGCGAGGTGACGCCGGCATCGGCGATGCCGCACGGCAGGAAGCGGTCGTACCACCCCATGTCGACGTCGCAGTTGAGCGAGAAGCCGTGCATGGTCACGCCGCGCGCTACGCGGATGCCGATGGCGGCGACCTTCCGTTCCGGCCGGCCCGTCGCCGGGTCGGCCCGGAGCCAGACCCCGCTGCGGCCGGGCACCCGAGCGGTGGTGACCCCGAGCTCGGCGCAGGCCCGGATCAGGGCCTCCTCGACCCGGCGTACGTAGTCGACGACGAGCACGTGGTCGGGCAGCCGCACGATCGGGTAGCCGACGAGCTGGCCGGGGCCGTGGAAGGTGATCTTGCCGCCGCGGTCGACGTCGATGACAGGCGCGCCGCCCGGGTCGGCGGGCCGCTCGTGCGGGTCGGTGCGCTTGCCCGCGGTGTACGTCGGCGGGTGCTCGAGCAGCAGCACCGTGGGCGTGCCGCCGGCCACCACGGACTCGTGGACCTGGCGCTGCAGCTCCCACGCCTCAAGGTAGTCGACCGCCCGCGGGCCGAGGCCGGCGATGGTGAAGTCGAGGGGGGTGTCGGTCATGGCAGGCACGCCCTCAGCGTAGTGCTGCCGCGATCACGTCACGCACGTCGTGGTCGGCGAACGCGTAGCCCGAGGAGCGGAGCGCGAGCGGAGTGACCCGCAGGGATCCGAGGAGCTCGGGGGAGACCTTGCCGGCGGCGGTCTCGAGCACCTTCGCCGGGACGGCCAGCCGCGCCCGGCGGCCGACGGCGTCGGCGAGGGCCTGGGTGAACTCGGTGTTGGTCGGGGTCATCGGGCAGCAGAGGTTGACCGGCCCGGCCAGGCCCGAGCCGACGAGGTGGCGCACGCCGCCGATCCAGTCGCGCAGCGAGACCATCGGGAAGTACTGCGAGCCGCCTCCGAGGCGTGCGCCGAGGCCGAGCTTGAAGAGCGGCAGGAGCTGCTTGAGAGGCGCGCTCTCCTGGTCGATCACCGGCGCCGTGCGGAGCAGGCAGACCCGGGCGCCGGCGTGGCGCGCGACCGTCGTGGAGGCCTCCCACTCGCGGACGACCGAGGTCATCAGGGACCCCCCGTTGGAGCTGCCCGTCTCGGCGACCAGGGCAGTGCCGTGGTCGCCGTAGAAGCCCACGGCGCTGCCGTTGAGGAGGGCAGGTCGCCCGGCATCGCGCTGGTGGGCGTCGGCGACCGCCTGCGCGATCGTGCGGGTCGCGTCGACCCGGCTGGTGCGCAGCTCGGAGGCCCAGCGGCGCGAGTGCGGGTTGCCCGCCGTCGGGGAGCCGCAGAGGTTGATCACCACGTCGGCGGCGTCGACGACCTCCTGCGGGACCGTGCCCTCCGCGGGGTCCCACCGCACCTCGTCCGCGGCGGTGGGCGGGCGGCGTACGAGGCGGGTGATCTCGTGGCCGTCAGCGCGCAGGGCGTCGGTCAGGTGGGTGCCGAGAAAGCCGGACGACCCGGCAAGCAGGAGCTGCACGCTCCCACTCTGCCGGGTCGCCGGTGACGGGGCCAGAGGCCGCCGTCCTTTGTCTCAGTTGCGGATCAGCTGAAGTGGATCTCGTCGTCCACGAGGGGCGACTTCTGGATGAACTTCTTGTCGAAGTACCAGTTCTGCTTGAGCCGCCACGGGTCGCGGTTGCCAGCCTTCGGCATCTTGTCCGCCGCGCGGGCGAGGTAGCCCGAGTCCAGCTTCATGATGTCCTCGGCCTCGAGGCCGCCGTCGACGATCGGGACGACCTTGGTGAAGCTGTTCTCGTCCATGTGGTCGAGCAGGCGGACGATGTACTCGCAGACCAGGTCGGCCTTGAGCGTCCAGGAGGCGTTGGAGTAGCCGATGATGAAGGCGAAGTTCGGGATGTTGTTGAGCATCAGCGCCTTGTAGGTGAAGAGCTTCCCGAGGTCGACCTTCTCGCCGTCGACCTCGACCTCGGCACCGCCGAACATCTGGATGTCGAGGCCCGTCGCGGTGACGATGATGTCGGCGTCGAGGTGCTGGCCGTTCTTCAGCTGGATGCCCGTCGCGTCGAACTTCTCGATGTGCTCGGTGACGATGTCGACCTTGTGGCTGTGGATCGCCTTGAAGAGGTCGGCGCCGGGCACCACGCAGAGGCGCTGGTCCCACGGGTTGTACGGCGGGACGAGGTGCTTGTCGTAGTCGAAGTCCTTGGGCAGGTGGATCTTCGCCCAGCGCTTGATGAGCGCCTTGGTCGCCTTCGGCTGGCGCCGCGCGAACTCGAAGAAGCCGATCGTCACCGACGCGTAGCGGGCGTGGATCGCCTTGGCGGCGACCTTCGCCGGCAGGGTCTTCTTCAGCACCGAGGCGACGGGGTCGATCTTCGGCTGGCTGATGATGTACGTCGGGGTGCGCTGCAGCATCGTGATGTGCTCGGCGTCCGGAGCCATCGACGGGATCAGCGTGATCGACGTGGCGCCCGAGCCGATGACGACGACCCGCTTGCCGGTGTAGTCGAGGTCCTCCGGCCAGTGCTGCGGGTGCACGATCTGGCCCTTGAACTCGTCGGCGCCGGGGAACTCCGGGGTGTAGCCGGCGTCGTAGTTGTAGTAGCCGGTGGTGTTGACCAGGAAGTTGGCGGTCAGCGTCTCGGTCGTGCCGGTCTCGCCGTTCTCGACGGTGACCGTCCAGAGGTTCGCCTCCGACGACCAGGAGTACGCCGTCGCCTTGCGCTGGTAGCGGATGTGCTTGTCGACGCCGTACTCGGAGGCCGTCTCCTTGAGGTACTGCAGGATGTCCTTGCCGTCGGCGATCGCGTCCTTGCCCGTCCACGGGCGGAAGCCGAAGCCGAGGGTGTACATGTCGGAGTCGGAGCGCAGGCCGGGGTACTTGAAGAGGCTCCAGGTGCCGCCGAGCTCCTCGCGCATCTCGAGCAGGGCGTAGCTCTTGGCCGGGAAGGCCTTGCTGACGTGCACCGCAGCGTCGATGCCGGAGAGGCCGGCGCCGACGATCAGGACGTCGAGGTGCTTCGCTTCGGTCATGCCAGTCACTCCTTGTTGTCGACGACGGCGGCGTCGCTGGCGTCGTTCGCGAGGTTGCGGGCGCTGGTGGCGCGGCCCAAGGCTGCCACCTGCGCGTCCATCTGGGGGAGAAGTCGCGGAACGTGTCGCAGGATCGGGATCGCACCGGCGGCGGAGTTGACCACGTTGCGGTTGAGCCCGATGCCGCGGACCCAGCCCGGACAGTAGACGTGGCGCTGCCGCTTCTCGACGCCCTTCACGAACGCGTTGACGCACGACTCCACGTCGGTGGTCTTGCCCAGCGGGTAGGGCAGCTTGGTCAGCAGCTCCCGGAACGCCGGCAGGTCGGCCTTGGCGTCCTGCACCAGAGGGGTGTCGATCCAGGACATGTGCGCGCAGCCCACGGTGACGCCCTGGTGGGCTACCTCGAGGCGGACCGCGTTGGCGAAGTGCTCCGCGCCCGCCTTCGACGCGTTGTACGCCGACAGGCCGGGCGCCGCCGCGAAGGCCGCGAGCGAGCTGACGACGAGCAGGTAGCCCTTGCTCTCGATCAGGGCCGGGAGCGCCGCCCGCGAGGTGTGGAAGACGCCCATCACGTTGATGTCCATGACCCGCTGGAAGACCGCGGGGTCGGTGTTGAGCACCGAGCCGTAGCTGGCGATGCCGGCGTTGGCGATCGCGGCGTCGAGGCGGCCGAACCGCTCGACCGCGGCGGCGACCGCGGCCTCCATCGCAGCAAGGTCGCAGACGTCGGCAACGACGCCGAGTGCGTTGTCCGCGCCGATCGCGGCGACGGTCTCGTCGAGCGCAGCACGGTCGAGGTCGGTGAGGACCACGCGCGCACCGCGGGCGGCGAGCGCCTTGGCGGTCTCGGCGCCGATGCCCCGGGCGCCGCCCGTGATCAGGACGACCTGGTCGAGATGCGTGCTCATGCGCCCACCTTCTCGCGACCGGAGGCCGTGCGTCGACCGGTTCCGGCGGCGCGGTTGTAGCACCAGCCGAATCCGAGCAGCACGATCACCCAGAGCGACATCACGACGTAGTTGGCGATCGCGTAGAGCACCTGGGGCACGGAGTCCTTGCGCTCGCGCTGGAGCAGCTGCGGCTCGTAGCTCGAGCGGACCGTGTCGCCGTCCAGCACGCGGATCTCGCGGCCACGCTCGCTCGCGATCGCCGGGTCGTCGGGCATGTAGAGCGGCCACGACATCATGTCGTTGGTGCCCTCGTGGATCCGGATCAGCGTCTTCCACTGGCCGTAGAGCGGCAGGGGGTGCTCCGAGCGGTACTCACCCGGGGTGTCCGTCGCGAGCATCCGGACGCGCATGACGCCGGGGACGCCCGCCTCGGGGTCCTGCGGGATGTCAGCGGTCGCCTCGGTGGCCTCGCGCGGCTGGCCCTGCCACGACAGCGCGTAGAACCAGGTGGCGTCCGGGACCGGGTCCTCGCCGGTGAAGCGGATCGTGGCCGTCGCCAGGCACTGCTCCTCGTACGACGTGCAGCTCGCCGCACCCGTCGTCGTACCGGTGAGGCCGACCTCGACCTCGCGGACCTCGCCCTTGAGCGGCGGGGCGCAGACGGCCATCAGTGCCACGAAGGCACCGAATCCGGCGAGGCCGAACCAGCGATATCCCGAGGCGGGAACCGCGGCCTTCGTCACCGTGGTCTCGACGTCGGCCACCTGCTCCAGGCGGCGGACCTGGTAGGTGCCGAGCAGGGCACCGGCCAGGCCGGCGATGGTGCTGGTCGCCAGGAGGTACGGCAGCGCGCTCTCGTTGAACGGCTGGGGGAGCGGCATGTGGTCCTTCGACCAGAGCCACTCGAGGTAGTAGCCGAGGGAACCACCGAGCAGGCCGGCCACGACCGCGAAGGGCACGCGACGCGAGGCGTCGCGGTCGATGCCGGCGGCCAGCGCGACGAGCTCGACGATGATCGCGAACGGCAGGCTGAGCAGGAAGCTCACGGTCAGCACGTCGGGCAGGAGCGCGACGGTGCCGACGAGGAACAGGTAGGCACCGATCCAGACGGCGCTGACGCCGAGGGCGCCACCCTTGCCGAACCAGGTGCGGGCAGCGATGCAGGTGAAGCCGAGCACGAAGCTGTAGATGATGCCCTGCGTCGAGGCCGGGAACTGCGGCACGCCGAGGTCGAACTCCATCAGGAAGGCGAACGGCACGATGCAGAGCGCGAGCGCGAGGAGCATGTACCAGCGGCCGGCGCGGCCGGTCATCGCTCGGGCACCGACCTGACGCGCCTCGGCCAGCAGCAGCGGACCGCACCAGGGGGCGGTGATCGCGCCACCGATCATCAGCACGTGGGTGGGACCCCACTCCGTGACGTCCTGGCCGAAGATCCGGTGCCAGACGTCGTCGAGCGGGAAGCCGAGCACGCCGATGAAGCCGGCCATGAAGATGACGACGGAGCTGAACGGCACGCGCCAGCCGGGCGCGATCTTCAGCGTGTGGCGCGGAAGCGGGTCCTTGGCCAGCGCCATGATCAGCAGGCCGATGTTGAGCAGGGCCAGCAGCGCCAGGTAGATCGGGTAGTGGCTCGGGTTGGCGAACGCGCCGTCGTCACGGCCGCGCTGCATGTGCAGCGGGACGTCCCAGTAGACGCCCCATCCGGCGAGCAGGAGGAAGGGGCCGAGGATGACGAACGGCGCGGCCGCCCAGCCGGGCAGGCCGATCTTGTCGCCGAACGCGTCGAGGCCGCGTCCCAGCGCCGTACGCCGGTTGCGAATGCGCTCGTTGACGAGGATCCAGCCGGTGAAGGCGAAGTAGACCGAGGCGATGGCGCTCGCGGTCAGGACGTCACTCAGGGCCGCGCCACCAGCGGTGGGGGCCTCAGCAGCGAGGGGGAGAAGCATGCGTCACTCCTGGTGCAGTGATTCCGCGACCACCGTTTCTCGGAACGGTGTGTCACAGACATGGTGTCGCACTCAAGTTAGTGCACGGGTGTGCACTGTGGGGGCTGCTCCGGGTGTGACCTGCGCCGGTGGGGAGTGACGCTGATCTCGTTGCACAGCAGGCGTTCGTCCTGCTCAGGAGAGCGCGGCGGACTCCCGGGGTGAGCCGACGGCCGCGCGGTTGTAGCACCAGCCGTAGCCGAGCAGGACCGTCACCCAGAGCAGCAGGACCACCGCGTTGCCGGCGTTGAAGAGCCAGGTCGGCACGTCGTCCTTGCGCTCGCGCTGGAGCATCTCCGGCTCGTAGTGGCTGGCGACGACCTCACCGTCGGCCACGTGGACCAGGCGGCCACGCGGACCGGTGATCGCGGCGTCCTCCGGCATGTAGAGCACCCAGGTCATCATCGTGCGCGGCAGCGTGTGGAGGCGGACCATCGTCTTCCACTGCCCGTAGATCGGGAGAGGTGCGTCCGAGCGGTACTCGCCCGGTGTCCCGGTGGGAAGCAGTCGGCTGCGGACGATGCCGGGCACGTCCGCGACCGGGTCGCGGGGGACGTCGGCGCTGCCGTCGTTGCCCTGCCAGGCGAGGGCGTAGAACCACGCGGCGTCCTCGACGACCTCGGGATCCTCGAGCTGCAGGGTGAGGGTCGCGAGACACCGCTCGGCGGTGCCCGGGCACTCCGGGTCACCGGTGGACGCGTCGCTCCACCGGACCGTGGCCCGCTCGGGTGTGGCGGCCGTCGGCGGCGCACAGACAGCCATCAGCGCGACGAAGGCGAGGAACCCGGCCAGGCCGTACCACCGCCGCCCCTCGGCCATCGCCGGCAGCGCGACCGGGGTGGGTGACCCGGCCGCCACCAGCGCCAGGCGGCGTACCTGCCAGACCGCGACCAGGCCGCCGGCGACCGAGGCGAGCGTGCCAACGGTGAGGTAGAGCGGGAGCCCGGCCGCGTCGAAGGGCTGCGGAAGCGTCATGAACTCGCGCGACCAGAGGAACTCGAGGTAGAGCCCGAGGGTGCCGGCGACGACGCCGCTGGCCACCACGAACGGCAGCAGGCGACGCC
>NZ_DATIHB010000176.1:0-4628 GCF_035481145.1 Nocardioides sp. | reverse complement strand
CCCCGCGGCCGTTTCCGGGGGTGTGGCACACGCGGGGACGGGTACGTCGTCCATGCGGCCCCGGTACGCCGGGTGCCTGCTGCCGACGAATGGAGGGATTGCCGTGCACACCCCAGCCCTGACCAACCTCGCCGCTCCCGCGGTGGAGCGGATGGCTCCTGCCCTGGACCGCGTGAAGCCCGCGGTCGAGCACGTGAAGCCAGCACTGGAGAGCGCGTTCGAACACGCGAAGGACCACGTCCCGGATCACCTGCCCGAGCAGTTGACCAGCCACCTCCCGCACCGGAAGAAGGCCGCCCGGAGCCATCGCGGCCTGCTCGCGTTCGGTCTGGTCGCGGTGCTCGGAGGAGTGGCCGGATGGTTCGCGATGAAGCGCAAGTCGTCCGCGCCGTGGGCGCCGGCGCACTCGGCCAGCCCGGCCATGCGCAGCGCCTCCGACTCGAAGGCACCCGCCTCCGGCTACAAGGAGGCCGACCTGCAGGCGACCGGGGCTCCCGGTCAGGAGGGTGGATACGCCGATCGCGGCGCGGAGGACGGCTTCGGCGGTGCGGCCATCGGCGGCACGGCCGAGGCGAGCGAAGGCCGTTACGGCGCCGGGTCTGCGGAGCCGCTCGAGGACGGTGCGTCTCCGGGCGCGGCGTACACGATCAAGGGTGACGAGACGGCGAAGACGTTCCACACCCGGGAGTCGCCCGACTACGCGGTGGCGACGGCCGGCGTCTGGTTCTCGGACGTCGAGGCGGCGCGTGCGGCGGGCTTCGCGGCCTGGGACGACAAGTAGGTCGACGAGCAGGACGCAGCGGCGCACCGCGCCGCCAGCACGGCGCAGAGGCGCCCTCCGTCACGCAGGACGTGACGAAGGGCGCCTCTCGCGCTTTCGCTGGGGCCGGTCGGCGCATGGGATACTCGGCAGGCCATGACGAAGACCTCTGCCGCGCCCACCGAGACCGCCCCCGCGGATCTCCTCTCCGTTGCGATGGTGACCCTCGGGTGCGCCCGCAACGAGGTCGACTCCGAGGAGCTCGCTGGCCGGCTCCAGGCGGGCGGCTTCCGGCTGGTTGCCGACCCCGAGGACGCCGACACCGTCGTGGTCAACACGTGCGGCTTCGTCGAGGCGGCGAAGAAGGACTCCGTCGACACGCTGCTCGAGGCGGCCGACCTCAAGGCCGCGGGCAAGACCCAGGCCGTCGTCGCGGTGGGCTGCATGGCGGAGCGCTACGGCAAGGACCTCGCGGAGAGCCTGCCCGAGGCGGATGCGGTGCTCGGCTTCGACGACTACCCCGACATCGCGGCGCGCCTGAAGGGGATCCTGGCGGGGGAGCAGCACCACTCGCACACCCCGCAGGACCGCCGCAAGCTGCTCGCGGTCTCGCCGACCTCGCGTGACGCCTCGGCGATTTCGGTGCCGGGAGTCTCCGACGGCCTCGGCGGCACCGGCGACCTCCTCGGCATGCCGTTCCGCGCCCGTCTCGACACCGGCCCGATGGCGCCACTCAAGCTCGCCTCCGGCTGCGACCGCCGCTGCACGTTCTGCGCGATCCCGGCGTTCCGCGGCTCCTTCGTCAGCCGCCGCCCCTCCGACGTCCTCAACGAGGCGCGCTGGCTCGCGGAGAACGGCACGCGCGAGGTCTTCCTGGTCAGCGAGAACAACACGTCGTACGGCAAGGACCTGGGCGACATCCGTCTGCTCGAGACCCTGCTCCCGGAGGTCGCCGCGATCGACGGCCTCGAGTGGGTGCGGGTCTCCTACCTCCAACCGGCCGAGATGCGTCCCACGCTGATCGACGCGCTTGCCTCGACCCCGGGCGTCGTCCCCTATTTCGACCTCTCCTTCCAGCACGCGAGCGCCACGGTGCTGCGGCGGATGAAGCGCTTCGGCGACCCGGAAAGCTTCCTCGGCCTGCTCGAGCAGGTGCGCGCGAAGGCGCCTGAGGCCGGCGTCCGCTCCAACGTCATCGTGGGGTTCCCCGGCGAGACCGAGGAGGAGTTCCAGACGCTCTGCGACTTTCTCGAGGCGGCGCGTCTCGACGTCACCGGCGTCTTCGGCTACTCCGACGAGGACGGCACCGAGGCGGCGGCGTTCGACGCCTCGAGCAAGCTGGACCAGGACGAGATCGACGCCCGCGTCGCCCATCTGCAGGACCTCGTCGAGGAGCTCACGGCGCAGCGCGCCGAGGAGCGCATCGGCGAGACCGTGCAGGTGCTCGTGGAATCGCTCGTCGATGAGGACGGCGAGCCCGCGGTCGTCGGCCGCGCGGCGTTCCAGGGTCCGGAGGTCGATGGCACCACACTGGTCCTCGATGCGCCGCGCGGCGTGAAGGTCGGCGACCTGCTGACCGCAGAAGTGACCGGCTCCGAGGGTGTCGACCTCATCGCCGGTCTCCAGGTTTCCCGACAGGAGAGCAGCCGATGAGCGCCGAGACGACGGTCACCAAGACCTCCAACTGGAACGTGCCCAACGCGCTGACCACCCTGCGCATCGTGATGGTGCCGTTCTTCGGCTACGCCCTGCTGCAGGACGGCGGCGACTCGATCGGCTGGCGCATCACGGCGTTCGTGCTCTTCGCGCTCGCGATGATCACCGACAAGATCGATGGTGACCTCGCCCGCAAGTACAACCTGGTCACTGACTTCGGCAAGATCGCCGACCCGATCGCCGACAAGGCGATCACCGGGATGGCGTTCATCGGACTCTCGATCGTGGGGAGCCAGTCGGGTGAGTCGTGGTTCGTCGCCGGCGGCGAGATCTGGTGGTGGGTCACGATCGTGGTCCTCGTGCGCGAGTGGAGCGTCACGCTGCTCCGCCTGTCGATCATGAAGGACGTCGTGATCCCGGCCGCGCAGCTCGGCAAGATCAAGACCACCGCGCAGGGCGTCGCCCTCGCCCTGCTCTCGCTCCCGCTGGTCGCCGACGGCAACGCGTGGGGGACGACTGGCGAGCTGCTCTTCTACGTCGCCCAGGCGGTCCTCGCGGTCGCCGTGGTGCTGACCGTCTGGTCGGGCTACGAGTTCTTCCGCGACGCCGTCCGGCAGAAGCGCGCCCACACCGCCTGACACAGCGCGCCGCTGGCGCCGCACCGCCTGGCACCGCACGGCCGGCGTCTGCCGAACCCGGACAGACCGGTCGTCGAGGCCGGATCGTGACCTCCTGCTCACCGAACCGTCACTTGGTGCGGCCAGCCTCGGGCGGGTGATCTCCTCTCGGGTCGCGGCACCTGTCGCCGCGCTTGCGCTCGTCACCACCCCTCTCGCCCTCGGAGCGCTCACGCCGGCCTCGGCCGCCAGCAGCGGTCTGCTCATCTCGGAGGTGTACGGCGGCGCCCGCAATGCCGGCGCCGTCTTCACCCACGACTACGTCGAGCTGCTCAACCGCGGTTCCGAGCCGGTCTCGCTCGACGGGCTCTCACTGCAGTACCGCTCGGCTACCGGCACCGCGGCTGCGAGCTTCACCCAGCCGCTGTCCGGCACCATCGCACCGGGCAGCCACTACCTCGTTCGCGCGGCGGCGGGCACGGCCGGAACGACGCCCCTGCCGGAGCCGGACGCCACGACCACGCTCAACCTGTCGGGGACCACCGGCACGGTCTGGCTCGCTCGTGGGATCAGCGCCCAGACCCTGCCGACCGGATCGGTCACCAGCCGCGAGGACGTCGTCGACCTGGTCGGCTTCGGCACCTCGAACACCTTCGAGGGAGCTGTCGCGCCGGCGCCGTCGGGAGCCACGTCGATCAGCCGCACGGGTGCCGACACCGATGCCAACAACGCGGACTTCGCTGCTGGCCCAGGCTCGCCCACGCGCTCCGGCACCACCACACCCACGCCTGACCCGACACCCACCGAGCCGCCGGCGCCGACCCTCACGCCGATCGCCGCGATCCAGGGCACCGGCGCTGCGTCGCCCCTGGCCGGTCAGACCGTCACCACGGAGGGTGTCGTCACCGCCGTCTATCCGGGCCGCTTCAACGGCTTCTTCCTGCAGACCGCCGGCACGGGCTCCACCGACACCACCCCGCGTGCCTCCGATGCTCTCTTCGTCTTCGGGCGCAACGTCGACGAGACGACGCTCGCGATCGGGGACAGCGTGCGGGTGACCGGCGCCGTCAGCGAGTTCCAGGGTGCCACGCAGCTCACCCCCGCCGCCGCGACCGACGTCGTCGCCACCGCAGCGCCGCTGGCCGCGATCGCGCCGCTGGTCGCGGCGTACCCGACGACGCCGGAGGCGCGCGAGGCACACGAGGGCGAGCTGGTCGCCCCGACCGACGACTTCGCCGTCACGAACGTCTACACCACCAACCAGTACGGCGAGATCGGCCTCGCCACCGGCGGCCGCCCGCTCGTGCAGCCGACCGACGTCGCCCGCCCCGGCACACCCGACTACGCCGCCGTGGTCGCCGACAACGCCGCCCGTGCGGTCACGCTCGACGATGGCAGCTCGATCAACTTCCTCAGCAACGGCAGCGCCGACCAGGACATCCCGCTGCCCTGGCTGACCCCGACGCGCTCGATCCGCGTGGGAGCCAGGGCGACGCTCGCAGCTCCCGTCATCCTCGACTTCCGCAACAACACCTGGAAGCTCCAGCCGACCACGCAGGTGAGCGGCGACGGCAGCGAGGTGGCGTCGTTCGAGG
>NZ_DATIHB010000175.1:0-12911 GCF_035481145.1 Nocardioides sp. | reverse complement strand
CCCGGTGACAGGTCCTGCCTGTCACCGGGCCGGTTCTTCGGTGGGGACCCGGCTTGGAAAAGGGGTCCATGACTCGTTAAAGTCTAGTTAATCAATCTAGTTAAACGGAAAGGGTCCTCATGACCACCACGCCCGCTCCCGAGCCGCTGAAGTTCGCCTACTGGGTCCCCAACGTCAGCGGTGGCCTGGTTGTCAGCGACATCGAGCAGCGCACCGACTGGGGCTACGACTACAACGTCAAGGTCGCCCAGCTGGCCGAGAAGGTCGGCTTCGAGTACGCCCTGTCCCAGGTGCGCTACACCGCGTCGTACGGCGCGGACCAGCAGCACGAGTCGACCTCGTTCAGCTTGGGCCTGCTGACACAGACCGAGAAGCTGAAGGTCATCGCGGCCGTGCACCCGTACTTCTGGCACCCGGCCGTGCTCGCCAAGTTCCTGATCACCGCGGACCACATCTCCGGTGGCCGGGCAGCGGTCAACGTCGTCTCCGGCTGGTTCAAGGGCGAGGCGGTCGACCTCGGCGTTCGGTGGCTCGAGCACGGTGAGCGCTACCGCCAGTCCGAGGAGTTCATCCGCGTCCTCCGTGGCCTCTTCGAGTCGGCGGAGAAGGGCCCGTTCACGCACCAGGGCGACTTCTTCCAGGTCCACGACTTCCAGCTCAAGCCGGGACCCCTGACCTCGGAGGGGCGCGCGCACCCGGAGATCTTTCAGGGCGGCAACTCGACGGCCGCACGGGCCCAGGCGGGCAACGTCGCCGACTGGTACTTCTCCAACGGCAAGGACTTCGACGGCTTCACCGAGCAGTACCTCGAGGTGAACCAGAACGCCGCTCTGGCCGGACGCGAAGGAGCGGTGAAGTTCGGCCTCAACGGCTTCGTCGTCGCCCGGGACACCGAGAAGGAGGCGCGGGAGGTGCTCGAGGAGATCATCGCCAAGGCGAATCCCGAGGCGGTCGAGGGCTTCCGCTCCGCCGTGCAGCAGGCCGGTCCGAGCACGGCGGACGGCAAGGGCATGTGGGCGGACTCCACCTTCCGCGACCTGGTCCAGTACAACGACGGCTTCCGGACCGGCCTCGTCGGTACGCCGGAGCAGGTCGCCACGCGGATCGTCGAGTACAAGAAGCGCGGCGTGGACCTCTTCCTCCTCGGCTTCCTGCACTACCTCGAGGACATCGAGTACTTCGGCGCCAAGGTCCTCCCGATCGTGCGTGAGCTGGAGGCCGAGCACGCGTCGGCCGGTGCCCCGGTGGCGACACGATGACCGTCGCCGTCCCGTCGCAGACCAGGGTGCCGGTGCTGACCGCCGAGGAGGCCGTCTGTACGGCGACGCAGCTGGCCCGCGAGCTGGCTGCGTCGTCCGCTCGCAGGGACCGGGACCGTGTCACGGCCCACGCCGAGATCGATGCCGTGACAGCGTCGGGCCTGCTCGCGATCACCGTCCCCGCGGCGTTCGGTGGGTCCGATCTGCCGGTGGCCGTGGTCGCGGAAGTCTTCCGGCTGCTCGCGGCCGGTGACCCGAACGTCGCCCAGATCCCGCACAGCCACTTCGTCTACGTCAACGCGTTGCGTGAGCAGGCGACCGAGGAGCAGCAGCGGTTCTTCTTCGGCGAGGTGCTCGCGGGCAAGCGGTTCGGCAATGCGCAGTCGGAGATCGGCACGAAGCACGTGCGCGACATCCGCACGACGCTCACGCCCGATCCCGCGGCGCCGGAAGGTCCCTGGCGGCTCAACGGCCTCAAGGGCTACGCCACCGGCGCCCTGCTCGCCGACTGGATCCCCGTCCTCACCCACCGGTACGTCGACGGGCCGCTGCACGTCGCCTGGGTCGAGCGCCATGCACCCGGCGTGACGGTCGTCGACGACTGGGACGGCATGGGGCAGCGGACGACGGCCAGTGGGTCGGTCCGGCTCGAGGACGTGGCGGTCGACCCCGACCGCGTCACGCCGTACCACCTCACCTTCGAACGGCCGCAGACCTACGGCGCCTTCGCCCAGGTGCTCCACGCGGCGATCGACGCGGGCATCGCGCGGGAGGCGCTGACCGAGGCGGCGACGTTCGTGCGGACCAAGGCGAGGCCCTATCCGGACGCCGCGGTCGAGCGCGCAGCCGATGACCCGCTCGTCGTTCACGCGCTCGGTCAGCTCGAGGTACAGGTCCGTGCTGCGGAGGCGCTGCTGCGCGAGGCTGCGGCAGCGGTCGATGCGGCCAACACGGATCTCGACGTCGATTCCGCCGCTGTCGCCAGCCTGGCCGTCGCGGCGGCCAGGTCGGCCACGACGGACGCCGCCCTCGCTGCGTCGACGCGTCTCTTCGAGGTCTCCGGAACGCGGTCCGCGCTCCGCGCGCTCAATCTCGACCGGCACTGGCGCAATGCCCGCACGCACACCCTCCACGATCCGGCGGGCTGGAAGGTCCAGCACCTCGGTCGCTGGGTGGTCGACGGCACCTTCCCGCCCAACCACGGACAACTCTGAGAGAGAACCCCATGTCTGATCTCACGTTCCACTGGTTCCTCCCGACCAACGGCGGTGACAGTCCCCAGGTGGTCGGCGGTGGCCACGGCGTGCCTGCGGAGCCTTCCGTGCGCCCCGCCTCGGTTCCCTATCTGGGCCAGGTCGCACGCTCCGCCGAACAGCTCGGCTTCGAGGCGGCGCTCACCCCGACCGGTGCGTGGTGCGACGACGCCTGGCTGACCACCGCGATGCTGGCCCCGCTCTCCGAGCGCCTGAAGTTTCTCGTCGCCTTCCGGCCCGGCCTGGTCTCGCCGCTCCTCGCCGCCCAGATGGCCGGCACGTTCCAGAACCTCACGGGCGGGCGCCTGCTGCTCAACGTGGTCGTCGGTGGCGAGAGCCACGAACAGCGCGCCTACGGTGACTTCCTGGACAAGGACGCTCGCTACGCCCGCTGCGGCGAGTTCCTCGACGTCGTACGCCGGTTGTGGGCGGGTGAGACCGTGACGTACCAGGGTGAGCACCTCGCGCTGGCCGACGCGGTGCTGGCGCAGCGGCCCGACCCGCTGCCGGAGATCTACTTCGGTGGCTCGTCGCCGGCTGCGCACGACGTGGCTGCCGAGCATGCCGACGTCTATCTGACCTGGGGCGAGCCGCCTGCGGCCGTTGCCCGCAAGGTCGAGGACATGCGCCGTCGGGCTGCCGAGCGGGGCCGGGAGCTGCGCTTCGGCATCCGGCTCCACGCCATCGCCCGCGACACCCGCGAGGAGGCCTGGGCCGAGGCGGACCGCCTGCTCGCGGGCATCTCCGACGAGCAGATCGCCCGCGTCCAGGCCGGCCTGCGTCGTAGCGAGTCCGAGGGGCAGCGCCGCATGCTCGACCTCAATCGCGGCTCGCGCGACGGACTCGAGGTCCACCCGGGCCTGTGGGCCGGCATCGGCCTGGTCCGCGGTGGGGCCGGCACCGCGCTGGTCGGCTCGCACCAGGAGGTCGCCGACCTCATCGAGGAGTACGCCGCGGTCGGCATCTCCGAGTTCATCCTCTCGGGCTACCCGCATCTGGAGGAGGCGTACCGGTTCGGTGAGGGCGTCCTTCCCGAGCTGGCCCGCCGCGGTCGCTGGGTGCACCCGGCGCCCTCGCCGCTCGGCCTGCGGAGCGCCGCCATCCCGTTCGGTGCAACCGCACCTGCCGCCGTACCCGTTGTCACCCACCAGGACCGCCAGGAGGTCCCCGCATGAGCACTCCTCTGACCCTTGCCCGCGTGCCCGACTTCGTGGAGGCGCCGCCCGTGCTCGATGCGACCACGCTGCGCCAGGCCTTCGGGCACTATCCGTCAGGCGTCGTCGCCGTCGGTGCGCACGTCGGGGGCCAGCTCGTCGGCATCGCCGCATCGTCGTTCACCTCGGTCTCGCTCGACCCGCCGCTCGTCTCGGTGGCGGTGTCGAGCACGAGCAACACCTGGCCGGCGCTGCGGGAGGCCGGCGAGATCGGAGTCTCCGTCCTCGCCGACCACCACGACGTCGTGTGCCGACAGCTCGCCGGCCCCGCCGACCAGCGCTTCGCGGGCCTCCGGTTCGCCGTCTCGTCGGGTGGCGCGGTGCTGCTGCGCGAGTCGGTGGCGACGTTCACGACCCTGCTGCACGACGAGATCGAGGCAGGTGACCACGTCATCGCGCTGCTGCGCATCGTCGCGGTCGACGCGGGGGAGGGCGAGCACCCGCTGGTCTTCCACCGGTCGGCGTTCGCGCAGCTCGACCGGCGTGGTCTCGACCCCGCCCGCCTGGACGGCCGGATCAACGGCCAGCCCGTCGAGTAACGACCACAACTCCCACTTCGGCGGACCACAACTCCCACTTCGGCGCCGAGGTGGGAGCTGTGGTCACGCGAGGTGGGACTTGTGGTCGCACTAGGGTGTGCCCGTGAAGAAGGTCCTCGTCATCGGCGGCGGCATCGCCGGACTCGCCGCGGCGTGGGATCTCTCCGCTGACCATGACGTCACGGTCCTCGAGGCGAGTGACCGGGTGGGCGGCAAGCTCCGCCTCGAGCAGGTGGCTGGCGCGCGCGTCGATGTCGGTGCGGAGGCGATGCTCAACCGGCGTCCCGAGGGCGTGGAACTCGCGCGCGAGGCGGGGCTGGAGATCGAGCACCCGGCGATCACGGCCTCGCGCCTGTGGACCGGCGACGCGCTGCGACCGCTGCCGCGTTCGCTGATGGGAGTGCCCCTCGACCTCGACGACCTCGAGGCCTCCGGCGTCCTGAGTGCCGCGGGCATGGCGCGCGTCCGGGAGGAGCCGGCGCTTCCGCCGTCCGACCTGATGCGCGACGTCAGCGTCGGCCACCTGGTGGGGGAGCGGTTCGGCGACGAGGTCGTCGACCAGCTCGTCGAGCCGCTGCTCGGCGGCGTGTACGCCGGTCGCGCCCGCGAGATCTCCGCCCGCGCGGCCGTGCCGCAGCTGGTCGCGATGGCCGGCCGTGGCTCGCTCACGTCGGCTGTTGCTGCCCTCCCGGTTTCCGACGCCCCCGTCTTCGCCGGCATCCCGGGCGGCATGGGGCGCCTGCCCGAGACACTCGCCGCGTCGGGCCGCTTCACGGTCCGCACGGGTGCGGAGGTGGAGCGGATCGCGCGCGACGGCCATGGCTTCCGGGTGCGGGTGGGTGGCGAGGAGCTCTCCGCAGACGCGCTGGTCGTGGCGACGCCCGCGGCTGCGTCGGCCTTCCTGCTGATGGACCTGGTGCCGGATGCCGCCGCCGGACTCGCTCGGATCACCTCCGCGGACGTCGCCGTGGTCACCTTCGCCGTCCGCGAGGTCGAGGCTCGTCCGCTGTTCGACCTCGGCTCTTCCGGCTTCCTCGTCTCGCCCCGGGAGAGGCGCGCGATCAAGGCCTCGACGTTCTCCTTCGCCAAGTGGGACTGGGTGCGGCAGGCCGGCCGCGGTGCTGGGCCCTACGGCGAGGACCTGCTCGTCCTTCGCACCTCGCTCGGTCGCGCGGGCGAGAGGGTCCTCCAGTTGCAGGACCACCTCCTCGAGGTCGGCTCGCTCGCCGACCTGCACGCTGCGACGGGCGTGCGGCTGGAGCCCGTGGCGACCCACGTGCAGCGCTGGCCCGCCGGTCTCCCGCAGTACGCCGTGGGTCACCTCGACCTCGTCGCCTCCGTGCGCGGCGCGATCGGTGAGGTGCCCGGCCTCGCGGTCTGCGGCGCGGCGTACGACGGCGTGGGGATCCCGGCCGTCATCGGCTCGGCCCGGCGCGCGGCGGCTCAGGTGCGCTCGGCACAATAGGGGCCATGACCGACGCTCCCGCGCAGCCCGCTGACGCCCAGACCGAGGCGGACCCGCAGGCCCACATCAAGTCCAACGCCGCGAAGATCAACGAGCTCAACGAGATGATCCGCTACACGATGTGGAGCGTCTTCAAGCTCGAGTCGGTCTACGGTCATGTTGACGAGGCGACCCGGCAGTCCGAGGCGATCGAGCTGACCGCGCTCCTCGACGAGCTCGCCGCCGAGGACGTCACCACCCGCGGCATCTACGACGTCGCGGGGCTGCGGGCGGACGCCGACGTCATGTTCTGGCTTCACGCTCCCTCGTCGGACCAGCTGCAGTCGGCCTACCACCGCCTCCGTCGTACGGCGTTCGGCCGCCGCCTCGCGCCGGTCTGGTCGCAGATGGCGCTGCACCGCCCGGCCGAGTTCAACCGCTCGCACCTGCCTGCGTTCCTGGCTGACGAGCGCGCCCACAACTACGCGGCGGTCTACCCCTTCGTCCGCAGCTACGAGTGGTATCTCCTCGACGACAAGGAGCGCCGTCGCCTGCTCGCCGAGCACGGCGGCATGGCCCGCGACTACCCCGACGTCCGCGCCAACACGGTGCCGGCGTTCGCGCTCGGTGACTACGAGTGGATGCTCGCCTTCGAGGCCGACGACCTCGCCCGCATCGTCGACCTGATGCGCCACCTGCGTGGCTCCGAGACGCGCCGCCACGTGCGCGAGGAGGTCCCGTTCTACACGGGCCGCCGGGTCGAGGTCGCGGAGCTCGTCACCGCCCTGCCCTGACGCCGAGAGGGCGCGTACCTGCACGCGGGAGGTGCTGAGGCGGCGCGTACCTGCACGCCCTAGGTGCTGAGGCGGCGCGAATTCACGCCGCCTCAGCGCCGTCTGCCTGCAGCTAGGCGCCGATTCGGGATGGAGGGCGGCGCTGCGGTTGAAAAGTCTAGTAAAATCATCTAGATTCATTACATGTTGTCGAAGGTGATGCCGCGCCGGCCCGGCTGTTGTCGACGGTCGGCCTAGCCCCCACCCCGCGCCGTACGCCGAGCGCGGAACCGCTGTCCCTTCGGCAACTCGGGGGCCCGCGCCTGCCACGGCGCGGGCCCCTCCTCCCAACCCAGGAGTCCGTATGACCTTCTCGACGCACACCCCTTCGTCGCAATTCGACACCGCCCGTGCCCGTACGGCGCAGGGCCGGCCGACCCGTGCCCGCCTCGACCACCTCGTGCGTGTGCTCGAGGAACACGCTGAGCTCCCGGAGCTGCTTGCCTTCGCGCCGGAGCTCGAGGAGGGCGCGAGCGAGCGAGCGTTCCACCTCCTCGACGAGACCGTCGAGCACCAGGTCTGGCTGATCTCCTGGCCCGCTGGTGCGAGCACGGGCTGGCACGACCATGGCACCGCCGCCGGTGCGTTCACCGTGCTGCGCGGTCGTCTCGTCGAGCAGAACTGGAGCGGCGGCCTCAAGCTCGCGCAGGTCACCAGCAGCACGATCCGCGTCCACGGTGCCGGACACGTCCACGACGTCCAGAACCGCAGCGGCGAAGCCGCCGTCTCCCTCCACGTGTACGGCGGCCGGCTGGATGCCATGAACCACTACGAGTTCCTGGGCGACCGGATCCGGCTGCTGGGCGCCGAGCCCGGACGCTGAGTCGTCGTACGCCGAGGCGGCGCGAACCTGCACGTGGATGGCGCCGAGGCGGCGCCAACCTGCACGTGGAGGGTGCCGAGCCGGCGCGAACCTGCACGTGCAGGGCGCCGAGGCGGCGCGAACCTGCACGTGGGAGGTTTGTCCGAAGCCCTACGCTGGCGTCATGGCGTACGAGGTTTCAAAGAGCGACGACGAGTGGCGCGAGCAGCTCTCGCCCGCGGAGTACCAGGTGCTCCGACAGGCGGGCACGGAGCGGGCGTTCACCGGCGAGTACACCGACACGGAGACGACCGGCGTGTACCGGTGCAAGGCCTGCCAGGCGGAGCTCTTCCGCAGCGACACGAAGTTCCACTCGGGCTGCGGCTGGCCGTCGTTCTACCAGCCGGAGTCCGAGGCGATCGAGTACATCGAGGATCGCTCGCACGGCATGGTCCGGACCGAGGTGCGGTGTGCGAGTTGTGGCTCGCACCTGGGCCATGTCTTCCCCGACGGTTACGGCACGCCGACCGGTGACCGTTACTGCATCAACTCCGTCGCGCTGACCCTCGAGCCGAAGCAGGATTGACCTCGTCGACACCTGCAAGTTGGCGCCGGCTCGGCGCGCTCCGCGTGCAAGTTGGCGCCGCTTCGGCGCGCTCCACGTGCAGGTTCGCGCCGGCTCGGCGCCCTCCACGTGCAGGTTGGCGCCGGCTCGGCGTCAAACAACGAGCTCCACGGGCGTGCCGAGGAAGCGGCTGTAGGCCTCGGCCTCAGCGTCCAATGCCGTGCGGTGCCGCTGCTCCAGCGGCCGCGCGGCCTGCACCGTCACGGTCGCTGAACGCTTCCCGGCCTTGCGACCCCAGGACCCGGCGAGCTCGCCGTCGAGGAAGAGCAAGCCCGACATGCCCATGTACGGCGCTGTGTCGAGCCCGTCGCGGGCGTAGGAGATCAGCTCGTCGAACGGAGCAAGCAGGAGGGTCGCCGGGATATCGACCTCCGCCAGGGGCATTACCGCGAACAGTGACTCCCCGGCCACCTCCACGGGCTCGACCTCCGCGAGCTCGAACGCACGGCGGGCCTGGGTCAGGGTGATGTCGCTCCACCACGCCAGGTCCTGCGGCCTGGCTGGACCGTGGCCGCGCAGGTAGGTGCGCGCGATCCAGGCGAGCCGCTCTTCCGGCGTGCGACGGGAGGGTGGGAGGTCAGCGGCGATGTAGGTGTGCTGGCGCCCGCGCATCGGCCCGCTGTGGATCTCGCCGGTCAGCTCCGCCTCGGCCATCACGTGCGCCATCGAGTTGCCCACGCGGGCGAAGCCCTCACCCTCGAGGATCGTCTCGACCTCCGGCCGTGTGAGCGGCCCGCCGGCCCGCACCGCCTCGACGGCGATCGCTGCCCAGTGGGCGATCGACGAAGGTGTGAGCCCCCAGCCGCGATTGGTGCTCCCCATCGCCTGGCGGATCCGGGGTGCGGTCACCTCGAGCAGGTCACGCAGATCGCTCACCAGCACGTGGTGCCAGGTGGGACGCAACGGATGGGTGCGCACGAAGTCGCCGCGCTCGAAGGCCGCCTCCACCTCCGCCAGGGTGGCGCCGCTGCGGCGGCCGAGCGCCCACAGGGACATGTCGTGCATCTGCGACTGCACCGCGCCGAAGTGGCCGACGACTGCGGCCGGACCGTCGAGCACCGGACCGACGAGGCACTGCGGGATCAGTCGCCAGGGAGCGAGCTCGCTTCTCATGCGGCGATGGTGCCACCACACACCGACAACCGCCTCGAGTGCGCTGGTGCTGCATTTCCTGGAGGGCTGCGCACTCAAGACGGCTAGGTTGGCGACATGGCAGGCAGTCGCAAGGAGGCGTACGTCGAGGCGGGCGGTCGCGAGGTCCGGATCTCCAGCCCCGATCGGGTGATCTACGAGGCGACCGGGCGGACGCCGGAGGTCACCAAGCTCGACGTGGCGGAGTACTTCGCGGCCGTCGGCGAGGCGATGCAGGAGTGGGTCCACGAGCGCCCGACCGCACTCGAGCGGTGGCCCGACGGCTGGCGCGAGGGCATGAAGCTGGCCACCGGACCGCAGGACAAGGACGCCGACGGCTTTTACCAGAAGCGGATCCCGAAGGGAGCGCCCGACTGGGTCGAGACCGCACGCATCGCCTTCCCGAGCCGGCGCACCGCCGACGAGGTCTGCCTGACCGAGTCCGCGACCGCCGTGTGGGCCGCGCAGATGGGCACCCTCACCTTCCATCCCTGGCCGTGCCGGCGTGCCGACACCGACCACCCGGACGAGCTGCGGATCGACCTCGACCCGCAGCCCGGCACCGACTTCCGCGACGCTGTGCGCGTCGCGCTCCTCGCCCGCGACGTGCTGCGCGAGCTCGGCCTCGACGCGATGCCGAAGACCAGCGGCAACCGTGGCGTGCACGTCTTCGTGCCGATCCGTCCCGAGTGGACCTTCGAGGAGGTCCGCCACGCCGCTCTCGCCTTCGGCCGCGAGCTCGAGAAGCGCGACGACGGCGTCACCACGGCCTGGTGGAAGGAGGAGCGCGGCGAGCGGATCTTCGTCGACTTCAACCAGAACAACCGCGACCGCACGATCGCCTCCGCCTACTCGCTGCGCCCCCTGCCCGGAGCGCCGGTGAGCACCCCGGTGACGTGGGACGAGCTCGCCGCGATCGAGGACCCGCGGACCTTCAACATCGTCACCGTGCGCGAGCGCGTCGCCCGCGGCGGCCACCCGTCGTACGCCGGGGGGCAGGGCGACCTGAGCCCCCTGCTGCAGCTGTGGGAGGCCGATCCGCGCGAGGCCAACTGGCCGCCGGACTACCCGAAGATGCCGGGGGAGCCGCCGCGCGTACAGCCGAGCAAGAAGGTCGCCGAGCACTGGGACGAGCAGGGCAACCGGATCGAGGGACCCGGCACCCATTGACAGTTGACAGAGTGTCAATAAGACTTCGTCGACGGTCGTGAGGGGCACGGCCCGGCGGTGGAGGGCACATGCGGGCACGGGCGACAGGGCGGACAGCGGTCGGATCGGCGGTCGCTGCGGCGATCCTGGCGGTGGCGACGGCGCTGGCGCCGGTGCTGCTCCCGGGGGCGGCTACGGCCGCGACCGGGGCGGACGCGTTCTTCACCTACTCCGGCAGCAAGCCGCTCTCCGACTACCCGCCTGGATCTGTCCTGAAGACGCGGACGATCCCGTACTCCCTGGCCGGGATCCCCACGCCGCTCGCGGTCCGGCAGATCGTCTTCCGCTCCACGGACCAGCGCGGTCGCGCCGTCGCGGCGGTCACCTCGGTGATCAAGCCGCTCGGCGGGAGCACCGCGAAGGTGATCAGCTACCAGTCGTTTTACGACTCCCTCAACCCCGAGGACGGTCCTTCGCGGGCGATCGCCGGCGGCACCAACCCGGGTGGCCTCGCGGCCCACTTCGAGACCGCGATGATGGCCTCCTTCCTCCTCCAGGGCTTCGCGCTCGTCATCCCTGACACCGAAGGTCCGACCGCGGACTTCGCGGCCGGACCGGAGTACGGCCGGGTCACCCTCGACTCGCTGCGGGCGGCCTTCCGCGCCACGGGCACGGGCATCGCGCCGGGGGCTCGCGCCGGTCTGATCGGCTACTCGGGCGGTGCCATCGCGACCAACTGGGCGTCTGTGCTCGCCCCGTCGTACGCCCCCGGCATCAACCGTCGCCTCGTCGGCGCTGCCGAGGGTGGCGTGCTCGTGCGCCCATCGGCGAACCTGCCGTACGTCGACGGCAGCCTGGTTTGGGCCGGCGTCGCGCCGATGGCGATCGTGGGCGTCTCCCGCGCCTTCGGGATCGACCTGCAGCCCTATCTCAGCGACTACGGCAAGCAGGTCCACACGAGGATGCAGAAGGCCTCGATCACGCAGGTCCTCGGCGCCTACCCGGGCCTGACCTGGAAGAAGCTGGTGAAGCCCGCGTACGCGGACCCCGCTTCGATCCCGATCTTCGTCTCGACGGTCAACAAGCTCAACCTGGGTGTCCGGCCGAACCCGACGGTGCCGATGTTCATCGGGCAGGGCACGCGCGGCGAGCTCGAAGGCACCTCGGGATCGAAGCCGGGCCTCGGTGCGGGTGACGGCGTGATGATCGCCGGCGACGTCCGCACGCTCGCGCGCAAGTACTGCGCGGCCGGTGTGCGTGTGGTGCACCGCGAGTACGCCCTGAGTCACTTCACCTCGGTCGCGCTCTGGCTGCCGCAGGCGACGACGTGGCTCACCGCCCGCTTCGGCACCACGCCCGCACCGACCAACTGCTCGACGATCAAGGCCGGCAACCCGCTGACGCCGCTCAAGGCTGTCTGAACCGCCGCTCCGGTCAGTCCAGCGTCTCCTGCACCGTGATCAGCTCGGCGACGCGCGTTATCTCGAGGACCCGTCGGAGAGGCGAGTCGGGCGGGACCACCAGGCGCAGCTCCTGGCGGCTGTGGGCGATCCGCTGCCGCAGGCGGAAGAGCATGGCGATCCCGGAGCTGTCGAGGAACGTCACGCCGCTGAGGTCGACGATGATCGTGGCCGCGCCGCTGCGCACGGAGTCCCCGATCGCCTCCATCACATCCAGCGCGTTCGAGAGGTCGATCTCGCCGCTGACCCGGACGACGCACGCGTCTTGACGGTCCGTGGCATCGACCTCTGCCATCCGGCTCATGGGCTCTCTCCGATGTCCAGGCTCCGTCGCATCGCGACCGTGGTCCCGGCGTCTCCCGTGCGTACCTCGACACTCTGCATCAAGGCGTGCGCGAGGTCGAGACCCCAGCCGCCGCCCCGGTCGGCCTCCGGTCGCCATGTTCCCTGGTCGCGAACGGTGATCTCGACGGCGCCGTCGATGAGCGCCGCGTCGACCTGGAGCGTGCCGGCAGCGGCGCCGTAGGCGTGCTCGACCACGTTGTTGCAGGCCTCGCCGCAGGCCACGAGGATCTCGCCGATGGCCGCGTCGTCGGCGCCCGCGTCCCGCAGCCAGCGGCGCACTGCACTGCGGATCTGGACGAGCACCTTCGGATCGGCGGGGACGTCGATGTGCAACGGGCTGCCATCCGCCCTGGCTGTGCGGAGGACGAGGAGGGCGACGTCGTCCTCCACCGGGCCCTGCTCGAGCAGCGACGCGAGCAGCGCGTCGCAGACCTCTTCGAGCGCTACGTCGGCGAAGCCCTGGGCGAGCTGGTGCAGCCGGTCGAGGCCACTCTGGATCGAGGCCGAGCGACGTTCGACCAGGCCGTCGGTGTACAGCAGCAGTGTGGTCCCGGCAGCGAGCTGGGCACCCGATTCGACGTAGTGCCCCGTGAGTGAGACGCCGATGGGCGGCGACGTCTGCCCGTCGAGCCAGGTGGCACCGTCGCCGGTCATGACAAGGCCGGGCGGGTGGCCGGCGTTGGCGTAGCGGATGGCTCCGGTCTCAGGGTCGTAGGTCAGGTAGAGCAGCGTGGTCATCGTCATCTCGGGCGGCTGCGTCGCCAGCTGGTGGAGGCCGGCCATGACGGAGGCCGGTGCCGGGTTCTGCAGGGCGTAGGCGCGGACCGTCATGCGCAGCTGGCCCATGGTCGCGGCGG
>NZ_DATIHB010000174.1:0-9761 GCF_035481145.1 Nocardioides sp. | reverse complement strand
ACCCGAAGGTGGTCGCTGCCGTCGTCGGGGGTGTCGCGACGGTCCTCGCTGCCGACCTGCCCAACCGCTCCGGGCTCCTCGTCGGTGCGGCGATCGGCATCGTCGCCGGACTGCTCGCCGCGCGCCTGGTCGCGCGCCTGGTCGCGCGCGACTCCGTCGCATCCGGCCCACACGAGGAGGTCGCGCGATGACGGACCTCCTCGCCGTGGTCTTGGTCGGCATCGGCACGCTGGCCAGTCGGGGGATCTTCATCGTCGGGCTCGCCAACCGGACCATCCCGATGCCGGTCGTCAAGGCCCTCGAGTACGTCGGGCCCGCGACGCTCGCTGCGCTCATCGCCTCGATGCTGGTGGGTGACGGTGGTGCCGATGCAGTCGGTCTGCCTGAGGTCGTCGGGCTGGCTGCGACGGTCGCCTGCGCGCTGTGGACCCGCAGCCTCACCCTCATCCTGCTGGTGGGCATGGCGGCGTACTGGGGGACCCGGGTGCTCTCCTGACGCCCCGGGGGACCGGTGCCGGGACCCCGCCTCGGGTACCGGGCCCGACCCCTGCGCGCACGACTGTCAGGATGGGCGATGGACCCGACGCGAGCGCAGGCGGAGAGTCGAGACGGTGCCGGCCCCGACCGATGGACCTTCCCGGGGCACCATGCCCGGCAATGCGGGAGGGCGTCGCCGAGCCTCCCGGCGCGCACGGTGCGCGCCGCCGCATCCAACGGAGGCATCGTCATGCTTCGCCACCCCGGACGCAGCCGTGTACTGCGTCTCGCTCCGGCTGCCCTCCTGATCGCGCTCGCGCCGGCCCTCGCGCCGACGGGATCACAGGCGGTCGTCGACAGCACGTTCAACACCCAGGACGGCGACCTCGCCGTCAACGCGGCGCCCGACTGGGCCGGTGTCTCGGAAACCCGGCAGCCCGACCTGGCGACGGGCTCTTCGGACGACTCCTTCGGCAACGGCACGAAGGAGGACACCGCGGTCCCCAGCGTCATCGACGGCAGCATCCCCAACAACAAGTCGGACCTGAAGAACTTCGGCGTCTACTTCGAGGACAGTGCCCAGGGCCGCTTCCTGCACCTCTTCTGGCACCGTGTCCAGGAGCCGTCGGGCACGACCAACATGGACTTCGAGTTCAACCGCTCGAGCACCCTGTCGGCGAACGGGGTGACCCCGGAGCGCACGGCCGGTGACCTGCTGATCCAGTACGACCTCTCCCAGGGCGGCGTGAACCCCGTGCTGAGCCTCTCCACCTGGGTGACCTCGGGATCGGCGAGCCAGTGCGAGGCGTCGAACAAGCTGCCGTGCTGGAGCTCGAAGGACCCGCTGACCGGTGACGCGGTCGGCTCGATCAACACCACTCTCCTCCCGGCAGCGGCCACAGACGGGCTGGGTGACGTGTCGCCGCGGACCTTCGGTGAGGCGACGATCGACTTCGACGCGCTCGTGCCCGGCGCGGGCTGCAACGCGTTCGCATACGCCTACCTGAAGAGTCGTTCGTCCGACTCGTTCACGGCTGCCGTGAAGGACTTCATCGCGCCGGTCAATCCCGGCCTCAACACCTGTGGCGCACTGAAGATCCACAAGACGCGTGACCACTACGCCGCGACGACCCACCCGAGCCCGCACACCGGCGTCCAGTTCGCCGTCACCAAGGGCGGCGTACCGCTCGCGGGCAGCCCGTTCACGACCGACGCGAACGGCGACATCTGCATCAGTGGTCTGGAGCAGGGGACCTACCGGGTCACCGAGACGGTCCCGACCGGCTACACGGTCTCGACGGCGAACCCGCAGGACATCGCGGTCAACGGCGTGGGCGACTGCACCTCGGGGGCGGCAACAGCCAACTTCCACAACGTGCCGAGGACGAACATCGCCCTCAGCGCTACCAGCCAGGTGGCCGGAGGCACCGCGTCGACGATCTCGTGCACGAACGGCGGCGGATCGGTCCTCACGCCCAGCGGGACGGCATCGCTCTCGACGCTGAACCTCGCGCCCGGGACGTACGTCTGCACGATCACCGTGCTGAAGGAACCCACTCCCTGACCGGAGCAGCTGCCCGGCCCCGGCGCGCGTTCCCCCAGCGCGCGTCGGGGCGGGGTCACGTCCAGGTGGGCTCGAGCAGTCAGCCCGCCGCGACGAGTGCCACGGCGACGCCGCAGAGGGCCAGGCCGACCCCCTGCGCGGGAAGCACCCGTTCGCGCAGCACGATCGCCGCGAGCAGGATCGTGAAGGCCGGGTAGAGCGAGGTCAGGATCGAGGAGACGGTCAGCGAGCCCTGCTGCGCGGCGAGCATGAAGGCGCCGGTCGCAGCGAGGCCGAGCACACCACACACCAGCCCCGCGTACGCCGCGTGGTCGCGCGGCACCCACGGCGCGCGCACGGCGAGGGCCAGTGCGGCGATGACGACCGCCGCGCCGAGCTGGTTGAGGCCGAGGGGCAGGAAGCCACTGCCGTCGGCCACCTGCCCGAGTGCCGCGAACTGGCCGCCGAAGCCGAGGCCGGCCACGACGCCGTCGAGCACGCCGGCAGAGCCGCCCTCCGTGCCGACCGAGTTTGAGCGCGGGTCGCGCGCGACCAGCCAGATGCCCGGGAGCGCGCAGGCGATGCCGACCCAGACCAGGGTGCCGGGACGCTCGCCGGCTGCCAGTGCGACGAGGACCGGCACGACGGCCGCACCGACACCGGAGATCGGGGCGACGACGCCCATCCGGCCCGCGGAGAGCCCGCGGTAGAGGAAGGCCGTGCCGACGCCACCGCCGATGCCGCCGACGGCGCCCCACAGCAGGTCGGAGGTCGTGGGGGAGCCGGGGAGCACCGGCTCGAGCACGAGGACGAGGAGCCCTGCCCCCAGGGCTGCGGTGAAGGCGACCGCCCAGGCCGACGTACGCCGCGACAGCAGGCCGCCGACGAAGTCCGCGACACCGTAGGCCATCGCCCCGCCGAGGGCGAGCAGCACGACCAGCATCAGGTGGTCAACGCGCCGACGACCAGCGCGGTCACGGAGACGAGCGCAAAGCTGAGCTCGATCGCGATGGAGAGCCCGACCGCCTTGACAGCGTGCCAGGTGGAGCCACGCGCAGCCGTGGGGCCCAGCCGGCGTGACTCGGCGACGAAGACGCCGAGCACGAAGCCGACCGGGAGGCCGATCACCGGCAGGACGAAGAAGCCCACCACGCCGACCACCACACCGAGCAGGAGCGTCGAGGTCGGGACGCCGACGGCCTTGAGGCGGCGACCGGGCACGGCGTACTGGAGGAACATCCCGGCCGTCGAGAGGACCGCGACCACCGCGAGAACGATCCAGCCGGTGGGTTCGCCGAGCACGACCGCCCAGGCCAGCGTGGCCCCGAGCACGACGAGGGTGCCGGGCAGCACGGGCAGGAGGATGAGCGCGAGGCCGATGACGGCGATGACCACGAAGATCAGGTCCTGGAGGATGTTCACGGCCTCAGTGTGTCAACACGCGACGGACTCTCCACAACCGGAAAAGCGACCGGCCCCGGTCCGCACACGGGGTGCGGACCGGGGCCGGTCGTGAGGTCAGTGGATCAGGACGAGAGCTTCGCGGTCTCGTCGACGACGTTGACGGCGACCTCGCGGAGCTTGTCCTCGTGCTCGCGGGCGTGGTGGGCGCAGAAGAGGAGCTCGAACCCGGAGGAGAGCTCCACCTTGAGGTAGGCCTGGGCGCCGCAGCGGTCGCAGCGGTCGGTGGCGGTCAGGGTGCTGGCGGGAGCAACTGCTGTAGTCACAATCGGCCTCGTTTCTTCCGTGGTGCCCGGCTCAACGATCGGGTGGGGAAGATGATTCCCCCAACTTCTCGTGGCTCCGGCCACATCCTCACCTGCTGGACATCTCTCCCGGTGCCCAGAAGCGGCTGCTTCCAAGTGTGAGGTCGATGGGTGCTCGGTGTCCGGCCAACATACAAACCCGCGCAAGGGATTTCCGCGCAAGGCGTGCCTGCGGGGCCCTGCGGCGTGTCGCCGGTAGATTCACGCCTGACATGACTGCTGTGAAGGACACCGAGATCGACAACTCGTACAACGCCGCGCACCTCCTGGTCCTCGAGGGCCTGGAGGCGGTCCGCAAGCGCCCCGGCATGTACATCGGCTCCACCGACACCCGCGGTCTCATGCACTGCGTCTGGGAGATCATCGACAACGGTGTCGACGAGGCGCTGGCCGGTCACGCCCACCGCGTCGAGGTGACGCTGCACGGCGACGGCTCCGTCGAGGTCTACGACGACGGTCGCGGCATCCCGACCGACAAGGAGCCGCGCACGGGCCTCACCGGTGTCGAGGTCGTGGCGACCAAGCTCCACGCGGGTGGCAAGTTCGGCGGCGGCTCCTACAACGCCACCGGTGGCCTGCACGGCGTCGGCCTGTCGGTCGTCAACGCACTCTCGAGCCGCATGGACATCGACGTCGATCGCTCGCCGTCGCAGCAGGGCATCTCGTTCCGCCGTGGCGTCCCCGGCGTCTTCGATGGTGACAAGCCCACGGCCGCCTTCGAGCCGCAGGGCGGGCTGAGCCGCAAGGGCAAGCGCGTTGCCAAGGGCAAGTCCGGCACCCGTGTCCAGTTCTGGCCGGACCGGCAGATCTTCACCAAGGACGCCGACTTCGTCTACGACGAGCTGGTCACGCGCGCCCGCCAGACGTCGTACATCGTGCCGGGACTGGAGCTGGTCATCAGCGACCTCCGTGGCAGCGAGCCGGTGACCGAGAGCTTCAAGCACGACGGTGGTATCGCGGAGTTCGCCGAGTTCCTGAGCAGCGGCGAGCCGGTGACCGAGGTGCTCCGCCTGCAGGGCACCGAGACCTTCACCGAGACCGTCCCGATGCTCGACGAGGCCGGCCACATGACCCCGCAGGACGTCGAGCGCGAGCTCTTCGTCGACGTCGCGCTGCGCTGGTCCGACAACTACGACACCGAGCTGCGCTCCTACGTCAACGTGATCGCGACGCCCAAGGGCGGCACCCACGTCAGCGGCTTCGAGACTGCGGTGACCAAGGCGTTCAACGACGTCATGCGGTCGGCGAAGGTGCTCAAGGTCAACGACACCGACGTCATCAAGGACGACGTCCTCGAGGGTCTCACCGCCGTCGTCACCGTGCGCCTGGCCGAGCCGCAGTTCGAGGGGCAGACCAAGGAGATCCTCGGCACCCCGGCCGCCCGCACGATCGTCCGCAAGGTCGTCATGGCGGAGCTGAAGAAGTGGCTCTCCTCGACCAAGGCCGCCGACAAGCGCCAGTCGAAGCTGGTCATGGAGAAGGTGGCCGGCGCAGCGAAGACCCGCATCGCCGCGCGCACCCACAAGGAGACGCAGCGCCGCAAGAACGCGCTCGAGTCCTCCGCCCTGCCGGCCAAGCTGGCCGACTGCCGCAGCAACGACAACGACCGCACCGAGCTCTTCATCGTCGAGGGTGACTCCGCGCTCGGCACCGCCAAGCTCGCGCGCAACTCGGAGTTCCAGGCGCTGCTGCCGATCCGCGGCAAGATCCTCAACGTGCAGAAGGCGTCCGTCGCCGACATGCTCAAGAACGCCGAGTGCTCCTCGATCATCCAGGTCGTGGGTGCCGGCTCGGGCCGCACGTTCGACCTCGACGCGCGGCGCTACGGCCGGATCATCTTCATGGCGGACGCCGACTCCGACGGCTCCCACATCCGCTGCCTGCTGGCGACGCTCTTCATGAAGTACATGCCCGAGCTGATCGCAGACGGCAGGGTCTACTCGGCTGTCCCGCCGCTGCACCGGATCGAGATCCTGCAGCCGAAGAAGGGGCAGGACAAGTACGTCTACACCTACTCCGACGACGAGCTCCAGCGGAAGCTCGCCGAGCTGAAGAAGAAGGGTGCGCGGGTCAAGGACCCGGTCCAGCGCTACAAGGGTCTCGGCGAGATGGACGCCGACCAGCTGGCCGAGACGACGATGGACCCCCGCCACCGCACGCTGCGCCGGATCACGGTCGACGACGCCGAGGGTGCCGCCCAGATCTTCGAGCTGCTGATGGGCTCCGACGTTGCCCCACGCAAGGAGTTCATCGTGCAGGGTGCCTACGAGATCGACGTCGACGCCCTCGACGCGTGACACTCGTCCCGTGACTGCCGCAGCGGCCCGGGCCGCCGTCCTCAAGCAGCTCAAGGCGCGCGGCTTCAAGGCCCGGCGCGGACACCTGCGCCTCGCCGTCGGCGACCTCTGGTGGTACGTCGACGCGCGCGTCGCCGGCGTCGGGCCCCAGGCCGGGCTGGTGCTCGAGGTCGGCTGCTGGACGCCGGAGCTGCCGCCCGAGCCAGACGGGGGAGCGGTCGACTGCCCGCTGCTCGTCGACGTCGCGGTCGACGACGCGGTGGCCGACACCGAGGGCGTGGTGGAGCTCGTCTCCGGCATCGGTTCCCTTGAGGCCCTTGGTGCGCGCCTCGGTGACCTGCCGGGTGCCTTGGTCGACAGGAGCCTGCGCGACCTGCTCTGAGTGCCTGCGCCCGGCTTCGCTACGTTGGCTCGCATGAGCGACATCGCGATCCAGGACCGCCTCTTCCCCGACGCCCGCTGCTTCGGCTGCGGGCCGGCGAACGCCGAGGGCCTCCAGCTCAAGAGCCATCCGACGGACGACGGGCTCGTGGTCGCCACCTTCACCCCCTGGCCACAGCACGACAACGGCGTCGGCTACCTCAACGGGGGCGTCATCGCGACCCTGCTCGACTGCCACAGCGGCGCGGCGGTCTTCCACCAGGCGGACCTGCGCGGGTGGGGCCCGCTCCCGGGCACGGCGTTCTCCTACGTCACTGCCGGGATCGACGTGCGCTACCGACGCCCCGCCCCGTTGGAGGCGGAGGTGTCGCTCGTCGCCGAGGTGGCGGAGGCGACGGAGGACGCGATGGCGTGCTCGGTCCGGCTGGAGTTCGATGGCAAGGTGCGCGCCGAGGCCACCGCGCTCTGGAAGCGCTGGCGGCCCCGCGTGTGACTCAGTCGTCGAGCAGGGCCAGCAGCTTCCGCGTGGTGTTCCAGTTGCGCAGCGACATCTCCTTGTAGAGCTTCGTGCCGACCACCTTCGTCAGGCGGCTCTTCGTCGCCAGAGCGGTCACCCGCGTGGTGTAGAGGACGCCCGGCCCCTTCCATACCCGGTCGACGTCCGGGTGCGGGTCGGGCATCGCCGCCAGTGCGGCGGCAGGGGAGAGGCCGGGGCGCAGGAACCAGACATCCGGGCGCACGTCGGGGTCGTCGAGCTCCTTCGGTGCCTTCGCGACGACCTTCGCCATCTCGTCGTGACTGCGCACGAGCACGGCGATGTCGAGCCCGAACGCGTCGGCGATGACCTGCTCCAGCGCCTCCGGCTCGGGCTGGCTCTCTGCGGAGAAGAGCACGTTGCCGCTGTTGATGTACGTCGACACCTCGTCGTACCCGCCGGCGCGAAAGGCCTCGGCGAGCTCCTTCATGGCGATCTTGTTGTTGCCGCCGACATTGATCCCGCGCAGCAGCGCGACGTATCGATCGCTCATGGTCCGACCGTAGCGGGGCGACGGCAGGGCGCAGACCCGTGTCGGCGTACGACGGGCGGCTTCTGGGCACCGGACAGGTGCTGAGAGGAGATAGCGATGAGGGGAATCGTCGGTCTGATCGTCTTCGTCTGGCTCGTGATCGGGGTGATCGCCGCCTGGCAGCGCGGCTACATCACCAACGAGCGCGACGTGAACTGCCGGACCACCGCTGACACCGCCCTGACCGTCCTGGCGGGCCCGCTCAACTACGTGGGCGCGAACCCGAAGGTCACGTGCGACCTGCCGGAGCCGTCGACGTGACGGGCGTCAGAACTTCTGCTCGATGAGCCCCGAGTCGACGTCGTAGATGAAGCCACCGACCTGGACGCTCTCGGGGATGAGCGGGTGCGACTTCACCTTGCGCACGTCGGCCTCGAGGGCGGCGAGCTGGTCGGCGATCGGGTGGAAGGCGTGCCACGACGCGTCGACGCCCGCGGACTCGCCGACCTTCTGCTGGAGCTCGCCCTCGTTGAACTTGGTCATCGCGCAACGCGTGTGCGGGATGACCAGGATCCGGTTGACACCGAGCAGGTGTGCGCCGAGCACGAGCGCCTCCATGGCCTGCTCGTAGACGCGGCCGCCGGGGTTGCGGAAGATCTTGGCGTCGCCCGGCTTCAGGCCGAGCAGGCCGAGCGGGTCGATGCGGGAGTCCATGCAGGTCACGATGGCCACACCGGCCTTCGCGACACCGTCGAAGCCGGCCAGCGCGAAGTCGGCGGCGTAGGTCTTGTTGGCAGCGAGAAGATCGTCGAAGTCACCCATGGTGCTGAAGTTAGTCCACCCGGTGTGACGTCGGGATGTCGTGGTTCGCACGGTGGTACGTCGACCTCAGCACTTGAAGAGCAGTTCAACTCGGGGTGGATCGGAGGTCGCGCAACAGGACGAGCGCGAGGACGGCCCCGAGCGCGCAGCAGGCGGCCGCGCCCGCGAAGACGGTCTGCTCCTGGACCAGCGCCGCGGCTGCTGCGGAGCTGCCCTGCTCGATCGCCGTGTGGAAGCGGTGCAGGCCGATCGCGGTGAGCGCCGACAGGCCGATGAGCATGCCGACCATGCGGGCCACCACGGAGAGCGCGGCGCTCACGCCGTGGTCCTCGGCCGGCGTGTGGGCGAGGAGGGCGGTCGTGACGGGCGCCAGCGCGAGTCCGAAGCCGAGGCCGCACAACACCAGCGCGAACGTCGGTGCAGCGACGGTGGCCAGGGTCTCGTCGTCCCACCGGACCATCAGCGCAAAGCCACAGGCGGCGGCGAGCAGGCCGGTCGCGGCGACCCACGCCGCGCCGAAGCGACGGGTGGCGAGTCCGCCCAGCCAGGCGCCGACCGGCAGAGCCGCGAGGAACCGCACGAGCACCAGCGCCGCCAGGAGCTGCGAGTCCGGATAGCGCGTCGTGCGCGCGAAGATCGGGATGTCGACCAGGGCGGCGATCAGGGCCGCGCCCACGAGGAAGCTCACCACCAGCGCGCCCCAGGCCGGACGGGCCCGGAGACTGCCGACCCTGATCAGCGGGTTCGGCGTCCGCCGCAGGTGCACGGCGAGGATGACGGTCGCGAGGGCCGAACCGAGGAGGTACCAGTGCCCCTGCGGCGCGAAGAGCTGCACGGCCGGGTCGGCCGTCGCGAAGGCGAGCACGACGCCACCGAGCGCGACCGCGACGAGCACGGCCCCGGTCACGTCGGCCTGCCGGAGTGCCCCTGCCCAGCCGCGCACGTCGACCAGCGGCCGCCGCGCGAACGTGCAGCGGAGCGCCAGGCCGAGTAGGGCGCCGAGGACGATCAGGCCGAGCGGCGTGGTCCAGTCGCTCGACCCGGCGTACGGGATGAAGAGCTGGCCCCAGAAGAGGTCGCGCTGCACCGTGGACGGGCGGAGCACCAGCACGACGTACGCCGCGGCGGCGAGGAGGAGTGCGGCGGCGGAGAGCCAGTCGAGCGACCACAAGCCCCACTTCGGCGCGCCACGACTCCCACGTCGGCGAGCCACACGCCCCACCTCGTCGGCGGAGAGGAGGCGGAGGGCGATCAGGAGGGCGAGGGCGACGACCACGTTGACGACGAAGATCGCCTGCCAGAAGGCCAGTGCGAGCACGAGTGCGCCGAAGAGCGGGCCGACGACGCTGCCGATCTCCTGGACGGCGGAGACGACACCGAGCGGCACCGCGCGGCGCGAGGGCGGGTAGAGGTCGGCGACGAGCGCGAGGGTCGCCGGCACCAGCCCGCCACCGCCGACGCCCTGCAG
>NZ_DATIHB010000173.1:0-1652 GCF_035481145.1 Nocardioides sp. | reverse complement strand
GCACGCACCAGGTCGCGCGCGGTGCCCTCGGCCTCGAGCTCCGGCGTCACGGCCGTGTCGAGGACGACGAACCCGCCGCGCGGCAGCATGCCGATCGCCGTGTCGTCGTCGGAGGACCCGGCGACGGTCTCCAGGGCGTACTCCCCCTCGACCAGTGCGAGGCCGCCCGCGGTGACGGTGCCGTCCTCGGCCACCGACCAGTCACCCGACTTCGAGCCCTTGATCGCGAGCTGGACGTCCTTGCCGAGCCGCGGTCCGGCGGCGCGGGCGTTGACGGTGAGGCGCTGCGAGACGCCGTACGACTCCGCCTCGGGGGCGTCGGACGCGAGCAGCGTGACGGCCTTGAGGTTGAGCTCGTCGGCGACCAGCGACTCGAAGCCGGTGAGGTCGGCGTCGCTCACGACGGTCAGCCCGGACAGCGGCAGGCGGTTGCGGAGGTTGGCGGCCTTGCGCAGCGCGGAGCCGGCCGAGCAGACGTCCCGGACGGTGTCCATCGAGGCGACGAGCGACTCGTCGGCCGGCAGGTCGTCGGCGGACGGCCAGTCGGTGAGGTGCACCGAGCGCTCGCCGGTCAGGCCGCGCCAGACCTCCTCGGTCGTCAGCGGCATCAGCGGAGCGGTGACGCGGCAGACCACCTCGAGCACGGTGTAGAGGGTGTCGAACGCGTCCGCGTCCTCGTCCCAGAATCGGTCGCGCGAGCGGCGGATGTACCAGTTGGTGAGCACGTCGAGGAAGCCGCGCGTCGAGTCGCACGCCGCGGCGACCTCGTAGTTGTCGAGCTGGTCGGTCATCGCGGCGACGTAGTCGCGCAGCTTGGCCAGGATGTAGCGGTCCATCGGGTTCGCGCTGTCGGTGCGCCAGGTGGCGTCGTGGCCCTCGCCGCCCTTCGCCGCGTTGGCGTACAGGCTGAAGAAGGACCAGCTGTTCCACAGCGGGATCAGCACCTGGCGCACGGAGTCGCGGATGCCCTGCTCGGTGACGACGAGGTTGCCGCCGCGCAGGATCGGGCTCGACATGAGGAACCAGCGCATCGCGTCGGCGCCGTCGCGGTCGAAGACCTCGCGCACGTCGGGGTAGTTGCGCAGGGACTTGGACATCTTCTGGCCGTCGTTGCCGAGCACGATGCCGTGGCTCAGGCACGTCGAGAACGCCGGGCGGTCGAAGATCGCACCGGCCAGGACGTGCATCGTGTAGAACCAGCCGCGGGTCTGGCCGATGTACTCGACGATGAAGTCGGCCGGGAAGTTCGCCTCGAACCAGTCGGCGTTCTCGAACGGGTAGTGGTTCTGCGCGAACGACATCGAGCCGGAGTCGAACCACACGTCGAGGACGTCGGTGACGCGGCGCATCGTGGACTTCCCGGTCGGGTCGTCGGGGTTGGGCCGGGTCAGCTCGTCGACGAAGGGGCGGTGCAGGTCGGGGTTGCCGTCCTTGTCGCGGGGCAGCGTGCCGAAGTCGCGCTCGATCTCCTCGAAGGACCCGTAGACGTCGATGCGCGGGTAGTGCTCGTCGTCGGACTTCCACACCGGCACCGGCGAGCCCCAGAAGCGGTTGCGGGTGATCGACCAGTCGCGGGCGTTCTCCAGCCACTTGCCGAACTGGCCGTGCTGGATGTGGTCGGGGGTCCAGCGGATCTGCTCGTTGTGCGCGAG
>NZ_DATIHB010000172.1:0-21039 GCF_035481145.1 Nocardioides sp. | reverse complement strand
GTCGTAGGCCGTGACGGTGGTGTAGCGGCCGTCGCCCTCGGTGAGCTCCTTGACCGCGCCGGTGCCGGTGTAGGTGTAGGAGGTCAGGACGAACGGGCGCGGGTCGTCGTTGGTGTTGGGGTCCTTGTAGTCGAGCACGGTTTCGGCGGCGAGCAGGTCGTCGTCGAAGTAGGTGTACTCGATCGTCGTGCCCATCGCGTCGGTGACCGAGGCGAGTCGTCCGCCCGGGTCGTAGGCACGGGACTCGAGCACGACGTCGGTCGCGGGGCTGTCGCCGCCGGTGAACTCGTCGATCCTGGTGGTGGCGAGCTGTCGCTTGCCGCCGGTGTAGGTGTACGTCCAGACGGTTCCGCCGGGGTCGGTGCGGGTCGCGGCCTGGCCGAACTGGTCATAGGTCACCCGGCTGATCGCGCCATCGGCTTCGGTGACAGAGGTCTCGCGGCCGTAGCCGTCGAAGCCGAAGTCGGTGGTCCGGGAGGCGGTGCCGAGCGCGTCGGAGACGACGACCTTGTCCAGCTCGCCGTCAGGACGCCAGGTGTTGGTCGTCTTCTGCTGCGTGCGGGTGCCGGTGACGGCGTTGGTGACGGCCGGCTCGACTTCCTCGAGGACCCGGGAGACACCGTCGTAGGCGTAGGTGGTGCGCGCACCTGACGGGACCGTGCTGGAGATGGTGGTTTCGGCGGTGTTGCGGCCGATGCCGTCGTACTCGTAGGTGGTGACCAGGCCCGCGGGGTCGGTTTCCCTGGCGAGGTCGCCGTTGCTGCGATACGCGTAGCTGGTCACCCTGTCGCCGGGCTCGGTGACCGTCTTCAGCAGCCACGCAGGCGCGGTGCCGCCACCGATGGCCGCTTCGCTGCCCTCGGTGTAGACGTTCTTCGTGACTCGCTTCGCGCCACCGGCGGCGCCGGGTGCGGCGACGGTGTCGAGCTCGCCGTTGGCGTAGTAGGTGTACGTCGTCGCGTAGGTGTCGTCGCTCTGGTTGGCGGAACGCTCGTCGCGCGCGGCGGTGACCTGGTCGTTGCGCGGGTCGAGCGGGTCAGCCGGGTTGAGGTAGTAGTCGCGGTAGCTGGTGTAGCAGTCGCTGCCCGCTGTGCGGCACTGGGTTCGGGAGATCTCGTTGCCGCGCTCGTCGTGGCGCAGCTCGGTGACGTGACCGTTCGGGTCGGTGATCTGGAACGGGAAACCGCCGGAGTCGTACTCATACGTGGTCGCGGTTGCGTCCCCAGCTGCCTTCAGCGACATCATCTGGCCGCCGCGCATCGGGTCGTAGACATACGTGGCGACTGCGTCTGCGGGGTCGGTGACGGTGATCGTGGTGCGCCAGTCCGGCTCGACGGAGGTGCCGGCGTTGGCGGTGACCGGAGAACCCAGGCGCCACGTGCCGCCGTTGGCGTCGCGGTTCGAGGAGACGCGCTCAGCGGCCGCGTCGTAGGCCAGCGACGTCGTGGTCTCGGTGTGGCCGGGCTCGGTGACGGTGGTCAGCTTCGGGGCGCCGTTGCGCGCGGCGAAGTGCTCGGCGATCAGGTCGTCGCCGAGTGGGCGCTGGTAAAACGCGACCTCGGCGATGTCGCCGTTGAAGAAGCTCGCGCCGGTGGCCGGTGCAGACACGGCACCGGTGGTCCACGCTGCGCCGATCTGCTCATTCGTCATTGCCTGCCAGTTGATCTGGCCTGCCACGGTCGCGACCTTGCTTCCATCGAGATACAGCGACTGGGTGGCGCCGGCGCCCGAGAGCGCGACGTGGTGCCAGGTGCCGTCGTTGACGACGCCGGTCGAGGTCATCGGGGCGGTCGTACCGTTCGGGAGCAGGCCACGAAGCTTGCCGTCGGCGCCCACGTAGAGCGTCGCCGAGGACTGGGTGCCGGCCGTGCCGCCGAGGGCCCAGTTCTGGGCGCCGAAAAGGGCGCCGGATGCCGTGGTGTTGAACCACATCTCCAAGGTCAGGTGTGCGCCTTGGACCAGGCCGGCGGGGAGGGTGACCTTGCTGGAGGTGCCGTTGAACCTGGACGCGGCCAGATTGCTGCCCGCGACCAGGTCGGTGCGTCCGGCGCTGGTGTTCGTGCGGGTGGCGTCGGTGGTCCGCCAGATGCCGGGGATGGCGCTGGCCGAGGTGCCGCTCGTGCCGGCGTCGTTCATGCGCCAATAAGCGGTGGGGTTGGCATCGAGGAGCACGGTGCGCTGCTGCGGGACAACGGTGTAGTCGTAGGCGACGCAGGCGCCTTCGGGATCGCACGCCTCGGTCAGGGTGTCGCCGGAGTATGTGTAGGTGTAGGCAAGAGCCGGAGTCGGGCCAGTCGTGACCTTCGTGACGTGACCGCTGGTCCAGTCGAAGTCCAGGTAACGACCAGTCACGTCGTCCGTGGCCCGGGTGACATGGCCCGCCGCGTCGCGGGTCAGGGACTGCACATGGCCGCTGGCGTCGGTGATCGACAGCAGCCCGCCAGTCGCGTCGAAGCGGTAGCGCACGTCGCCGACGTCGCGCAGTGTCCACCCGCCACCCGATGTGGCGACCAAGGTGCCCTGCTGGCCGGGCGGCGTGGCGTAGGTGCCGTCGCTGTTGAGTCCATATCGAGCCTGCTGGCCGTCAGCGAAGGTGACCAGGACATTGCCGGAGCCGTCGTCCTCCGGGGTGAGGGCGATGTCCCAGGCGGTCGACCAGCCGGCGCCGTACGCCCGGTCTGCGCGCGAATCGAGGCTGTTGTAGGTGCGCTCGACCGCGAGGTCGGGGCCGACGACGGTGACCATGGCGTCCACAGCGCTGGTGCTGAAGTTGCCGATGCCCGGGTCGAGGCCGTCATCGGTGCCACCCAGGTGGCTGGTGATAGTGGGTTGGCCCACCTTGGCCGAGATCCCGATGCCCGGGCTCCAGCTGCTCACGTTGGTGCCGTCCGTGGCGCGGACGAACCACAGATAGCCCTTGCCCCACTCCATCTTGCCGGCCGGTACGGTCCAGGCCGACGGGCCGTAGGCCGATTCCGCCACCAAGGTGACGCCGTCCGGCTTGGTGAGCTTGAACTGGTACGTCAGCGGCTTCGGGTAGTTGTCGGAGTCCTCACCCGTAGCAACCAGCGTCGGGGTGCGGGTGTCCGCCTGGAACCCGGCGTTGGGCGACCACGAGGTGATCGACGGCTTCCCCGCGACAATGCTGATCGTGACCGGGCTCGACATCGGAGAACCTTGTGACGAATAGCGCGTCACGCCGGTCTTCACCATGTCGAACTTCAGTTGGTAGTTGCCCGGAGGCAGCTTCTGGATCCCGCCCGTCAACGTCACCGACCCATTGATCGCGACGTTTGACGGAAGGGCAGTGTTCAGCAGGTACGACGACGCAGTGAGTTCGACGTCCGGGTTCGGTGTGGTGTCCCAGATCCGGTAGCTCAGCACGTGCGACGACGGGGTCCACGTTTCCGCCGACCGGTTCGTGACGGTGATCTTCGCCGACCCGGTCTTGGTGGCCGTCGGCATCACCACGTTCGTCGGGGTCGAGTAGTCCGCCCAGTAGGCGGTGTGCGTGATCTGCAGATACGGCGCATTGGTCGAGTTCGCGCTCGCGAACTTCTTCCACGCATAGGTGTCGGTCCCGTCCGCGCCGACCCGAAGGCCATTGTTCGTCGATCCGTGCGTCCAGGAATTGACCGTGCTGGTGACGTCGAAGTTGACCCACTTGTCCGCGCACGAGGACGAGTAGCCGGCGGCGAAGCTCTTGCGGGCGATCTCAGAGCCCCAGGAGGGTCCCGGCCACGTCTTGTTGCCCGAGACCGTCCACGACTCGGTGAGCGGACGAATGACGACGTCACGTGCAGAACACGAGTAGGAGTGGGTCGCGCGCAGGTTCAGCGTCGCCGCGGTGACCTTATGATTCGTCAGGCCCGACATGCTGAACCGCAGGAGCGCCGCGGCCTTGTGGGCACCGCCGTCGTAGGTGCCGACCTTCAACTCGGACTCGCCGGAGTAGTCATTGGTGTACGGCCCCATGACGTACGTGTCGCCGTTGGTCTCGACTGTGGTGACAGTCGGGTCGACGAAGACGGGGTACTTGCGCTCCGGCTTCGCCAGCCATGCCTCGTCGACCGAGACCCGAAGCGTCTGACCGCTGTCGATGAGGGTGTAGGTCACGCCCTCGGAGCGCGGCGAGTCCCCTGTGCCGGGGTCGATGTTGGAGTCGGTCATGAAGCCCGGCGGAATCCGGCCGACCTGGACACCGTCAGCGTCCAGAAGCTGAACCTCACGTCCGACGAGCTCGGCGCGGGTGCCGTTCAGGTCGAGCGGAAAGTCCCACACCGTCGGCGCCTCGGGCGACTTCAGGATGATCGTTTCCTTGAGGCCGAGCGGATTCGCCTCCAGCTCCAGATCTGCACCAGGACGGACCTCGTCATAGCGGACCCGATTGCCCGCGGCGGCGCCCTGCGAGGCCGCAGCACCACGCAACGAGAACCCCACAGACGTACCGGGAACCAGCTCGACCGACGCCAGGGAGCCGGCATCCGCTCGGGCGGCGAAGGACTTGCCGCGGTCATCAGCCTTGACCTTCCAACGACCATTGGCTGACTCCAGGTCGGATTCGATCCGACGCCACTCGCCATCGGCGTCCCGGAACATCTGTCGGTCGGTGTAATACCGCGTGGTCTCGGACCCATCGGGGTTAACGAAGACCTGACGGTCCTTCGCGCCCTTCGCCGGGAGTTCCTTGCTGGTAGCCGCGTCGAAGCCCGCGGGCGCAGCGGTGTCAGCAACCGCGGTCTTCCCCGCCTCCGCCGTCGGGTCCGTCGGGTCCGGCTGCTCGACGAGACGGTCGTCGCGCTTCAGCCCACCCGTGGCCGGGCCGGCATCGTGCCGGGCAGCACGACGATCGGCTTCGGTGTCTTCCACGGAAGCCTTGTGCGAGAGGCCCGAAGCCGTGCCCTCAACCTGAGTTGGCAGGACATCGGCGGCCGTTGCCGACGGCAGAGTCAACGCCTCTGCAGCTCCGACGCTGAGCGCCACCACCAGGGCCATCGAAACCCAACGACCACCACGCGAAGCAGCGCGCACAGCAAACTCTCTTCTGTTACCCGGAAACAGTCGAGCGTGACTCTAGGGCAGCGAAGTTGGCATCCGCAGACGAATGTCAAGAATGGACCGACTTTCAGTCTCCGCTCCGACGGACCCTGGATTCGAAACGCGCCTCCTCCGTTCCGAGCCCGGAGCGTCATTCTGCGGAAGCAGTCAACGCCTGCTCTCGCTGTCCAACCTCGTCGAGGGACGTTCGTGCCGTCCCCTAGACGTCCTGAAGTGTCCGTCGGGGTGGTGCCTTTATCCCCCGCACCTGAGGTCGTATCGACGTGATGAAGTCTTACAGCTATCAGGAGGAGTGATGACAGGTATGCGACGTGATGACTCCGGTCCGGGGAACCGACGTGACGTGGGCCTACCCGGAGCATCGTTCGATGCCGGCGCGAACTTCGCTTCAGCAGGTTCGGTTCAAGGAGTCACCAAAGGTTTCGCCGGAACATCCGCCTCTGAAGGACCGCGCGATCGATGATGGCGATAGAGCTCCAGACCGTGAACGCTTTGTTCGCCATCAGCACTTGCGGATCTCTCGCCGTCGCGTTCGTCCTGTCAGGGACTGCGCGGATCGATCGGCTCGGGGGCGCGTTGTGAGTCCGGCGTCGCTGCCTACTGCACCTCCGCTGGACACCACGATGGTCCAGTCCGCAGCTGACACCGTTGGTGTCTGCCGCCGCCCACTGCTTCGGCGGGTCACCGACCGGGCGACAGGTGAGGTCACATCCGTCCCCATCCCGTGTGGATCGACCCGCGCAAAGGTGTGCCCGGCGTGCGCGGACAAGGCCAGGCGACTGCGCATGCAGCAATGCCGGGAGGGCTGGCATCTCGTCGATGACCCGCTCCCGCCCGAGGCAGTCGACCTCGACGAAGGCGACGACCTCGATGAGGATCCTGGCGAAGGCGAGGCCGCCAGCGACCGGCGTACACGCTCTACCCGCCGACTCGATGGCTTCCCTGACCTGCCGAAGGTTCAGCCGGAGCACACCAGCGTCGGCCGCACGTTCACCGATCCCAGGACCGGCGCGATTTTCCGGCCCTCGATGTTCGTCACCCTCACCTTGCCCAGCTACGGGCGGATCAACGCCGCTACCGGCGCACCTGTCGACCCGTCGTCCTACGACTATCGGCGGGCTGCGCTGGACGCGATGCTCTTCTCCCGCACCGTTGACCGGTGGTGGCAGAACCTGCGCCGCTGCGCCGGTTACAAGGTGCAGTACTTCGCAGCCGTCGAACCACAGCGTCGGCTGGCACCACACCTGCACGCGGCTCTGCGGGGCGCGATCCCCCGCGATGTCCTGCGCCAGGTCACCGCCGCGACCTACTGCGCGGTCTGGTGGCCGTCTATCGAGGTCGTGAAGTACGACGAGCTGCGGGGCGACCGGCTCCCGAAGTGGGACCCGGTCACGCTGTGCTACTTCGACCCCGAGACCGGCGAGCTGCTGCCCTCCTGGGACGAAGCCCTCGACCAGGTCGACATCGATGGCGAACCAATGCACGTCGTCCGGTTTGGGCGCCAGCTCGACATCAAGGGGATCGTCGGCGGCACCGAGCAGACAAGTCGCGCGGTCTCCTACCTCTGCAAGTACCTGACCAAGGCGGTGGCGGAGACCTACGCGGACGCATCCGACTCCGACGGCGCGTACGAGGCACACATCGACCTGATCCATCAGCAGACCCGATGGCTCCCCTGCTCTGAGACCTGCGCCAACTGGCTCCGCTATGGCGTCACGCCCAGGGACCCCGAACCCGACCTCGTCCCTGGTCAGTGCCCGTCCAAGGCGCACGACCGCGACTGCGTCGGGCTCGGCGGACGCCGCGTCCTGGTGTCACGGCACTGGACCGGCAAGACCCTCGACGACCATCGCGCCGACCGCTCCGCCGTCGTACGCGCCGTCCTCGAGGAAGCCGGTATCGAAGCACCCGAAGCCCGGCGCCTCGCAACCGACGTCCTCGCATCTGACGGACTCCCCCGCTTCGTCTGGGAGGACGTGCCTGTCGAACAACGCAGCTACGCCGCAACCATCGCCCGATCCATCGCACAGCGACGGGCATGGAAGGAGGAGTACGAGCGCGCCAAGGTACTCACACGCGCCGGCCCGCTGGAACCGACCTGTGGAGAACGAATTCAGCAATCCCACGAAGTTCCTAGGCTCACTACCGACTCGGGAGGTCGAGATGATGGCGAAGCGCTTGGCAGGTGAAGGATCAAGCACGTCGGCGCCCCACACACATCTGCCACACGTAAACGGCGACGACATGCTCACGATCTCGGAGGCATGCGAGCTCCTCCGCGTGCCCGAGGGAACGCTCCGGTACTGGCGCCACCAGGGAAGCGGGCCGCACAGTTTCAAGATCGGGAGGCACGTCCGCTACTGGCGTGCGGACCTTCTGGTCTGGCTAGAGGAACAAACGAACCATTCGCAGGTGAGTCCGTGACGCCCACTCCTTCCTCACACCAGGTCTGATCGACCGCCGTGGCGAGCATCCAGAAGCGACCAAACGGAAAGTTCCGTGCCCGCTATCGGGACCGGGATGGTCGCGAGCACTCACGGCACTTCATACGCAAGCTCGATGCGCAGCGGTGGCTCGATGAGGTCACCACCGACCTGCTGACCGGGCGCTATGTCGATCCCCGCCATGCGAGGACGCAGCTCAAGGAGTTCGCCGAGTCCTGGCGCGCTGACAAGCTGCACTCCAGGGGTACTGAGGAGTCGTTTGAGTCCGTCCTCCGACTCCACATCTACCCGACCCTGGGAGATGTCCCGCTGGACCAGATCCGGACGTCGGACATCAAGCGCCTGGTCAAGGCCTGGGACCGGATTGCGGCCGCGTCGACAGTGAACCACCGCTACACCGTGCTGGCGACCGTTCTCCGGGCCGCTGTGCGGGACCGCAAGTTGGCGGAGTCGCCCTGCGACGACATCCGCTCCAAGGACCTCCCGCGCCTCCGGGCCGCGGAGTTGTTGGTGCCGATCGACACGCACACGGTCAGCGAGATCCGCAACGCGATGGCCGACCAGTACAAGGCGCTCGTGACTGTAGGTGCTGGGACGGGTATGCGCCGAGGCGAGCTCCTCGGACTGACCTGGGACCGCGTGGACTTCACTGGTCGCACGATCCTGGTCGACAGGCAGATCGACCGCCGGGCAACCGCGGACGAGCCTAGGTGGGCGCAGACCAAGACGGAGGCGTCGGAGCGCGTCATCCCGGTGGCAGACGGCGTCCTCGAAACGATCACGGCCCACGTCGAAGACCACGGCGTCCACAAGACCGGCCTGATCTTCACAACGACGATCGGAAGCGCACTGCGACCGGGGACTCTTCACCGCGCGTGGTCGATCGCCGTCGGCGAGGTGGGCAAGGACGTGACTCCGCACGACCTCCGTCACTACTTCGCATCTGAGCACCTTCGTGCAGGGACCTCGATCAAGGCGCTGCAGAAGTACCTCGGACACAAGTCCGCGACCGAGACACTGGACACCTACGGGCACCTGATGGGCGATGAATCCGACCATGCCCGCCACGTCATTCAGACAGCGCTGTTTCCCGATCCTGCGGACTCTTTGCGGACTGAGCCAAGTCCAGAGACGCGTTTCCGCAGGTCAGAGGGGTAGAAGCGGAAGGGCTGGCTCATAGGCCGGGTTCTGTTCCCCGGCCGGCCTCACGACCGACCGGCTGGCGACCATCCATCTAGGCCTGCCGTTGCCGACAGGCTCGAGCGCTCTACCCGTGTGCTCCGGCGGGCCGCCTTCTGACCGGCGAGCCGGTCCCACACACTGTTTGAACTTGCTCCGGGTGGGGTTTACCTAGCTACGCCGGTCACCCGGCGTACTGGTGGTCTCTTGCACCACCGTTTCACCCTTACCTGCCCCTGACCGGAGTCAGCAGCAGGCGGTCTGTTCTCTGTGGCACTGTCCCGCGGGTCACCCCGGGTCGCCGCTAGCGACCACCCTGCCCTGTGGAGCCCGGACCTTCCTCGGCCGCTCCCGAGGGAGCGAACGCGGTCGCCCGGCCAGCCCTTCCGCAGCAGCGAGTCTAGGGCACGGCGGCGCCCTACTCAGGCTGTGAAGGTGACCCGCCGCTTCGCAGGGTCGGCCTCGACCAGCTTGACCGTGATCTCCTCGCCCAGCGGCAGGGTGCCGGTGCCGGTCGCGTCGGCCTCGATCGCGTGCGACTCGACGGTGACCCTCCCCTTCGTGGGCTCCTTCGGCGAGACGTCCACGACGACCGCGGTGAAGCTCTCGCCGACGTGCGGCGCGAGCACGCCGGCCTCGACCAGGTCGACGACGCCGCGCTCGTACGCGCTCGCGCGGCGTCCGGAGTCACGCATTGCCTCCGGCACCACGGCGAGCTTCTCGAGCACCCAGTCCGGCACGGGCTCGCCGGCGCAGAGTGCGACGCAGCACTCGAGCGCGTAGCGGTCGACGAGCCGACGCAGAGGAGCAGTCACGTGGGCGTACTCCGCCGCAATAGCGCTGTGCCGCGCCTGCTTCGGCGGCGTGCCGTTGAAGCCGACGTAGCCCGCGCCGCGGAGCAGCCGCGTGCAGGCGTTGGCCATGGCAGCGTGCGACGGCTTCGTGGGGTCGAGCGTGCGGATGAACGCCGGGTAGGCCAGCCCCGCGGGCCAGTCGACCTTCAGCGCCTGCGCCGTACGCCGGAGCCGCGCGACGTCGCGGGGGTCCGGGTCGGGCAGCGTGCGGAGGAGGCCGACGCCGCCGTCGAGCATGATCCTCGCCGCCGCCATGCCGGTGAGGAGCGAGATCTGGGCGTTCCACTGCTCGACCGGGGCCTGCGCCCGGAACTCCAGGCGCCACGTGTCGCCGTCGATGTCGATCTCCTGCTCGGGGATCGGCAGCGTCACGCCACCACGCTCCGCCTCGAGCGCGAGGCGGAGCTCGCCCACCTCCTGGAGCAGACCGAAGACCGGATCGGCGCTGCCCGTGTCGATGTCGCCCTGCACCCCGTCATAGGTGAGCTGTGCCCGTGACTTCACCAGAGCGCGCTCGACCTTGCCGGCCGTCTGGTTGCCCCGCGCGTCGAGCTCGATCGTCCACAGCAGCGCCGGCCGGACGGCGTCGGGCAGCAACGAGCCGGCGGCCTCCGAGATCGCCTTCGGGTGGAGCGGCACCTTGTCGTCGGCGCCGTAGAGGGTCTCGCCGCGCTGGTTGGCCTCGACGTCGACGGGGTCCCCGGGCGTGATGAAGGCGGCCAGGTCGGCGATCGCGTAGTGGACGACAAAACCGGCGTCGGACCGCTCGATGTGCAGTGCCTGATCGAGGTCCATCGCGCCCTCGGGGTCGATGGTGACCAGCGGCACGTCGGTGCGGTCCAGCTCCGGGAGGCGCGGGCTGGCGGCCGCCGCCTCCGCGGCAGCGTCGATCTCGGCCGGGAACGCGGGAGTCACCCCCAGCTCCGCCTGGAGGGCGGCAATGCCCTCGCGGAGCGTGGCAGCCGCCACGCCATCGGCAACGGAATGGACCCGGACCACGCGCTTCGCCATGTCCAGCACCTTAACCAGTAGGGGTTTCCATGCCTGCGCGCCCTTAGCCTTGGGGCGTGTTGATCCTGCTTCCCCCGAGCGAGGGCAAGGCCGCGCCCCGGCGTGGAAAGCCGCTCGACCTCGCCTCGCTCGGCTCCCCCGCGCTGACGCCTGCTCGCGAACGCGTCCTCGAGGCCCTCATCGAGCTCTGCGACGTCCAGCGCGACCCGTCGGTCCCCACGCAGAACGCCGTGCTCCTCTCGCACGCCGCTGCCACCCTCGGCCTCGGTCCGTCGCAGAGCGACCTCGTGCACCAGAACGCCGGGCTGCGCACCGCGGCGACCGCTCGCGCCGACCGGATCTACACCGGCGTCCTCTACGACGCGCTCGACTTCGCCACGCTCTCGCCCGCCGCCAAGCGCCGCGCCACCGCCCGCGTCGGCATCGCGTCCTCGCTCTTCGGCATGGTCCGGCCCAGCGACGCCATCCCGGCGTACCGCCTCTCCGGCGACGTCGCCCTGCCCGGCCTCGGCGCCGTCGCCGGAGTCTGGCGCGACGCGCTCGATCCCGTCATGCGCGAGACTCTCGGCAACGGCCTGCTCGTCGACCTCCGGTCCGGCATGTACGCCGCGTTCTGGCGCCCGCCTGCCGACCTCGCGCCGCAGGTGGCCACGGTCCGGGTCCTGCACGAGCACAACGGCACCCGCAAGGTGGTCAGCCACTTCAACAAGGCCACGAAGGGGCGCATCGTCCGCGCCGTCCTCGAGCACGGCGGTACCCCGCGCACGCCCGACGGCTTCGCCGACCTGCTGGTCGAGCTCGGCTGGGACGTCGAGGTGCACGAGCCGACGAAGAAGGGCACCCAGCTCGACGTGGTGGTCTCGGAGCTCTGAGGCTCAGAGCGGGAAGGCGCCACCCCAGTGCGCGCCGGGTGTCACGTTGAAGAGCCGCATCGAGGCCATGGGCTGGTCACCCTCGGCGCCGCCGAGGAACCACGACAGCATCGTCACCGACGCCGGCTGCAGCTCCATCCGGTAGAGCGAGTCGAGCGGTGCTCCCAGCGCATGGGCGACCAGGGTCTTGATCGGCGTGACGTGCGAGACCAGTGCGATCGTGCGCCCGGCGTGCGCCGTGATCACGCGCGCGAGCCCGTCGAGCACCCGCGCCTCGACCTGGCGGAACGACTCTCCCCCGCCCGGCGGATGGTCCATGTCGCCCATCCAGGCGTGCAGGTCCTCGGGGTGCTGCTCGGAGACCTCCATGAAGGTCAGGCCGTCCCAGCGGCCGAACTCCATCTCGGCGAAGCCGTCGTCCACGAGGACCTCGTCCTTGCCCAGGACCTCCGCGACGATCTCGGCGGACTCCAGCGTCCGGCGTACGGGCGAGGAGAGGACGACGTCGATCTGGTCGGCCACGGTCGCCAGCCACTCGGCGGTCTCGCGGACGTGGCGGCGCCCGAGGTCGTTGAGCGGCGGGTTCGCCGAGGCGAGGCCGCCCGAGAAGCGCTTGTCGGTGGTGTGGTCGGTCTCGCCGTGGCGCACGAGGATGATCCGCGTGGGCGCCATGCCGGGCTGGCCCCAGCCTCGTGCGGGCGCAGTCGACGTGGAGCCGTCGAGCCCCGCCGCGTTGCCCTGGGTCGCCCCGGTCATCAGCGTCAGATGCCCGACTCGGACGTGCGGACCAGGATCCGGTCGCATTCGGGGCAGCGCAGCACCTCGTCGGCCGGAGCCTTCGCGAGAACGGCGAGGTCGCCGGCGTTGAGGGTGAGCTGGCAGCCGCCACAGGTGCGGGCGCGGAGCGCGGCTGCGCCGATGCCGCGCGACTCGTGGAGGCGGTCGTAGAGGGCGAGCAGCGGTGCGTCGACGCCGCCGACGGCCTCGGCACGACGGCGACGGGCGCCCTCGAGCTCGCGCTCGATCGAGACCGACTTCTCGGCACGCCGGGCCTCGAGCTCCTCGCGTCGCGAGACCGAGTCCGCGACCTCGGCGGCGGCCTTGTCGTGCTCCATCTGCGCCGCCTCGAGCATCTCCATCACCTCGAGCTCCTCGTCCTCGAGGACGCCGATGCGACGCTCGAGGGACTCCAGCTCGTGGGTCATCGCCTGGATCTGCTTGGGGTCGGTGATCAGCCCCTGCTCGAGCCGTGACCGGTCGCGCTCACGGCGGACCTTCACCTGCTCGACGTCGGCGTCCGCCTTCTTCTGCTCCTTGGTGAGGTCGTCGACCCGGATCTTCGCGTCGCGCATCCGGTTGGTGCGCTCGCTCTCCTCGGCGGTCAGCGCGGCGAGCTCGGCGATCTCCGGCAGCGACTTCAGCTGGTGGGTCAGCTGGGCGATGCGGGCGTCGAGCTCCGCGACGTCGAGAAGCTGTGCCTGGATGGCGGGATCGGCCTTCACCTTGGGTGACTCCTGGGTTGAGTTGTCGAGAGATCAGAGGCGCGTGGTCCACGGATCCGTGCGGATCTCGCTCACGCGGGTCTCCACCGTATCGCCCAGCGCTTCCTGCAGCTTGCCACTGACCACCGGGAGCCACATCGACTCCGCCGCCCAGTGGGAGACGTCGACGAGCGCAGGCCCTCCGGCCTCCACGAACTCCGAGGCACGGTGGTGGCGGAGGTCCGAGGTGACGAAGACGTCGAGGTCGGAGCCAGCGAGCCGGTCCAGCAGGAAGTCGCCGGCACCGCCGCACACGGCGACCCGCTTCACCTCCCGCTCGGGGTCCCCCGCGACCCGGATGCCACCCACCGTCTCGGGAAGCACCGCAGCCACGTGCTCTGCGAACGCGGCGAGCGACATCGGCGCGACGGTGCCCCGCCGGCCGGTCCCGGTCGAGGCGAGACCGGGGTCGACCATCTCGACCAGGTTGTACGCCGGCTCCTCGTAGGGGTGGGCGGCGATCATCGCCCGCACCACCGCCGTGCGCCGCGCGCGCGGCAGGACGACCTCGATCCGCTCCTCGGGCACGACCTCGAGCGTGCCGACGGTGCCGATCGCCGGGTCGGCGCCCTCCAGCGGGCGGAACCGCCCCTCGCCCGCGCTCTGCCACGAGCAGTGGTCGTAGTGGCCGAGCTGACCCGCCCCGGCCTCCGCCATCGCCGCCCGCACCGGCGGAGCGGCGTCGGCGGGCACATAGACGATCAACCTGTCGAAGTCGCCTCCGGACCCCGGGACGATCGGCGCGAGGTCCTCGAGGCCGAGTGCCTTCGCCATCGCTTCGGAGACGCCGTCCTCGGCCTGGTCGGCGTTGGTGTGAGCGGTCAGCAGTGCGCATCCGGCCTTCACGAGGGTCGCCGCCGTGCGCCCCTTCGGGGTCGTCGCGGCGAACCCGTTGACCGGTGTGAGGAAGAGCGGGTGGTGGACGACGAGCAGGTCGGCGCCCCAGTCGGCCGCCTCCTGCGCGACCTCGAGGGTCGGGTCGACCGCGAAGAGGACCTTCCGCACGGGCTGCTCCGGGTCGCCGAGCACGAGGCCGACGGCATCCCAGGAGTCGGCCGTCGACGGCGGGTACCAGGTGTGCAGCAGGGAGACGACGTCACCGAGGGTCTGGCTCATGCGCCCAGCCTAGGGGCGCCCGGGCAGGCCACTCAGTTCACACCGCGCTCGCGCCCCTCCCAGTACGGCGCACGGAGCTTGAACTTCTGCAGCTTGCCCGTCGCCGTGCGCGCGAGGACATCGCGGACCTCGACCGACGTCGGCGACTTGTAGCCGGCGAGCTTCGCCTTGCACCAGGCGATCAGCTCGGCCTCATCGGCCGAGGCTCCCGGCGCGAGGACGACGAGCGCCTTGATCGTCTCGCCCCACTTCTCACTCGGTACGCCGATCACGGCGACCTCGGCGACCGCCGGGTGGGAGAAGAGGCAGTCCTCGACCTCGATCGAGGAGACGTTCTCGCCACCGGTGATGATCACGTCCTTCTTGCGGTCGCTGATCGTCAGGTAGCCCTCGTCGTCGAGCGTGCCGCCGTCGCCGGTGTGGAACCAGCCGTCGACCAGGGCGTCGGCGGAGGCCTCGGGCTGCTCCCAGTAGCCCTCGAGCACGTGGTTGCCTCGCGCCAGCACCTCACCTTGCCCGTCGACCCTGACCTTGATCCCCAGCGCCGGCGCCCCCGCGCGGACCAGCTTGGCCGCGCGCTCCTCCTCGGTCAGGTCGTCCCACTCCTGGCGCGTGCGGTTGACGGTGAGCAGCGGCGAGGTCTCGGTGAGCCCGTAGATCTGGATGAACTCCCAGCCCAGCTCGCGCTCCATGCGGGCGATCGTCTTGGTCGGCGGCGGCGCTCCTGCGACGACCACCCGCACCCGGTCGCGGCCCGGCACCTCGCCCTCCCAGGTGGGCAGCGCGTCGAGTACCGCGTTGATGACGGCAGGCGCCGCGCACATCAGGCTGACGCCGTGGTCGCGCACCCGTCGCAGGATCTCGGTGCCGTCGACCTTGCGCAGGACGACCTGCTTGATGCCGAGGCCGGTGGTGACGAAGGGCATCGTCCAGCCGTTGGCGTGGAACATCGGCAGCGTGTGGAGGTAGACGTCGCGGTCGGTCAGGCCCATGTGCAGGCCGGAGACGACCGTGTTGGTCCAGATGTTGCGGTGAGTGATCTGCACGCCCTTGGGCCGCGCGGTCGTGCCCGAGGTGTAGTTGATCGTGGCGGTCGCGGACTCGTCGGGCTCCCACTCCTTCGGCTCGGCGCCGGCGGGTGCGTAGAGCTCCTCGTCGCGACCGAGCACGAACCGGTGCTCCACCTCGATGTCGGCCAGCGCCTCGTCGAGCTCCGGGTCGACGAAGAGCACCCGTGCACCGGAGTGCTCGACGATGTAGGCGACCTCGTCGCGCGACAGCCGGAAGTTGACCGGCACCAGCACGCGGCCCCAGCCCGAGACGCCGAAGAACGACGTCAGCAGGCGGCCGCTGTTCTGCGAGACGACGGCGACCCGGTCACCGGGAGCGATGCCAAGGGCATCGAGGCGCGCGGCCTGGCGGCGGGCCAGGTCGGCCACCTCTCGCCAGGTGAGCTCTCCTCCGCCGAGCGGGGACGCCGGCTGGTCGGGCTCGTCGACGACGCCGACGCGGTCGGCGTACACGGTCTCGGCTCGGTCGAGGAAGTCACGGACGCTGAATGCCACGTTCATGGAGCGACTCTGGCACGAGCCACGACAGGCTGGCGAGAGGCGCGTCGGCCAGCGGCACGTACGCCGCGACGAACGGTGGGCGCGGAGGGGATCGAACCCCCGACCACATGGGTGTAAACCAAGTGCTCTACCGCTGAGCTACACGCCCTGGCGCCCGCAACGGGGCCTCCGGCACCCTACGCGAGTCGCGCACCGCGGGCGGAATCGGCCGGGAGAGAAAAAGCTGCGACCGCCGGGGTCTCGGGTCCCCAGCGGTCGCAGCAGTTGAATCGTGGCGCACCTCGCGGGACTTGTCTGCCAAATCCGGAAAAAACGTGATCAGGTCGTGATCTGGTCCAGACCAGTCCGCGCGATCACATGAAATCTCGGGTCAGACCAGGGCGCGGAGCTGGGCCAGGTGCTCGTCCAGGTCGCGCGCGTCATGACGCTCGTTGTGCATCGTCCAGCGGATGACGCCGTCGGTGTCGATGAGGAAGGAGGAGCGCTCCGGCGACCCCTTGACCTCGTTGAACACGCCGTACGACGAGGTCACCGCGCCGTGCGGCCAGTAGTCCGAGAGCAGCGGGAAGTTGAGGCCGTCCTGGTCGGCGAAGGCCCGCAGGCTGTACGTCGGGTCGCACGAGATGGCCAGCAGCTCACTGTCGAAGGTGAGGAACTCGTCGAGGCGCTCACGCACTCCCCCGAGCTCGCCGGTGCACACCCCGGAGAAGGCGAACGGGTAGAAGAAGAGCAGCACCGACTTGCGCCCCCGGTACGCCGAGAGGCTGACGTCCTGCCCGAACTGGTCGCGCAGCGTGAAGTCCGGTGCCAGGTCGCCGATGCCCGGGCGACCCGTGATGGCCGATGAGGTCACGGTCAGGACTCCGGAGTCCAGGTCACGAGCTCCCGCTTGAGGATCTTGCCGGTCGCGTTGCGCGGAAGCTCGGGCACGAAGACGATCTCGCGGGGCACCTTGAAGCGCGCGAGGTTCTCCTTGACCCAGTCCTTGAGGTCGTCCTCGGAGACGGCCATGCCGTCCTCGACGACGACGAAGCCCCGCAGGCGCTTGCCGAACGCCGGGTCGTCGACGCCGACACAGGCCGCCTCGACGACCGCGTCGTGGCGCACGAGGCAGTCCTCGACCTCCTGGGGGAAGAGGTTCTCTCCGCCGGAGACGATCATGTCGTCGTCGCGGCCCTCGACGAAGAGCCGGCCCTCGCTGTCGAAGCGGCCGACGTCGCCCGAGGACATCAGGCCGTCGATGACCGCCTTGCCGCCGCCTCCGGTGTAGCCCTCGAAGAGGATCGAGTTGCCCACGAAGATCCGGCCGGAGTCGCGCGGGCCGACGGGCTTGTCGTTGCTGTCGTAGAGGCGCACCACCGCTCCGAGCGGCGGCTTGCCGGCGGTGCCCGGCGCGGCGCGCATGTCCTCGGGCGTCGCGATCGAGGCGTAGGCGACCTCGGTGGAGCCGTAGACGTTGTAGAGGTTGTCGCCGAAGGCGTCCATCCACTCGGTGGCCAGGTCACCGGGGAGCGCCGAGCCGGAGGAGGCGACGACCTTCAGGCGCGAGAGGTCGTACTTCTTCTGGACGTCCTCGGGCAGGTGGAGCACGCGCTGGAGGAAGACCGGGATGACGACCGCGCCGTCGCAGCGCTGCTCGTCGAGGATCCGCAGGAACTGCTCGGGGTCGAAGCGGCGCGACAGCACCAGCGTGGTCTCGAGCAGCATCGCCAGCAGGAAGTGGGCCAGCCCCCAGGTGTGGAAGAGGGGCGCTGCGATGTGGACCCGCTGGCCACGCTTCAACGGGATGCGCGACATGAGCGCCGCGCCGGCGTCGAGGCCGGCCTCGGAGCGCGGCGCACCCTTCGGCGTGCCAGTGGTGCCGGAGGTCAGGATGATGATGCGGCCCTGGCGCTTCGGCGGCTTGACCGGTCGGATCGGGCCGGCAGCGATCAGGCTCTCGACATCGGGAACGCCGGCGGTCTCGCCGTCGACCCACGCGAGGACGCGGATGACCCCCTCGACCGCAGCGAGCAGGCCGGTGAACTCCTGGTCGTAGACGACGACCGTCGGCTTCTCGCGGTCGATGACCTCACTCAGTTGCGGCCCGGCGAACGCGGTGTTGAGGTAGAGCACGTCGGCGCCGAGCTTCGCGGTCGCGATCGAGGCGTCGACGAAGCCGCGGTGGTTGCGGCACATGATCGCGACGCTGTCGCCCTCCCCGACCCCGAGGCCAGCAAGCGCATGGGCGAGCGCGTTGGAGCGCTCGTCCATCTGCTTGTAGGTGAGCTCGCCCAGCTCGTCGACCAGGCCCACCGTGCGGGGCGCCCGGTCGGCGAGGGCGGTGAAGCCACCCGCCGGGCCGATGCCGAAGCGGACGACCGTGCAGAGCGCCTTGGCACCCGCGACGGGACCGACCGGACGGATCAGGCCGCCGCCGGCGAGGACCCGGAGGACCTGGGGGATGTTCTGCACGTCAGGTGCTCCTGTTTGCTCAGCGGGAGGCGGACTTCGGCGCGACGAGGCGCGTCGCCGACCAGTCCTTGCTCACCGACGCCGACGTCGTCTGCGACAGGCCCGCGATGGGTGCAGCCTCGGCGATGTCGGCCGGGTCCACGGACCCGGGACGGCCGACCTTGGGCGTCAGCAACCAGATGGCACCGCCGCCGGCGAGGTCGGTCAGCGCGTCGACGAGCGCGTCGACGAGGTCACCGTCCTCGTCGCGCCACCAGAGGAGGACCACGTCGACGACGTCGCCCTGGTCGCCGTCGACCATGTCGGCGTCGATCGCGTCCTCGATGGCTGTGCGCAGGGTGTCGTCGGTGTCCTCATCCCACCCGAGCTCCTGGACGGCCATGCCGGGCTTGAGCCCGAGCGGGCCTGCCACTGTGGATGTCTGGACGGACTCATCGCCCGTGGTGGAACTCAACTGACGCCTCCTGGCCTCTCGTGTGGTCCGGCTCGATGCCGGAGATGGGCACCAGTCCAGCGGACAACGGCCTCACCCCGCAAGCCTCACCCCACTGGTACCACTGAATGAACCCTCCCACAGCACCCGCGACGGCCCTCGCGCTCCATCCACCCGGGTGTCACGATGCAGGTGTGAGCAACGACACGCCCCAGGTCTCCCCCCGCGTGATCCACGAGGGGATGCCGACCCAGCTGCCCGACATCGATCCCGGCGAGACCCAGGAGTGGATCGAGAGCTTCGACGCCCTCGTCACGGCACGTGGGCCGGAGCGCGCCCGCTACGTCATGCTCCGGCTGCTCGAGCGCGCTCGCGAGCGCCAGCTCGGCGTGCCCGCATTGCGCAGCACCGACTACATCAACACCATCCCGCCCGAGCGCGAGCCGTGGTTCCCCGGCGACGAGGAGGTCGAGCGCACGATCCGGTCGATCATCCGGTGGAACGCCGCGGTGATGGTCAGCGACGCCAACCGCCCGGGCATGGGGGTCGGCGGCCACATCGCGACGTACCAGTCGAGCGCGAGCCTCTACGAGGTCGGCTTCAACCACTTCTTCCGCGGCAAGGACCACCCGGGTGGTGGCGACCAGCTCTACATCCAGGGCCATGCCTCCCCCGGCATCTACGCCCGGGCGTTCCTCGAGGGACGGCTGACCCACCAGCAGCTCTACCGGTTCCGCCAGGAGGTGCAGCACGGCAAGGGCGAGGGTCTGCCGTCCTACCCCCACCCGCGGCTGATGCCCGACTTCTGGGAGTTCCCGACGGTCTCCATGGGCCTGACCGGCATCAACTCGATCTACCAGGCGCGGTTCAACCGCTACCTCGCCAACCGCGGCATCAAGGACACCTCCGAGCAACGGGTGTGGGCCTTCCTCGGCGACGGCGAGATGGCCGAGCCCGAGTCGATGGGTGCGATCCGCCAGGCCGCCCGGGAGGAGCTCGACAACCTGGTCTGGGTGGTCAACTGCAATCTCCAGCAGCTCGACGGCCCGGTCACCGGCAACGGCAAGATCATCCAGGAGCTCGAGGCGAACTTCCGCGGCGCGGGCTGGAACGTCATCAAGGTGATCTGGGGCCGCGAGTGGGACGACCTCCTCGCCCGCGACGTCGACGGCGTCCTGGTCAACCAGATGAACACCATGCCCGACGGCGCCTTCCAGACCTTCTCGGTCGAGAACGGCGCCTACAACCGCGAGCACTTCTTCGGCCCCGATCCGCGCCTGCGCAAGATGGTGGAGCACCTCACCGACGAGCAGATCGAGAAGCTCCCGCGCGGCGGTCACGACTACCGCAAGGTCTATGCCGCGTTCGAGGCCGCGACCAACGCCGTCGGCCAGCCGACCGTGATCCTGGCCCACACCATCAAGGGCTGGACGATCGACGCCCTCGAGGGCCGCAACGCCACCCACCAGATGAAGAAGCTGACCCTCGCCGACCTCAAGAAGTTCCGCGACCGGCTCCACCTGCCGATGACCGACAAGGAGCTCGACGGCTTCTACGACGCCACGGGGACGGCGCCGTTCTACCGGCCCGCCGACGACTCCCCGGAGATCGACTACCTCCTCGAACGCCGCCGCGCGCTCGGCGGCGCACTCCCCCGACGGGTCGACCGCTCCCGTCCTCTCACGCTTCCGGGCGACGCGACGTACGCCGAGCTGAAGAAGGGCGGCGGCAAGAACCAGGTCGCCACCACGATGGCGGTGGTGCGCCTGCTCCGCGACTGGATGAAGGACCCGGTCATCGGCCAGCGGATCGTGCCGATCGCACCGGATGAGTACCGCACGTTCGGCATGGACTCGATGTTCCCGAGCGCCAAGGTCTACGACCCCGCCGGGCAGACCTACACCTCGGTCGACCGCGACATGCTGCTCGCCTACAAGACGTCGCCGCAGGGCCAGATGCTCCACGAGGGCATCTCGGAGGCGGGCGCAATGGCGTCGGCGATCGCGGCGGGCTCGTCGTACTCCACGCACGGCGAGCACATGATCCCCTTCTACATCTTCTACTCGATGTTCGGCTTCCAGCGCACCGGCGACTCGATCTGGGCGATGGCCGACCAGCTCGCCCGTGGCTTCCTCATCGGCGCCACCGCCGGGCGCACCACCCTCACCGGGGAGGGCCTCCAGCACGCCGACGGGCACTCCCCGCTGCTCGCCACGACGAACCCCGCCGTCGTCCACTACGACCCGGCGTTCGGCTACGAGGTCGCCCACCTCATGCGGTCGGGGCTCGAGCGGATGTACGGCCCGGAGCCGGAGGACGTCATCTTCTACCTGACCGTCTACAACGAGCCGACCGCCCAGCCGGCCGAGCCTGCGGATGTCGACGTCGACGGCATCCTGCGCGGCCTGCACCGCGTCGCGGCCGTCGAGACGAACGGCGGCGCCCATGCCACGTCAGCGGCTCCCCGCGTACGCCTGCTGGCCTCCGGGGTCGCCTTCCCCTGGGT
>NZ_DATIHB010000171.1:0-33949 GCF_035481145.1 Nocardioides sp. | reverse complement strand
TCGTACATCCTGTGCAGCGCCGCCACCGGCCGTCGCTGGTCCGGGCTCGACGGCCTCGCGGTCGCGTCGACGATCGCAATCCTCCCCCTCACGCCGTACGCCGTCGCGGCAGGTGGCCACGACCTCCTCGACCCCACGGTGCTCGCCCTCGGCGCGGCCGTCGGCCTGCTCAGCTCCGTCGTTCCCTACTCACTGGAGATGAGCGCACTGCGTGTTCTGCCCGCGCGCACGTTCGGCATCCTGATGAGCCTCGAGCCGGCCGCCGCGGCACTGGCCGCGCTGCTGGTGCTGGGCGAGGTGCTCAGCGGCGCGCAGTGGCTGGCACTGGTGTGCGTCGTCGCCGCCAGCATCGGCGCGACCGCATCCGGCCGCGCCGCCGCGCAGCCCGCGCCGGTGCCGGTGCCGGACTGAACGACTGGGCCGGACCGAACCCGACTGCGCCGGACTGCGCCGTCACCCCACCGGCGTCGGCACCGACGTGGTCCAGCCGTGGAGGAACGACTCGTTCATCCGGTTCTGCTGGCCACGGAGCACCGGGTGCTGCTCGTGGTTGGCGAGGTTGTGCACCTTGGTGGTCAGCGCCGAGTGGAACGCCTGGTGGGTGGCGGAGTAGTTGCTGGCGTTGACGGTCTCGAGGATCGCCTTGGTGAGGAAGCCGTGGTCACTGCTCTCCCCGGCGTACTCGTCCCAACGGGAGGCCGCCAGCAGCGTCGCCTTGGCTCCCGGCACGAACTCCCGGTTGGCCTCCTCGGTGTAGCAGACCGTGGCCGGCGGCGCTGGCGCCACCTGGTGGATGTTGTTGCTCATCGTGGCGATGTCGGGCACGGCGATGCCGAACGGAACGACCGTCTTCATCGTCGCTGCGGCGGTGGCCACGAACTGCTGCGCGAGGGCGATGGTGCGCACGTCGCCGACCGGGGTGGCCGGGTCGATCATGCCGCCGGAGTGGCAGCTGTCCAGGATCACCGTGAAGTTCACCTCGGAGGGGCGGAGCTGGTCGGCGGCCTGCCGCAGCTCGAAGTCCGTGATGAACTGCCCCGAGGCCGGGATGATCGTCTGGTAGTACGTGCCGGCCGTGCTCGTCGGGTGCAGGCCGCCGTGCCCGGCGTAGTAGAGGCACGCCACGTCGCCCGGTTCCGAGGCCTTCAGGATGTAGTTGAGCGCCTTGACGATGTTGGCGTAGCTGGCCTGCTGGTTCTTGTAGATGAAGACCTGTGCAGGGTCGAAGAGGAACGCATCGATGAGCAGGTGGTACATCGCGTCGGCGTCCCGGACGCAGCCGGCCAGGTTGCTGAACCCCTGCACCGAGTAGTCGTTGATGCCGATGACGACGGCTCGCTTGGTCATGTCTCTCTCCTTCAGGCGGGGGTGGCGGTGGTGACGGCCACAAGGTCGTCGCTGGTCTCGACGGGCGGCAGCTTGGTCATCGTGTTGTCGGTGCCGACGAGGGTGATCTGGTAGCGGTAGTCCTTCTTCTTCGGGTCCATCAGCGCGAGCGCGAGCTCGACCGGGTCGGTCTGCGTCGGCAGGATCGTGAGTCGCTCCTCCCGGGTGTAGCCGTTGTCCGGGTCGGCGTAGTCGATGTCGACGAACGCCTGGCGCGTGCGGGTCGCGTCGAGCAGCGGCACGAACGAGAGCTTCAGCTCGCCGGGGAACGGGTCGTCGACCGGCAGCAGTGCCGCCCGGGACGGCTCTGTGGACACCGTCTCGCGGGTCGAGCCGTCCTTGAGGTGATGCACGAACCGGTAGGTGTACTCCCGCGCGCCCGGCTCGGTGCGCACCTTCCACGCCTTCGGTCCCGGATCCGCCTGCGTGAGGAGGAGCTGCGCGTCCTGACTGGTGCCGTTGCTCTCGTGGCGCAGGAACACGTCGATCGAGTCGACGATCTTCCAGTCCACCTTCGTCGACTGCACCTGCACGTCGAGGAAACCGACGTGCTCGTGCGGATTGAGCACCAACGAGCGGTCCTCGGTGACCGCTGGGGGCAACTCGTAGGCGAACCGGGCTCCCTTCCACTCCGAGGACGGGTCGAAGTGGAACTGCACCCCGGCCCGGTAGGAGAGGTCGAAGTCGGAGCCGAGGAAGACCTCCCACACGCCCGCCTCCGCGTCATCGGCGTCGAAGGTGAGCTCCTTGGTCTTCAAGGTCGCCGGGTCGGCCGGGTCGCCGTACTCGAGGGTGACCTGGGCGGTGCGCAGCCCGATCGCGGCGTAGTCGGTCGGCGGGTCCACCTGCACCTTGAACACCCGGAAGAAGGGGTCGTCCAGATCGACCTCGACGAAGTGGCGGGAGAGGTCAAGGTCAGCGACCAGCACCCCGAAGAACCCCTGCGGGGCGTACGTGCGCTGCGTCGCCTCCGAGCGGTCATAGGTGATCTTGACCGTCTTGCGCTCCTCCTGGTGGACGATGCGCAGCTTGAAGGAGACCACGGCGGGGATGCCGGCTCCGCTGGCATCAGGCTGCGTGCTGAGCCCTGCCGGAGGGGTGGTGGCCGGGGTCGAGGCGGGGGCGACACGCGGCGCGCCCACCGCTGCAGCCGGGGCCACGGGGTCCGGGGCGGCCGGGGCCCCCGTGCCGGCCGTCGGCGGGGTACCCGCCGGCGCGGCCGCCGGAACCGGCGTCGGGTGGTGGCCAGCCGGGGCGGCGCCCTGCCCGGTGCCGGCCGTCGGCGACGTCTCCCGCGGCGCCGCCGGCGCGGCGGGAGCGCCGGCCTCGGGTCGCGGTGGTGCCGGCGTGGTGGGCGGCCGCATCGCCGTGCCGCGCTGGAGCACGGCGGTGAGCGACTCGGGCTCCGGACGACCGCCGGAGATGACGCCCGGCGCGAGGGTCGGCTCGAACCACTGGCGCAGCAGGTTCTCCTTGAAGAAGTCGAGCGCCCAGCGCTCCTTCTCCTTCTCGTCATCCTCGCCGGTGAAGTCGACCACCTTGATCTTGATGGCGCCGTCCTGCACCAGCTTCTCGAAGGCCGCGTCGATGCCCGCCTTCACGAAGTAGACCTGCGCCTCCACGCCCCCGCTGAGCTGGTCGTAGACCCGGCTCAGATCAGCCGTGATCTCCACGTTGAGCGCCGGCCGCATGCCGGTGAACTTCAGGTCGTAGATCACCCCGACCGGAGTCGTGCCCTGCTCGAACGCCTTCCGCAGGATCACCGCGCCCTCCTGCGAGAGCGTGAGGCTGAACGCCGCGGTGTTGTCGCCCTGCAGGGACGGTACGCCGGCTCCGAGGATCTGCTCGACGGCGTTGAAAGATCCCGGTCCCGCCGGCTGCGCCACGGCGCCGCCCTCACCCTGCAGGTTCAGCGCGACGCACTGCACCGTGCCCTCGTCGAAGGGGACGACGGTCAGCCGCGGCGTACCCTTCGCGACCGCGCGCAGCCGCGACAGGATGCGCCGTTCGAGCGCCTTGTCGAGCCTCAGGTCGACCTGGAAGGTCAGGAACCCGCCGCCCTTGGCCCCGCCGGCGACCGCCGCCGGCCGGTACTGGATGAACGTGAAGGCCTTGTGACCGTCAGGCCGGTTCCCGAGCTGGACCGGCCCCGGGAGGTACCAGAACTGGTCAGGGTCGGCGTGGTCGGGAAACACGGTGATGCCCTCCACCGTGATCGATCGGCTACCGAGCAGCAGCATGGCTCCTCCAGGGGTCTCAGCCCGCCACCGGGATGACGAGCGTGGACTCACGCCCCTCCCCGGTGCGGGTCTTGGTCAGGTTGTTGGTGAACTCGGTGACCACCTCGTAGTCGAAGTGGTCGGGGCCGCCGGCGACGAAGTCGAACTCGAAGACGGCGACGTCGGTGGCCGACGTCAGGGTCCGCTCGTCATCGATCCGCGTGACGGGGTCGTCGTAGTGCAGCTTCACGGTGATGCGGCGGACCTTGTGGGCGGCGAAGTCGGCGCCGTCGGTGCGCACCGTCACCACCCGGTGGCCGGCGACGTCGGCGCGGACCATGACCCGGCGCTCCTGGGTGGAGCTCGGCGGACCGACGACGGTCTCGCCGTTCTTCTTCACCACCGTGACCCGATAGTCGACGACCCGCCGGGTCGGATCGGCCAGCGCCACCCGGAAGGTGCGCGTGGTCTGGTCGGCCTCGGTGAGCTCGAACGCCTCCTCGGCGTGAACGCCGTTGTCGGCGTCTGTGTAGCTCACGTCGACGAAGACCCGCTGCACCTGGGTCCAGTCGATCGCCGGCACCACCTCGAGGATCCGCCCGTCCGGGAAGGGGTCGCGCACGATGACCCGTTCGCCGTCCGTCGTGACCCACTCCCCGACGACGTCGCGCTGGTCGGCGGCGCGGTAGGTGATGCGGTAGCGGAAGGAGTCCAGCTCCGGGTCGATCGTGAACATCGACCAGCTCTCCTCTGCCTTCGCCTCCGTGAGCGCGATGAGGTCGGACTGCGCGATCCCGTTGCCCGGGTCGTCGTACGCCAGCTCGACCTCGACGTCGGGATAGCGCGCCCACGGGAAGTTGAGCGCCACGACCGGGACGGGCACGAGGGAGTAGAGGTCCCTCGGGTCGATCTCGATGCGGTCGCCCTTCTCGACCGTCGCGGCGGCAGTCAGCGATCGGGGCCGCTCCCCCGCGTCCACGTCGGCGAAACTGACCGTGTAGCCGACCTCGACGTCGCGGACCATCCCTCCGCCCTCGAGAACGCTGGACCACGACATCGCCTCCGTCGGGTGGTCCTTGTCGAGCAGCTTGCTGGTCTGCTTGCCGCGATAGTCGAGGTCGACGTCGACCGAGCGGATCCCGTCGCGTTCCCACTCAGCCCTCGACACCAGCTCCACCTGGCGACGCTCGAACCACGGGTCGTCGAGATCGACCTCGGTGACGAAACGGGCCATGTCCAGGCCCGGCTGCTGGAGCACCCGGAAGAGGCCCGAGAGGTGGCCTTGCGGATAGATCGTGCGTCGCACCGTGGTGCGCTCGCTCATCGTCACGTCGAGGCGCTTCTTGTCGATGCGGGTCAGATCGACCTTGCGGCGCGAGAACGCGTTGAACTCCGACATGCCACCGCTGCCGATCGCACGCAGGACCCGGCCGAAGGTCTGCACCGCGCCAGCGGCGCCGCTGTCACGGTCGACCGGGTCCAGCGACGGCTCGAAGAAGGCGTCGGTGATCATGTCCCTGACCTCGTCCATCGCCTGGTCGCGCCGCGCCACCACCGGGCTGCCGTCCTCCTCCTCCACGAAGGTGTCCGCCGTGATCTGGATGAGGCGCTCGTCCACGAGCTCGTCGATCACCTTGTCGACCGACGAGGAGTAGAAGAGCGGCACGCTGAACTCCTCGTGCTCGTCGATGTGCTTCTGCACCCGGTCCCACTCGACGTGCACCTGCACGTGGTACGCCGGACGCAGGCCCAGGTAGTCGAGCGAATAGATGACGCCGATCGGCGACAGCTCCCCGGCCATTGCCTTCTCGAAGGTCGTCACGCCCTCCTGGGTGAGCTGCACCGAGAAGGCCGCGCGCTGGCCGCCGTACAGCGCAGGCTTGGCGGCGTGACTGAGCTTGAGCACGAACTGCAGCAGCTCCTCGCCGGGTGTCGGTTCCGCCGCTCCACCGCCGCCACCCGCCGGACCGGCACCCCCTCCGGCCGGTGCCGGCAGCGGGGTCTCCTTGTCGAAGAGCATCATCCGGACCGTGCCGTCGACCACCTGGAGGTCGGCGAGGCGCGGCTGGTCGTCGAGCTGCTCGAGCCGCTTGATCTCCGTGCGGACCTCGTCCCGCAGGTCGTCCGGGAGGGCGAGGTCCACGTCGAAGTTGAGGAAGCCGCCGGTGCCGGCGCTGCCCTTGAACTTGATCAGCGACAGCTGCGGTACGTCGACCTCCTGGCCGTCCACCGTCTCCCTGACGGTGACCAGCCGCGGGGCGCCCGGCATCGCGTACCACTGCAGCGGATCGGCGTGGTCACGGAAGACCGCGACGCCCTGGATCACGTGGAACGGAGCCTCGAGATAGAGCATGGCCCGGTCCTCACGCCTGCGCCGGGAGGACCAGGGTCTCGTCGGTCACGTCCGTGCCCTCGATCGACGCGTTGGACCCGTCGGCCTTGAAGTACGTCGCCTTCCACGAATAGGCCTTCTTGGTCTTGTCCTTGAAAGGCATCTGCCAGGCGAGCGGGGTCGGCGTACCGTCCTTGAAGACCAGGTCCTCGGTCTCGTCGAGCTTCTCCTCGACGTGGTGGAGGGTGACCTTCACCAGCTTGGTGACCGCCCAGTCGACCAGATCGGCCATCACGGAGATGGGCTGGAAGAGCACGACGTCGCCGACCATCACGGTGGTGCCCTCGACCGGCGTCGACGGGATCGCCTCGACCGTGCCATCGCGGAAGCGGATATTGCCGCTGTAGGTGAGCGTGCCGCCGTCCGCGAGGATCGCCGGGAACATCCAGTCCTCGAAGGTCGACGTCTTGGTCAGGGTGACCGACTTCGTCTGGGTGAAGTCGTTGACCTGGTCGACGTACGACAGGTCGAGGAAGATCGCGTCGATGTGGTTCTCGAAGTCGCCGAACCCCCGCACCTGGACCGTCCGCGTCGAGCCGAAGGGGTCGTTGATCCGCAGCTCGGTGGAGGCAGTGGTGCGCTCGCCGCCCTCGAACTCGCGGCCGTCGGCCATGAAGTACTTGACCTGGTAGTGCACCGGCTGCCGCCGCGGCTGGAAGATCACCTTGGTCCAGTTCGCCGTCGGGTGCTCCCTGTCGAGGGTCACCGCGGTCTCCATGCGCGGCACCCCGTTGTCCTCGTACCAGAGCTCGACCTGCGCGCTCTTGACCTGGTCGAAGTTGAGGTCGCCGGGCTTGATGTCGAGGTTGAGGATGCCGATGTCGCCGACGTTGATGATGAGCGACGGGTCGTTGACCACCTTCGGCTCGGAGGTGAAGGTCTGCGCCTCGCCCTTGTAGTTGACCTGATAGGTGTAGGTGTAGCGACGGTCGTTGTTGGCGACGAACGAGGTGAACGTGCCGATCTCGTCCGGCCCGGTGAGCGCGTACTCCTCGACCTTCCGGTCGCCGGCGTTGTCGTACTCGATCTTGACCTCGACGCTGTGCAGCGGCAGCTTCTCGAAGTCGGCGTTGACGTGGGTCTTGACCGTCATCGTCCGGAAGAACGGGTCGTCGAGGTCGACGGTGGTGGCGAAGTCCTCCCACTTGTAGGGCTCGCCGTCGGGGCCCTTCATCGAGGTGATGTTGGGGATCGTGCCGCGCGGCTGCGGGTTCCACTCCATGACCTGGCCCTGCGTGAAGGTGCGGCTGAAGTTGGCCAGCCGCGTGGTCATCACCGTCATGTCGATGTTCTCGAAGTCCTGCTCGGTGTAGAGCTTGCGGATCTCCTCGGGGTTCTGGACCGGAACGTCACCCAGCACCATGCGCGTCGTCGCGTCGGCGAGGGCGGACCAGGCCCAGTCCGTGACCGCACCGATGATCTTCTGGTCGGTCACGGTGCCTGGGTCGATCGTCACGCCGCCGGAGTCGCTCTGCATCACGAGGTCGGTGATCGTCTCGGTGTAGTCGTCCTCGGAGCAGAAGTTCTCCTCCACGTCGATGTGCTGGTGGAAGGTCGAGAACTTCGAGGCGGTGAACCACACGTGGGCGGTCACCGGCGGCAGCTTCACCGGCGTCCAGATGTCGTAGGCGACCTGCACGATGCCGCCCTTCTCCTGCAGGGCCGACTCGAGCAGGGTGGCACCCTCCGGGGAGAGCTCGACGGTGATCGGGAGGATCATGTCGCCGTAGAGCGACGGGCTGGCGGGATTGTGGATCTTCTCGACCAGCGCGCCCCCGGAGTCCAGCACCGTCACCGAGGCGGTGCCGCGAAGGTAGTTGAGCTCGCCGAACCGGACCGCAGGCGCCCCGCCCTCGTGCCCGGCCTGGCGCCAGCGTGCCTCCACCCGCTCCTGCAGCGGCTCGCGAAGCGCCTCCTCCTCGGCATCCGTGACCCCGAACGCCACGTCGCAGACCAGGAAGCCGCCGCCCTTCTTGCCGTCGGCGCGGTCGATCGGGAACTTGTACTTCATGAACTTGAAGACCGGGTTGCCCTCGTCGTCCAGGCGGAACCTCGCCGTCTTCGGCAACAGGTAGGCAGTCGCGATGTCGGTGTCGTCCCAGTACGTCGTGACCCCGTTGACCACTTCGGGTGCGTCCCACTTGAGCATGGCTTCAGTCCTGTTCGTTGTCGTGACGTGCCCACACCGAGATGTCGACACTGGCGGTGACCTCGCGGTCCTTTCCGATGGCCACGCCTCGCGTGGCCGACTGCTCCAGCGCGGCGGGGTCGAGCGTGAGCCCGTGCGCATGCGCGCGGTAGACGACGCTGACCAGGCCCGGCTCTCCCTCCAGCGCGCGCCCGACGGTCGCGGCCGTCGCGCTGTCGACGGTCACCGAGAGCACCGCGGTGTACGGCGGGTAGCCGGAGCTGGTCGACGTGGCCAGCACCCGCACCCCGTCCGGTCCGTGCAGCCGCAGCTCGACCACGGGCACGTCCCTGACCGCGCTCCGGAGCGCGAGGCCGGGAGCAAGGTCCCGGCGTACCGCGTCCTCGGGCATCGGCCAGCAGAAGCCGGCCTGGACCACGGCCGTGGCGCCGAGCGGGACGACCTGCAGCGCGGGGGCGCCCGGGTTCTCGGGCTGTGGCCGGCCGGGCACGACGAGCACGCCGTCCGTGCTGGTCGCGACGTAGGCACCGTCAGGCAGGGAGCGCGCCTGCCCCGCCGTCGCCTTCACGCCGGCACCCCTGCGAGGTCGAGGGGCTCGTCGTACCGGCGCACGGGTGACCACGACCCCGGCTCGGTACCCGCCTGGACGACCCGGAACTGGTAGCCGGAGCGGAACGGGTCGTCGGCGAACCAGGTCCACGTCCGCTCCGGGTGGTCGGGCGTCAGCGTGACCACCGCGCCGTCGCCGTCGCTGGTCTCCGGGCGGAGGGCCACGGCGGTCAGGCCACCAGCGCCGGCGGACACCTGGAGGTGGTGAGGCCCCCACGCGGCCAGCAGGTGGCGCCCGAGCCAGAGGGGCTCCGGCGGGTAGGGCCCGAGGTCGAGCGTGCCGGTACCTGTGCGGCCGGTCAGCCGGACGGCCATCGTCATGCCGCCGCCGGCCGGGACAGCCAGGTCGGTGCGCGGCTCGGTGAGCTCGAAGTCTGCGCGGCCGACGAACGGCTGGCCGTCGGCGCTGCGGAACTCCACGTGGACGCGCGCGAGCTCGAGCAGGGCCGCCTCGACCTCGACGGGGACGAACCGCACGGGGAAGTCGCCGGGCCGCAGCGTGAACCGCTCGCCGTGGAAGGCGACCGGCTGACCGCGGAGCTCGTGCACCTCCTGGTTGCCCACCACGATCGCCCAGGTCTGTCGGACGAAGTCGGGCTCCTCCCCGGGCGCCAGCCGCAGGGTCACGCTGCCGGTGGGACGGTCCTCGCCGAGGTCGATCGTCGCGGTCACCGCCTGCGGTCGCTCGGGTGGTCGGGGCGCCGCAGTGATGTCGACGCCGCACGCCTCCATGCCGGACTGGCGGGTCGGCAGGTTGGCCAGGACCGACACGGTCCGCCAGCCGGCCGGGACCGGGTCGAGCTCGACGCCCGGCGGCTCGTGATCCGCGAGGTGATCGGCGACCTCGGAGAACTCGTCGAAGAGCGGCAGGGTCAGGAGGTGCTCGCGCCAGGTGACCACCTCCTCGGCGAGATCCCATCGCCAGGTCCCGGGGGCCTCCGGCGCAGGAGGTACGAAGCCGGGCCAGCGCGACCTGATCCGGTCGGCCAGCACCTGCGCGAACGCCTCGTCGGCAGGCGGTGCGCCCGTCACGTCGACAAGGATGCGGTGGTCGCCACCGCCATCGGGCAACACGTCGGTGCGCAGGCTCGCGACCACATCCGCCCGGCGCACCCGGCCGTCATGGCCCCGCGGGAGAGAGTGGAGCCAGGCGCTCAGCAACTGCGGGGCCACGGTGACCACCAGGTCGGCTCGGGCGCCGACCCCGGCGACCTCCACGACGGAGTCGGCCCGGACGCCCGGCGCAGCGCTCTCGACGACGCCGCGCAGCATCATGATCTCCTCAGGGCTGACCCGTTCGCTCCAGGTGACCATGCCGACGCCGTCCCAGGCCAGGTCGGTCACGCGACTCATCCCGACCATGCGGAGGCTGCCAGCAGCCAGGGTGGCGGGCACGGCCCGCGCCTCGGGGCGCTCGGCCCGGGCAGCCTCGAGCACCTGGTCCAACGGCCGGTCGGCCTCGAGGGTCATCGTGACCACGCCGTGCGACTCGGGCCAGGTGCCGGTGCGGGCCCGGAACCTCTGCATGAGGAAGGCGGGGCGGCCGTCCGCGCGACGGGAGAGCCGCAGCGCCCGCGGAGGCACGAGCACCAGCGCCGAATCCTCGAACCCCCGGTAGCCGGCGGTCGCTCCGTCGAGACCGACCGGAGCGCCGAGGTCCGGCAGCCCACGCAGGCTCATGCGACGTCACCGGTGACGACGAAGAGCACTGCGCTGGTCGCGGTCTTCCAGTCGGACACGGTCTGACGGTCGGCGCGCACCGCGATGACGCGATAGCGGTATGTCCCGGCGTCCTCGCGGCGCATCACGACGTCGCCGAAGGGCAGCGGCACCGTCGCCTTGACCTCGAGATGGTCCGGTGGCTCGAGGGCCACAGTGGCGGTCAGCCCGCCGCCTGGCGGGCCGATCTCGACGACGATCGCGAGGATCCCGTGATCGGCGTTGAACATGGCGGAGGGCGTGCGCACGGAGACCTCGCGCTGCAGGAACGACGTGGTCTCGTCGCAGACCGCGTCCCAGATCGCTTCCGCGTCAGGGATCACCGTGAGGTCGGCCTCGATTTCGGGGCGCTCCCCCGCCGCCAGTCGGAGGGTGAGTGACTCGCTGGGCGCCAGGGGTGCCGCATCGGCGGCCGGGGCACCCTCGACCGCCACCGGGGTGCCGGCCACCGAGGCCCGCACCGCGTCGACCCGCACGGGGCTCTCTGCCACATTGGTCAACACCGCGTCGAACCCGTCGTCGCCCGTGCGCTGGCCCAGCTCGAGCTCGACGGCCGTGCCCGCGAGATCGTCGAAACGCGCCAGGAACGGCACCTTCTCCGCCGGCCGGTCGGGGTGGTCGAGACGCACCTCGACCTCACCGCCGACCATGGCTGCGCCGCCACCCTGGAGCGCGTCGAACATCCGCTGGAACCGGCCGAGCGGCAGCTCGAAGCCGACCCGCAGGACCGTGCGCAGGTCGATCACCGCGCCCGGCATCTCCTGCGCGGCCTCCCCCGGAAGCGCCATCCGCAGGGTGAGCCGCTCACTGTCCGCGATCAGCGGCTGCAGCTCGACGGTCGCGCCGGGCGAGCCGGGACTCGCCTTCGCGGCGATGCGGCCAGCGGCGTCGGCGAGCCTCCGCGGATTCACCCACGCCGCCGCGGCGAGCACGACAGTCGCCGCGGTCTGGTCCACGGTGCCATCTGCGGAGTCGAAGCGCACGGACATGAAGGGGGCCCGGGGCCGGTCGGGCAGACGGGCCAGCTTGAACGCGTCGGGCAGGTAGTAGGCCACCTCGGGGCGCGCTGAGCTCCGGTAGTACGAGTGGAAGGCACCGTCGAACTCGAGCTGGTCGAGCACCAGGGCGCCCGGGTCGCCCGTCGCGCCGACGCCGACGAAGACGGAGCCAAGCCCTGGCGGGAAGACGAACGGCTGCGGGGCCGGGACCACCTCGACCGACCGGGTGGTGCGGCGGTAGAGCACCACTGTCTCGACCTCGGGCCCGGGGCCGAGCGGGCCGACCGTGCCCGGCTTGGTGCTGGGCAGCGTCTCGATGATGACCCCGTCCCGGATGCGACCCAGGCCGCCGTCCCTGCCTCGGAGCCGCCCGACGAAGCGCATCGGCGCGTCCGCGGGTGGAGGCTCGGGATCGGGGACGGGCTCGGGGGCGGGCTCTGGCTGGGGCACCGCCACGTCGGCGAACAGCGGGCCGCGGAACGCCACGTCCCGCACGAGCGCGTCGAGCACGGTGCCGTTCAGGACGGCCTCGTCCACCGGCGTACGGTGGACGACCGCGGGGTCAGGGTCGTGGAGCGGGTCATCGCGGCGCACGGGTTCGAACTTCAGGATCCGCGGGCTGATCGCGAGGCCCGCGTCCAGCACGACCGGCGAGACCTCCGTGGCGAAGATGTCGATGCGCGGTGGGCGTGGAAGCTCGCGCGTGATGGTGACCGGCAGGGCCACGTCGATGAGGCGGCGGACCACGAGACGGGCGCGGTTCTCCGGACGGGTCAGGGCCCAGAAGAGGTCGTTGATCTCGGTGGCCGCACTGACGGTCAGGGCGATCCGGGTGCCGCCGTCGACCTGCTGCACCTCGGAGAACTCCAGCTCCCGCCGCGCACCGGCCAGCTCGGCGGGCTCGACGACCAGGACCGCGCTCACCGTGTGGTCCAGGGGCTTCGCATCCGGTGCCGCCTCCAGGACCCCCTCGGCCGCGTACGGCTCGAGGACGACTTCGAGCGTCGCGCCCGCGGCTCCCTTGCTGAAACGGACCCGTAGCTCCTCACCTGCACCCGATCGCTGCGTGGCGACCCGGTAGGCAGGCAGGTAGAAGCGGGTGGCCGGGTCGAGCGGCGCCTCGAAGATCATCCGGTCGTCGGGCGAGTCCGACGGCGCGATGGGGACGGTCATCGCACTGCGGTTCTCACCGGTCTGCGGCTTGATCGCAGACAGCAGCTCCCCGAGGTCGGGCCGGAGGAACTTGGTCGCCGCGATGTCGTGCAGGAACCGGTCGTTCCTGCCCAGCACCGTCAAGGAAAGCTCGTTTCCCATTGTCCACCTCGAAGCAGACGTGGTGATGCCCTGAACACGCGAACGGGCGCACCAAGAACGGCAGCCAAAAGCAGCGGATGCCGAAATGGAACGCGAAGGTCGCCATTTACCGATATGGCGATCAAGAAAGCGCCTGGCCGCTGCTCCCGAGCATCAAATGCGGCCTCGTTTGACATCTTTCCGACCCGCGCGTGCGGTTGTCAATGGTCCACATAATTCGGTCAATTCCGGCACTGGCGCTTTCCATTTGCGGGGGTGGATTGCGACGCGTTTCCTTCGCCTTTTGGCGACCAGGCCAAGGGGACTGGCGACCGACGGCAGGTGCGCACGGGGCGAAATGCCGACCTGTGAAGATCCGATAATGCGACGATCTTTCTCACGATCCGAGAAGAGATCGAAACTATCGAAATGCGCACTTCCCGCTTATGTTCGCGCGCTCTGTTCTGACGTCGCGGCATTCCGATGCGGTGGAGCGCCCACGGCCAGACGGTCACGGACTGCCGGCGCAAACGGACTCCACGCGAACCAGCGCGGCAATGCACGCGTCAGCCGGGGCGGGCCGGCCAGGCTTACCTCGCCCTTCTCGAGCGCCTGGGCATAGCTGGTGATGCCGGAGAAGACCCGCATCAGCGCGACCGGCTCGGTCGAGACCACCACGTCGCTGTCGAAGCCCGGTGGCTCGGTGCAGACGGAGGCGTCTCCGCGCTCGAGGACGATCCAGATCCGGGTCGGGTCCGCACCGCTGTAGTCGAACTGCACGACGGTCCGGTGGTCCGGGACCTCGGCCGCGACGATCCGCCGCGACATCCACCAGGTCAACGTCACCGGATCGACGCTGCGCGGCTCGGGCTCGCTGAACATCCAGCGCACCGCCCACTCGCCCACCGCCATCACGACGCCCTCGAGGTCCCGGCCGGCCGGGGTCAGGTGGTACTCGTGGCCCCGACCCGGGAGGTCGACGCGCTCGACCACGCCCTTGCGCTCCAGGTGGTCGAGTCGCTGCTTGAGCAGGGAGCGGGAGATGCCCGGCAGCCCGCGGTCGATCTCGTTGAACCGGCGGCCACCGATCACGAGCTCGCGCACGATCAGCAGGGTCCATCGCTCGGCCAGCACCTCGCTCGCGAGGGCGACCGGACAGTACTGCCCATAGTCCTTCACCCGCCCAGTATGCGCCGACAAACCGGACGCAGGTCCAGAATCTGTCCCACCCGGGTCCAGAACCACTCCTATCCGCCGGGAGCCGCGCGATCGAGGCTGGAGGAAAGCCAGCCACCCAGCATCCAGCCAGCAGGAGGACCCGCCATGACCACCACCTTCGACCCCACCGCCTTCAAGGCCACCACCCGCGCCCAGTGGGAGCAGGCCGCCGAGGCCTGGTACCGCTGGGGGCCCGCGATCGAGTCGTGGCTCGGCGCGGCCACCGAGCAGATGCTCGACGACGTCCGCCTCACGGCCGGCTCCCGCGTCCTCGACGTCGCCGCCGGAGCCGGGGGCCAGACCCTCGCCGCGGCCCGCCGGGTCGGGCCCACCGGCCACGTCTGCGCGACCGACATCTCCCCCGCGATCCTCGAGTACGCCGCGAAGATGGCCGCCGATGCCGGCCTCGACACCGTCTCGACGCTGGAGGCGGACGGTGAGGACCTCTCGGCGCTGCCCGCAGGCGGCTTCGACGCCGCGATCTCGCGGGTCGGGTTGATCTACTTCCCCGACCAGCACCGCGCCCTCACCGAGATCGTGCGCACGCTCCGTCCGGGCGGACGGCTCTCGTCGGTCGTCTACTCGACCCCGGACCGCAACGGCTTCTTCGCCCAGCCCGTCGGCATCATCCGCCGGATCGCGAACCTGCCCGCCCCCGCACCCGGCATGCCCGGCCCGTTCAGCCTCGGTGCGCCGGGTGTCGCCGAAGCCGCCTACACGGCCGCCGGGCTCGTCGACGTCACCGTGACGACCGTGCCGTCGCCGGTCCGGATGGCCTCCGCGGCCGACTGCCTCCACTTCGAGCAGGACTCGTTCGGCGCACTGCACCAGATGCTCGCGGGCGTCACCGAGGAGGAGCGTGCCGGTGCCTGGCAGGAGATCGCGGAGGCGCTCGAGAAGTTCGAGGACGCCGACGGCTTCACCGGCCCCTGCGAGATGCTCGTCGTGACCGGCACCAAGCCCTGACGGTCGCCCGGACGTCGGGGGCGTCCGGCGCGGGCGTCCGGCGGGGGCGCCCGCGCCGGCCCGTCCTGCGGCCGCCGAGCTCAGCTGGCGGTGGCCAGTGGACGCATCGCGGCCTCGAGCCGCTGCGCCTCCGCGCGCAGGGTCCTGGCCGCGGCGCGGTGCCCGACGACCGAGGGAGGGCAGGGGACCCAGTACGGAAGCTGGCTCGCCTCCTCCGCGGCCACGTCGTCCTCGTGCTTGGCGAGGGCGAACAGCTCACGGCACAGCGCGGCGAGCAGGTCGACTGACTTCGGATCTTCGTGGCGGTGGATCATGGCTCTCTCCGACTCCTCAGGCTCCCGTTTAGTTAAGCATTTAACCTTTAAGAGGTCAATGTTTTTCGCTGGATCGGTGGGCGACCCGAAGTCGGCCGAGCACGGCTCGGCACGGTAGCCTTGGGCCAGTGCCCGACACTCGCCCCCGCCGTACGTTCGCCGTCATCAGCCACCCCGACGCGGGCAAGTCCACGCTGACCGAGGCGCTCGCGCTCCACGCGCGAGTGATCACCGAGGCGGGCGCCGTCCACGGCAAGGGCGACCGGCGTGCCACTGTGTCGGACTGGATGGCCATGGAGAAGGCCCGCGGCATCTCGATCACCTCGGCGGCGCTGCAGTTCGTCTACGACGACCACGTCATCAACCTGGTCGACACCCCCGGCCACAGCGACTTCTCCGAGGACACCTACCGGGTGCTCTCGGCCGTCGACTCCGCGGTCATGCTGGTCGACGCCGGCAAGGGGCTCGAGCCGCAGACCCTCAAGCTCTTCCGCGTGTGCGCCCTGCGCGGCATCCCGGTGATCACCGTCATCAACAAGTGGGACCGCCCCGGCCTCTCGCCGCTCGGCCTGATGGACGACATCGAGAAGCAGATCAAGCTGCGGCCGACTCCCCTGACCTGGCCCGTCGGCGAGGCCGGCGACTTCCGCGGCGTCCTGGACCGGCGTACGGGCGAGTTCATCAAGTACACCCGTACGGCGGGCGGCGCGACGCGCGCCCCCGAGCGCCGGATGGCGGCCGACGAGGTCGAAGAGGCTGACCTGCTCCCGTGGCAGGAAGCCGTCGACGGGCACGAGCTGCTCGAGCTCGACGACTACGACCACGACCAGGAGCGCTTCCTGGCTGGCGAGACCACGCCGGTCATGTTCGCCTCCGCGCTGCAGAACTTCGGCGTCGCGCAGCTGCTCGACCTGCTGCTCGACCTGGCCCCGGGCCCGTCCCCGACCGAGGGCGTCGACGGGTCCGTCCGCCAGGTCGACGACGAGTTCAGCGCGTTCGTCTTCAAGGTGCAGTCGGGCATGAACAGCGCCCACCGCGACCGGCTCGCCTACGCGCGCGTCGTCTCCGGCACCTTCGAGCGCGGCATGGTCGTCACCCACGCCGGCAGCGGCCGGCCATTCGCCACGAAGTTCGCCCAGGCGATGTTCGGCCGCGAGGTGACCTCGGTCGAGACCGCGGAGCCCGGAGACATCATCGGCCTGGTCAACGCGCAGGCGCTGCGCGTCGGCGACACGATGTACGTCGGCTCGCCGATCTCCTATCCCCCGGTGCCGAGCTTCGCGCCGGAGCACTTCATGACGTGCAGCGCGGCGGACATCAGCAAGTTCAAGCAGTTCCGCAAGGGCATCGAGCAGGTCGACCAGGAAGGCGTCGTCCAGGTGCTCCGCTCGGACCTGCGCGGTGACCAGAGCCCTGTGCTCGCGGCCGTCGGTCCGCTGCAGTTCGAGGTCGTCGAGGACCGGATGAAGAACGAGTTCAACTCGCCCATCCGGCTCTCGCGCCTGGACTACTCGGCGGCGCGCATCACCGACGCCGACGGCGCCCTGGCGCTCCGCGGCGTCCGTGGCTGCGAGGTGCTGCAGCGCAGCGACGGCACCCACCTGGCGCTCTTCACCGACAACTGGCGTGCCGGCTTCGTCGCGCGCGAGAACCCCGACGTCCTGCTCGAGGAGCTCCCGGCCGGCGGCAGCTGATCGGGAGCCGGCTCCGGACCCGCCCGGCGTAGGTCAGTCGCGGGCTGCTGCTCCCGCCCGTCGGCGTACGCCGGCGAGCACGGCCTCTTCGGCGCGGAAGGTCAACCGCGTCACGCGGCCCCGCTCGATGGTGAAGTCGAAGGCCACCCGCGCCTCCCCACGGTGGATCCACGCCGCCCCCGGGCGCTCCCCGACGAAGGCCGGGAACGCGGTCTGGGCGGCACCGTTGAAGAAGGTCGCGACCTCGACGTCGCCGCTGATCCGGGCCGGAGTGCCCATGACCACGGCCGCGGCGTCTGCGTCGATGACGACGTCGGGGGCGAGCAGGTCGAGCAGCTGGCCGAACCGTCCCTCACGAGCAGCGGCGAGGAAGGCGTCGACGACCTCCCAGTCGGCCAGCGCGTCCTCGCGGGCGGGCGGCGCGACCTTCGCCCGGGCCCGGGAGGCCAGCTTGCGCGCGGCGGCAGGAGAGGTGTCGAGCATGCTCGCGATGAGCGGGAAGTCGAACCCGAAGCTGTCGTGGAGGACAAGCGAGACACGCTCCGCGGGCGTGAGCCGGTCGAGCACCACCTGGAGCGCGATGCCGACCGCATCGGCGAGCGCGACGTCGTCGGCCGGATCGGGCGCCGTGCCGCCGGGGTCGACGGCGTCGGTCGGGACCGGCGTACGCGCGCGGAGCTGGTCCAGGCAGATCCGCGAGGTGACCGTCGTCAGCCAGGCGGGCAGGCTGTCGATCGGCCCGGGGGTGCCGCTGAGGCGCAGCCACGCCTGCTGGACGGCGTCCTCCGCCGCGTGGGGATCGTTCAGGATGCGCGCGGCAATGCGGATCAGGCGGGGACGCTCGGCCTCGAAACCCTTGCTCAGCTGCTCTTCGGTCGCCATGGTCACACTTTCGTCGGTTGGCTCGTCACCACGATGACGCACCCCACCGACGGAGTGTGACCGACGAGAGGATCGAACGATGAAGACCATGACCTGCCTCGACCTGGGCGGCCCCTGCACCCTCGAGCACCACGGGGACACGGCCGACCAGGTCATCAAGGCCCAGGACAAGCACCTCCGCGACGCGGTGAAGGCCGGCGACACCGCCCACGGCCCCGCGCGCGAGGCGATGAAGGGCCGCTGGCGTCACCCGAAGAAGTCTCTCGACTGGTACAACGGCGTGAAGCAGGAGTTCGCGTCTCGGCCCACGAGCTGAGGCTGTGCTCGCGCTGTCGGGGCCGGGTGGTGGTGCTCTGCTGCGGCCGTCCTGCCCCTGAAAGCCGGCCGACACACCGCGACGTACGGCGTGTCGGCCGATTTTCGTGCGTCAGACGGCCGGGCTGTCGACCTCGGCCCGGGCACGCAGCGGCGTGCGCTCGAAGGCCAGCAACGCCAGCGCGAGCGCGCCGACCAGCAGGCCGAAGTCACGCAGGGCGACGTCGTAGAACTCTCCCATCGTCACAAGATTGACGATGATCCCGCCCAGCCACGCGGCGACCAGCAGCGCACCGAACCGCGCATCGACGGCAACGACGATGCCCGCGACGATCTCGATGACGCCCACGATGAGCATGGCCTCATGCGCAGTGCCGGGGACGATGTCGTTGATCCAGGGCGCGAGGTACTTCTCCCAGTCGTCGGTGAGGATGCCCAGGAACTTGTCGAGCCCGAAGGCGATGGGTGCGACCGTGAAGACGGTGCGCAGCAGCAAGAAGGCGCGGTCGGTGCCGCGCTCGGTCAGGGTCTCGGTGTAGGTGGTCATGCCTCGTTGGTGTCGCCGACCGCGGCACTTCTTACCGAACCCGGGGTAAGAAGTTGCGCCGGCGCGACACCAACCAGTCATGAGCGATGGCACGCTGGCGGATGTGGAGCCCTCCCCCGCGCACCCGGATGCCGACTGGCATGCGGACCTCACCGCCGAGGGCCCGGCCGGTGACGAGTCGCTGGCCCGGCTGCGGGAGGTGCTGCTGCAGGCGACCCGGCACCAGGTCTGGCGGCTGCGCGGCCAGCTCCCCGGAGCCGGTCCGGTTGACCTCGAGGACCTCGCCCAGCAGGCGGCCAACGACGCGCTGCTCGCCGTGCTGCGCCAGCTGGAGACCTTCGAGGGGCGCAGCCGCTTCACCACCTGGGCCTGGAAGTTCGGGGTTCTCCACGCCGGAGTCGCCGTACGCCGCCAGGCCTGGCGCCATCGCGAGGTCGCGCTACCCGATGCGCTACCGCTGCACGACCGTTCGCCGGGCCCCGAGGCGCTCGCGGAGGTCGACCAGCTGCGCCGTGCCGTCGAGCACGCGATCCAGCGCGACCTCACACCGCACCAGCGCACCGTGGCGCTGGCCCTCATCGTCGAGGGTGTGCCGATCGACGTGCTCGCCGAGCGCACCGGCAGCACCCGCAACGCCCTCTACAAGACCCTCCACGACGCCCGCAGGCGCCTGCGCACCAGCCTGAGCGCGAGCGGACTGCTCGACGCCACAACCCACGGGAGCCCCCGATGAACGACCCGACGCCCCTGCCTCCCGAGGCCGTGGAGGCGCTGCTGACCGACACCTCGCCGTACCTCTCGTGCGACGACTGCTTCGCCACGATCGACGTGTACGTCGAGCGGCTGGCCGCCGACCCCGGCCACCGCGACGTCGCGATGGAGACCCACCTGGCCGGGTGCGGCGCGTGCGCCGAGGAGGCCCGGACGCTGCTCGATCTGCTGGCCGGCAGCTGAGGCAGCTCAGAGCTTGCGCGGAACCCCGGTCATCTTCCGCAGGATCGCGTCGACCGCAGGGGTCGGCGAGGCACCCGTCATCGCCGCCTGGGCCTTCGGGAAGGCCCCGACCACGTAGCGGGCACGCGGGTGCCGGGACGTCAGCGCCTTCTCGATCGCCTTGGCCACCGACTCGGCCGGGGCTGCGAGCTTCTGGCTGAGCGGGATCGACTTGCGGAAGCCCGCAGCGTGGCCGGCGTAGAGCTCCTGGGCCTCCGGCGTCATCGCTGCCATGGCGGCGTCGAAGTCCTCGTCGGCGTTGCCCCAGATGTCGGTGGCGATCTGCGCGGGCTCGACCAGCGCGACGCGGATCCCCCACGGCTTGAGCTCCATGCGGAGCGCGTCCGCCGCACCCTCGAGAGCGAACTTCGAGGCGTTGTAGGGACCGGTGAGCGGAGTGGCGATGCGGCCCGAGAGCGACGAGGTGAAGACGACCCGGCCGCGCGACTCGCGCAGGCGCGGCAGCAGGGCCTGCGTGACCGCGACGTGGCCGAAGAAGTTGACCTCGAGCTGCTCACGGAGCACCTCGAGCGGGATGCCCTCCATCGGCCCGAGCTGCGCGAAGCCGGCGTTGTTGACCAGTGCGTCGAGTTGGGTCACCTCGGCTGCCACACGCGCGATGTGGTCGGCGTTCGTGATGTCGAGGACGACGGGCGTGATCCGCGCGTGCGAGGAGGCCAGCGCCTCGCCGTCCTGCTCACGGCGGACGCCGGCGAGGACGTCCCAGCCGGCATCGGCGAGACGGAGGGCGGTGGCGCGGCCGATGCCACGCGAGGCACCGGTGATCAGGACGGTCGGCATGGCCCGAGGGTAGCGCCGCCATCGTCTCGCCGGGCCAGGACGACCTTGCTCGACCTGCTCCGCCGAAGGGCAGCAGGTGCTACGAATGCACGGTGAAGGGAAGGACGCGCTGGCCCGAGCTGGAGGGCACGCTTCAGCTCAGGGCGCTGTTCCTGCTCCTGACGCTGGCCGGTGGAGTCGCGCTCGTGGTCGCCTTCCCGTCGTTCGACTCCTTCGGGGCTCGCCTCGCCGCGATGGCCGGCATCGGTGCGGTCTTGGCCATCGTCACGGACGCTGCTCTGCAAGCCCGGGCCTACCTCCACCCGCGTCGCATCCGCACGGACCCACAGGGACAGACCATCGTCCCGCTCGTGTCGCTGTTGCCGCACACCGTCCTGATGCTCTGCGTTGCCGTCGCCGCCCTCAGCATCGGGTGGCAGTTCGGCGACGAGCCGATCTCCCTCAGCAGGCGGGGCCAGGGGCCGTTCATCCCCCTGTCCGTCCTCGCCATGGCCATCGCGGGCTTCGCAGTCTGGGGCTTTGCCATCTCCCTGCCTCTCCGGCGGCCCGTCCTGTTGATCTCCTCGCGCGGTGTCGAGACACGTGGAAATCGCGACCCGTTCAGCGTCGGCTGGAGCGCAATCGCGGAGGTCCAGGAGATCAACCACCGTGCCACGTTCTGGTCCAACCGGACCCGCCGGGCGAACTTCATCGCCTTACGCCTTCACAACGGCAGGACACTCCGGATTCCGGCCGAGCACGTCGCGGGAGGCGCGTACGACGTCCTCGAGCTGTTGCGGCAGCGCGATCAGGAGGCGACGACGTCGCCCGACGAAGAACTTCCCCTCGTCGTGGCGGGCGGCGGGAAGAGGGTCGTCGCCGGTTGGATCGTGGCCCTCGTCGCCGCTGCCTTGGCAGTCGCCAAGGCGGGCGACACACCGCTGATGGCGTCAGAGGACCCGAGCCGCCCGCGAGTGGCGAGCGACGCGCCTGCGGACAACGGGTCCACCGACTGGCTCGAGCCGCCGTCGTCCGACGAGCCCGCCACCTGCCGCGAACTCCTCACCTTCCTGCCCGTGCTGGACGACCTCGCCGCCGGTCTCGAAGCCCCGTCGGCACCCGATCGACCGGCACCGCAAGCGCAACGGCTCCTGGACACCTCGGCGGCCATGTCGACCTACTCCGACGACTGGGTCGGCGTGAGCCACGACCTCGATGTCGCCTCCCAGACGCTGTGGGCAGCACAGCACAGCGACGCGACCAACCAATCCAGTTGGGAGTTCCTCGCCGAGAACCCGCCAGGCCTGCTCAGGACGGTTCATGAGGCCCGCGCCGCCATTGCCGACGAGTGCGGCTGACCCCACCGGCAACCGGCCACCTACACTCGACCGCGATGTCGACCCGTGATCCCGCCGACCGCCGCCTCCTCCTCGTCGTCGACGCCCCCTCGCTGCTGCACCGCAACCACCACGCGCGGGCGCACACGGGCATGACCGACCGCGCCGGCCGGCCGAGCTGGGCGCTGCACGGCATGCTGCGACAGATCCTCGAGGCAATCGACACGTTCGCCCCCGACGCGATCCTCTTCGGGCTCGACGACCGCACCGCGTCCGTGCGTCGCGACTCCTACCCGGCGTACAAGGCAGGGCGCGCGGAGAAGGACCCGCTGCTGGTCGAGCAGCTCGACCGGGCCGGCTCGCTGCTCGACGCCCTCGGGCTGGCCACCCTGACTCCCCCGGGACTCGAGGCCGACGACGTCAACGCCTCCGGCGCTGCCTGGGCCGAGCGGAACAACTGGAACTGCGTCGTGATCACCTCCGACCGCGACGCCTTCGCGCTGATCAGTGAGCACACGAAGGTGCTCCGCCTGATCAACGGCGGCATCAACGGCTCTCCCCTCCTCACCCGCCGCAGCCTCCACGCGATGTACGGGGTCCACGCCGAGCGCTATCTCGAGTACGCCGCGCTGCGGGGCGACGCGAGCGACAACCTGCCCGGCGTCAGCGGGGTCGGCGAGAAGACCGCCGCTGCCCTGCTCGCCCAGCTCGGACCGATGGAGGGCGTCTGGTCCGACATCGAGCACAACGGCGGAGCCGCGGTCATCGCCGTCCTCGACGAGTGGGCCACCGAGACCGGGACCCGCAAGATCGGCACCCGCGTCGTCCGGGCCCTCACCGCCGAGGGCGCACGCGAGCGCTACGACTTCAACGTGCGGATGATGACCGGCCGCACCGACATCGAGCTCGGCCTGACCCCTGACATCCCGGGCACACCCGGTCTGCTCCCGCTCCCCTGGGACCGGGTCTCGCGGGTCGTCGACTTCCTCGGCGACCACGCGACGACGAGCCTCGCCCAGCGGATCCTCAGCACCGACCCCGCCTCAGCCGCCCAGGGCTGACTGCAGGCCGACTCAGGCGAAGAGCTCCACCACGACGTCCCGACCGATGCCGATCGCCTCGGCAACGGTGTCGAGCGATCCGCCCAGGCGCGAGACGTCGGGCGAGCCCAGCGGCGGACGCACCTGCACCACGTCGGCGTGGGACGCCGCGTCTGCCGCGGCGTACGCGAGGTGGCGGCGGCCATGGCTGCGTCCGGCGCCGCGGGCCAGCAGCGCGAAGTACGGCGCGAGCACCGCGCGCTCGGCCCGCGACGTGGTCACGGTCTGGTCCTCGCGCCGGGTCCGCAGGACCAGCACGTGGGTCGCGCCCTGGACCAGGGCGGTCTGGAAGGGCACCGCCTCCGACAGGCCGCCGTCGACGAACCCGCGGCCCCCGAGCCGCACCGGTCGGCCGGCGATCATCGGCAGGCACGAGCTGGCGCGCAGCGCGTCCTGCAGCGTGGTGCGGTCGACGACGTAGGGATGGAGGTCGACTGCCTCACCGGTCGCGGCGTCGGTCGCCATCGGGTGGAAGGTCACCGGGTTGGCCAGGATCGCCTCGAAGTCCATCGGCGTGATGTGGCCGTAGACGTGCTCGACCAGCACCCGGAGATCGACGAGGGCGCCGCCCCGCAGCAGCCTCCGCGGGTCGTTGACGCCGGCGGCCGCCACCTCCGGAGACGCCCAGCTCGGGAGCCAGCGCTGTGCCTCGCCGGTCAGCAGCCAGGCGCCGTTGAGTGCTCCGCCCGAGGTGCCGTAGACGGCGTCGAAGCACGCAGTCAGGCCGAGCTCGTCGAGCCCGAGTGCCATGCCCGCGGAGTACGCCGCGCGGTTGCCACCGCCCTCGATGGCCAGGGCCACGCGGTGGCCGTCCGCCCGGGTGCCCGGCGTGCTGCCGTCGGCGCGGCGGGCACGCAGGATGTCGAGCAGCTCGGTCACGCTCCCGAACTGTTCCACACCGCCGGGCCGGAGCGTGACCGGCTCCGGCACGCGATCCATCTGCCACGCTGGATCCATGTCCGGTGACCTCTCCTTGCCGCTCTTCTGGCGGGTCTGCTTGATCAACGGAGCTGTCTTCGCACTGGCCACGACAGCCCTCGCGTTCTCTCCTGCCACGGTCTCCGCCCGACCTCTGCTGTCCGAGGCGATCGTCCTCACCTGCGGATTCATCGCGATCTGCGTGCTCAACGGCCTGCTGCTGCGCTCGGTGCTCCGACCGCTCGACCGGTTCACCACGGTGATGGCGAGCGTGGACATGCGCCATCCCGGACGGCGACTGAATGCCAGTGGCGGGCCGGCGGGTGCACTCGTCGACCACTTCAACCAGATGCTGCAGAGGCTGGAGGACGAGCGCGCGGCGAGCACCCTCCGGGCTCTGGCTGCGCAGGAGGCTGAGCGCGAGCGGATCGCCCGAGAGCTCCACGATGAGGTCGGTCAGAGCCTCACGGCCGTGCTCCTCGCCCTCAAGCAGGCGAGCACGCTCGCTCCCGCCGAGGTCGCCGGGGAGCTCGACGTCGCGAGGGAAACGACCCGAGCGAGCCTCGAGGAAGTACGTCGGATCAGCCAGCGCCTACGTCCCGGGGTCCTCGCCGACCTCGGACTCCTCAGCGCGCTGAGCAGCCTGGCAAGCGAGCTGACCTCCCGAACCGGGGTCCGCGTGACGCGGGGATTCGCCCCCGGTCTCCCGCAGCTCTCGGCGGCGGCCGAGCTCGTCGTCTACCGCGTGGCGCAGGAGGCCCTCACCAACGTCGCACGACACGCCCACGCAAACGGAGTCGAGGTCGGTCTGAGCAGGCGCGGCAACCAGCTGGTCCTGCGCGTCGCCGACGACGGCCGTGGTGCGGGATCGTTCGAGGAGGGAGCTGGCATCCAGGGCATGCGCGAACGTGCACAGATGGCGGGCGGCCGTCTCGAGCTCAGCCAGCGCCCCGGTGGCGGCACCGTCGTCGAGCTCGAGCTGCCGGTCGTGGCCCCGTGACCATCCGGATCCTGCTCGCCGACGACCACGCCCTCGTGCGCTCCGGCATCCGCCGCATCCTGGACAACGTTCCGGACCTCGACGTCGTAGCCGAAGCCGCCGACGGCGATGAGGCGGTCGCCCTGGCCCGCACCCACCTTCCCGACCTCGCCGTGCTCGATGTCTCCATGCCGACGATGACCGGCCTGCAGGCGGCTCGTGAGATCGCCCGCCGCGCGCCGTCGGTGCGCACGCTGATGCTCTCGATGCACGACAACGAGCAGTACTTCTTCTCCGCGTTGCAGGCCGGCGCGTGCGGCTACGTCCTGAAGTCGGCTGCGGACGAGGACCTCGTCGCGGCCTGCCGTGCGGCGATGCGCGACGAGCCCTTCCTGTACGCCGGGATGGCCAGCACCCTGGTCCGCGATCTCCTCGCCCGGATGCAGCGCGGCGAACGACTGCCGCGCGCCGCCCTCACCGAGCGCGAGGACCAGATCGTCAAGCTGATCGCGGAGGGCAACTCGTCAAAGGAGATCGCTCAACAGCTGGTGATCAGCGTCAAGACCGTCGAGAGGCACCGCTCCAACGTCCTTGCCAAGCTCGGCATGCGCGATCGCACCGAGCTGACGCGCTACGCGATCCGCGCGGGCCTGATCGAGCCCTGACCACCGCCGAGAGATGGGGGCACGACCCCATACTCTGCGAGTCGCACCCCCGGTTTGCTGGATGCATGCCGCCGCTGCTCGCTCTCCTCCGCCGCACGCTCGCGCACGTGCTCGCCGGGGAGCACGTCCGACCCACAGCAGGCCCCTCGACCGTGTCGATCACCGTCCGCCACTCCACTGCCGACGGTGCCGATCTCCGCCTGCTCTTCGACGTCATGATCGATGGAGGAGTGGAGGCGGCCCACGACCAGGAGCGTTTCGTCCACGCCGTCGCGATTCCGGCAGCGCGCACCTGGATCGGGGAGCACACGCTCGCGGAACTTCGCGCACAGCTCACCCCCGCGCTGCCGTCCATGACCCATGCCCTGCGGGAAACCCTCGACGGGATCGGCATCGCCGTGCTGGCGGTCGACCTCGTCGCTGCTGAACATGTCCTCGCACACCCCACAGAGGGTCACATCGATGGATCCGGCTGACCTCAACCTGGTGCTGCTGGTGGGCACGGGGGTGCTGATCGCAGCCGTGGTCGCCGTACGCCTGGCGTCTGGAGCCGGGCTACCCACGCTGCTGCTCTACCTCGGCATCGGTGTCGCGCTCGGAGAGGCAGGGCTGGGTGTCCAGTTCGACGATGCCGAGATGGCACAGGTGCTCGGCACGGTCGCCCTCGCGGTGATCCTCGCGGAGGGCGGCTTCACCACCGACTGGAAGGTGATCCGGCCCGTCGCGCCGCTCGCCGGTGTGCTCGCCACGGCCGGCGTCGCGATCTCGGTCGTCGTCACGTCGACCCTGGCCTGGTGGCTCCTCGACGTCGACGTCCGCACGGCCATCCTGCTCGGGGCCGTCGCCTCCTCCACCGACGCCGCCGCAGTCTTCGCCGTGCTGCGCAGGCTTCCGATCCGGGGACGGCTGCGCGCGACGGTCGAAGCCGAGTCGGGCTTCAACGACCCTCCGGTCATCATCCTGGTCACGGTGGTGACCTCGTCGGCGTGGGCGAGCGCAGGGGCTGCAGGACTGCTCGCACAGGTGGGTTATCAGCTCGCGACGGGAATGGCGGTGGGCTTCCTCGTGGCCCGGGCCGGCCAGTGGCTGATCGCCCGCAGCGCGCTCCCCGCCTCCGGCCTCTACCCGGTCGCCACGCTGGCCGTCGCGTTCCTCGCGTTCGCGATCGCCGGGGTGGCGGGCGCCAGCGCGATCATGGCGATCTACGTCGCGGGACTGACGCTGGGCAATGCCGCACTGCCCCACCGCGCCACGACCGCGAGCTTCGCCGAGGGCCTCGCGTGGTTGGCCCAGATCGGCCTCTTCATCATGCTCGGCCTGCTGGCCAGTCCCGCCCGCCTGTGGGAGGCGCTCCCGACCGCTCTCGTCGTCGGCGCTGCCCTCACGCTCGTGGCACGGCCGGTCTCGGTGACCCTGTGCGCGACGCCTTTCGGCGTTCCCTGGCGCGACCAGGCCTTCATTAGCTGGGCCGGGCTCCGCGGCGCAGTGCCGATCGTCCTCGCGACGATCCCGATGAGCGTCGGGTTGCCGGGCGCGACGCGGATCTTCGACGTCGTCTTCCTGCTGGTCGTCCTCTTCACGCTTGTGCAGGGGCCGACGCTCCCGTTCGTCGCTCGTCGTCTGGGCGCCGCGCACGGCGAGAGTCCTCGGGAGCTCTCCGTCGAGTCCGCTCCTCTCGACGAGCTCGGTGGAGTCCTGCTGCAGTTCTCGGTGCCGCAGGGCTCACGACTCGCAGGTGTGGAGGTCGCCGAGCTCCGTCTCCCCGACGGCGCGACCGTCGCGTTGCTGCTGCGCGACCACGAGATCACCGCGCCCGGCCCCACGACGGTGCTGCGCACGGGAGACCACCTGCTCATCGCCGCGCCCCGCGACCGACGCACCGCGATCGAGGACCGGCTCACCGGAGTGAGCACGCACGGCCGCCTGGCCCGCTGGTACGCCGGCATCGACAACGCCGACCGGCCCACCGCGAAGGTCACGGCATGATCGTCGTCCGGGCCGGCGCCCATCACCTCGTGCTCGCGCGGTCACGACCCGCCGCTCCTACGGGGAGCCACTCCTCCGCTCCGGTGGCCAGGTCGACCACGCCGACCGCGTCCTCGGGCACGGGCTCCCACCCGGCCGGGTCGATGCCGCTGGAGATGACGTGGAGCCCGTCCGGCGTACGACGGAAGTCCATCGCGAAGTACTCGTCCTCGGTGTGCCGGATCCGCTCCGCGGCGATGCCCAGGCCCTTCAGCGCGGTCGGCACGGCCGCACGGCTGTTGACGTGCACGGCGAAGAGCTTCGTCGGCGTCAGCAGCAGCGCGTTGAGGCTCGCGTGGGGGAACTCCGCCTCCAAGGTCCGCACCGCGGCGAGCAGGCCGGCCTCGTGGTCTCCCGTCTCGTCGATGCACTGGACGACATAGCGGAAGTAGCGCTCGCTGTCGGTGTCGCCGCGCAGCTTCTCCCGGTTGGCTGGCGTCAGGAGCTCCTCGAGTCGCTCGATCGGCGCGATGTGCCCGTTGTGGGCCATCGCCAGATCACCGTCGACGAACGGATGGGTGTTCTCCGCGGAGATCGCCAGCCCCGGCGAGGCCCACCGGAGATGCACGATGCCAGCGCGACCGAGCCGCTGCGACGCCAGGTCGTCGTACGCCGGATCGTGCTCGGCCGACCGCGCCGAGCCGGTGCGCTGGAGCTCACCCGACTCGTCGTGCCAGGCCATGCCCCAGCCGTCGTCGTGGAAGGCGGTAAGTGCGGTGAACGCCTCGAACTCCGTGCGCCCGAGCACGTCGACGAGCGAGGTGGGCGCGCCGGTCACGTATCCCAGAAGTCGGCACATGCCCGTGGGGTACCCGGCATCCACCCGGGCAACCGTGGGCACAGGGAGGCGTGCGCACCGTCGGAGTCGAAGAAGAGTTCCTGCTGGTCGACGCGCGCCTCGACGACAGCCGTCCGATGGCTGCCGAGGTGCTCCGGCTGGCCACGCCCCTGGTCGGTGCAGCCGACGGCGAGGAGCCGCACGGCTCGCTGGTCGCGGAGCTCAAGGAGCAGCAGGTGGAGGCCAACACCTCCCCCCACGACACGATCACGAGCCTCGAGTCCGAGCTCGTCTCGTGGCGCACCCGCGCTGCGTCGGCCGCCGAGCGCGCCGGGGCGCACCTGCTGGCCAGCGGCACCTCACCCATCCCCGTCGAGCCGCTCCCGGTGCACACGGAGCGCTACGACCGGATGGCGCGGCAGTTCGGCATCATCGCCCGCGAGCACCTCACCTGTGCCTGCCACGTGCACGTTGCGGTCGACTCCGACGAGGAGGCCGTCGGCGTCCTGGACCGGATCCGGGCGTGGCTGCCGCCCCTGCTCGCCCTCAGCGCCAACTCCCCCTACTGGCAGGGCGAGGACACCGACTACGCGAGCTACCGGTCACGCGTGATGGGCCGCTGGCCGGGCGCCGGACCGGTCGACGTGCTCGGCAGCCCCGCTGCCTACGACCGGCTCGTGCAGTCGCTCATCGACACCGGAGTGCTGCTCGACGAGGGCATGGTCTACTTCGACGCCCGCCGCTCCGCACACCACCCCACGGTGGAGATCCGGGTGCCCGACGTGTGCCTCGACGTACGCGACACGGCGCTGGTCGCCGCACTGTGCCGTGCGCTGGTCGAGACGGCCGCCCGCGAGTGGGCCGAAGGCGTCCCGCCGGCCGAGGTGCCGAGCACGCTGATCCGGTTCGCGGGCTGGCGGGCAGCACGGTGGGGCCTCGAGGGCGACCTCCTCCGCCCGCTCACCTCCCGGCCGCAGCCTGCGCAGGACGTGATCGGAGCGCTCGTCGACCACCTTCGCCCGGTGCTGCGCGAGGTCGGGGACGACGCCCTCGTCGACGAGCGCATCGATCACCTCTTCACCGTCGGCAACGGCGCGACCCGGCAGCGCACCGTACGCCGCGAGGGTGGCGGTCTCGGCGCGGTCATCGCCATGCTGGCGAAGGAGACCGTCGCCGCGCCGTGAGCTCCTCACGGCTGCAGCACCACACCTGTACGTCGGCCGCCGACCGGCACGATCATCGGGCGCGCGGAGACGGGGTCGACCAGCACCTGGCTGTCGAGGCCGAAGACGTCGAGCAGGAGCTCGCGGCTCATCAGCGCCTCGGGAGCTCCTTCGGCGACGATCCGACCCTCCTTCATCACGATCAGGTGGTCGCTGTAGCGCACGGCGAGGTTGAGGTCGTGGAGGACCATGACGACGGTGCGGCCCAGCTCGGCCTGGAGCTGGTCGACGAGGTCGAGGACCTCTACCTGATGGGCGAGGTCGAGGTAGGTCGTCGGCTCGTCGAGGAGGAGGACATCGGTCTCCTGTGCCAGCGCCATCGAGATCCACGCCCGCTGCCTCTGCCCGCCGGACAGCTCGTCCACCGCCCGGTCGGCCAGCTCGTGCATGCCGGTGAGTCGCAGCGCCGCATCGACCTCGACCTCGTCGTCGCGCGACCACTGCCGCAGCCAGGACTGATGCGGATGGCGTCCCTTGGCGACCAGGTCCGCCACGGTGAGGCCCTCGGGAGCGACCGGCGCCTGGGGCAGCATTCCGAGGACCTTGGCGACCTCGCGGGTCCGCAGCGAGGTGATCGCCTTGCCGTCGAGAAGCACCTGGCCCGATGCGGGCTTGAGCAGCCGCGCCAGCGACCGGAGGAAGGTCGACTTCCCGCAGCCGTTGGGGCCGATGATCGTGGTCACCTGTCCCGGAGGAATCTGCGTCGACAGGCCGTCGACGACCACGCGGTCGCCGTAGGCGAGGACGACGTCCTGCGCGGTGATCTGGGGGGAGCTGCTCATCGCGAGTTTCTCCTGACAGTGCGGACGACGAGATAGATCAAGCAGGGTCCCCCGATGGCGGTGGTCACGATGCCGACGGGGAACTCACCGGGCAGGAGGACGCGCGCGGCGAAGTCGGCCGCGACCACGAGCACGCCGCCGGTGAGGGCAGAGGCGGTCATCGGCGGTGCCGCACTCCCCACCAGGCGCTGCGCGACCTGCGGCCCGAGGAAGGCGACGAAGCCGATCGGCCCGGCAGCGGTCACGCACATCGCCGCCAGCAGCACGGACGCGATCAGGAGGACCGCCTGGGTCAGCTGGACGCGAGCGCCCAACGCCCGGGCAGCGTCCTCGCCCAGCTGCAGCGCCGAGAGCTGGAACGACGAGGCGAGCACGACCGCCCCGATCACCAGCAGCGCGACCGCGGCCGGCCAGGCGTCTCCCCAGTCACGGCCGTTGAGCGAGCCGTTGAGCCAGACCGTGGCCTGCTGGGCGTCCCAGATCTCGCCGACGACCAGCAGCCAGTTCGTCACGGCGAGCAGCATCCCGTTGATGGCGACGCCCACGAGGACCAGCCGGAAGCCGTCGATGCCGCGCTTCCAGGCGAGCGCGTAGATCGCCGCGCCCGCGGTCAGACCGCCCGCCATGGCTCCCGCCGGAACGGTGACGGCCTCGCTGAGCAGCGTCGTGCCACCAAGGACGATCACCGCGACTGCTCCCGCGCTCGCACCGGCGGTCACGCCCAGGAAGTCGGGACTGGCGAGCGGGTTCCGGGTGATCGCCTGCCAGATCGCTCCGGACAGGGCCAGACCCGCGCCCACCAGGACCGCGACGGCGGAGCGCGGCATGCGCAGCTCCCAGACGATGAAGTGCTCCGCGTCGGAGCCGCCCACGACGATCACGCGGGCCACGTCCGCGACGCTGATCGGGTAGTCACCCCGAGCGATGTTGAGGCAGAGCAGCAGGAAGAGTGCGGCGAGCAGAGCGGCGTTCACGAGGACCGTGCGTGGCCGCCAGACGCCGCTGACGGGGCCCACCGAGACGCGGGGCCGGCCCGCCACCAGGGCGCTCACAGCCCGACCAGCTTCCGTCGACGTACGAGGGCGATGAAGAAGGGAGAGCCGACGAGCGCGAGAACGATGCCGACCTGGAGCTCGGCCGGGCGTGCCACGACCCGCCCGAGGATGTCGCAGGTGGCGAGCAGGACCGCGCCGAGCAGCGCCGAGCACGGCAGCAGCCACCGGTAGTCGGGGCCCGTGACCGCCCGCGCGATGTGCGGGACTGCGAGTCCGATGAAGGCGATCGGCCCGCATGCAGCGGTGGCGGCACCGGCGAGGAGGGTGATGGCGGCGACTCCCATGACGCGACTGACGACGATGCTCGCTCCGAGGGAGCGTGCGACCTCCTCACCGAGGCCCAGCAGGTTCAGCCCGGGCGCGCCGGCCAGCGCGAGGACGATGCCCACCGCGAAGAACGGCAGCAGCGGGACGAGCACGTCGAGCTCACGACCGGCGACCGATCCGATGATCCAGAAGCGGTAGGCGTCGAGCGTGTCCTGGTCCAGGAGCACCAGCGCCGATGTCACCGCGGAGAGCAGTGCCGCGACGGCGGCGCCACCGAGCACGAGCGAGATCGGTGAGGCCGCGCGGCTACCGACCGAGGCCAGGCCGAAGACGACCACGCTCGCCACCAGTGCTCCCGCCAGGCCGAACCAGACGTAGGCAGCCGCGGAGGTCACGCCGAGGAAGGAGATGGCAGCGACGACGGCACAGGCCGCGCCGGCGCTCACCCCCAGGATGCCCGGGTCGGCGAGCGGATTGCGCGTGTGCCCCTGGATCAGGCCACCGGCCAGCCCGAGGGCGATGCCGACCACGAGCGAGAGGAGCGTCCGGGGCAGCCGCAGGTCGCGGATGATCAGATCGGTGTCGCTCAGCCGGCCGTCGTACGGCGGGGCGACGCCGTGCCAGATCTCGCCGAAGGTCAGCGGGCGCGACCCGATGGCCAGGCTGGCCAGCAGCACCACCCCCAGCAGGACGAGGAGCGCCAGCAGACTGGCCACCCGCCGCGCGCGCAGCTCGGCTGGCGTGCGGACGACCTTCACGGGACGGAACCCGTCAGCCTCTGCCACCACCCGGAGCACGACCTCCCGGTGACCGACGTGCAGCACGCTCCGTCGTACGCCGAGAGGCTGGCCGTCGAGGCCACGCGCGACGAGGCCGCACCAGCGCTTGCCGAGGGAGGCACCGCCACGACCCTGCGCGAAGCCGGTGTTGCCGATCAGGAGCGCCACCGCAAGCGCGACCGCGGCCCCGCCGAAGACGACCCGGTCCACCACCCCACCACCGTTGGCATCACGCAGGGTGTGCACGACGGCGGCTCCGAGGGCGAGGGGCACGGCGACGAGGCACAGGTCGATGACCGAGGCCGCGACGCGCACCGGCGCGGGTGCAGGTCCCTGAGGCACCTGCACCCGCGTGTGGTCCGCGCGCGCCGTCACCCCGTCACCGGCGAGGTCGGTGAGACGCACGGCAGGACCCTCGGTCAGCTCTTCGTCAGCACCTTCGCGCCCTCGAGCGCGTCGGCGTAGGAGTTGAAGACCTCGGCGTACGCCTCGTAGCTGTACGGCGCGGCCGGGTACCAGAGGTCCTGCTGCCCACCCGCGACCGCGGGCAGGCGGTTGAAGATCGCCTTCTTCTTCAGCTCTGCGAGGCCGCCGGTGTCACGCGCGTCCACGAGGATCACGTCCGCGTCGTACTTGTCGATGTTCTCGAGGCTGACTGGCTCGAAGATGCCGGCCTCGTCCGGCTTGACCTCGGGGAACTTCACACCGAGGTCGGCGAGGAAGGCGAGATCAGGGTGCTGCGGCGTGTTGGCGAAGTAGATCTCCTCGCCGTAGGACGACATCGCGAGCACGGTCAGGTCCGGGGTGGACTCGACGACGGCCTTGATCCGGTCGACCGCCGCGTCGAAGTCGGCCTTCGCCTCGTCGATGTCGGGCTCGGCACCGAGCTTCTCGGCGAGGTCGGTGAACGCCTCGATCTGCTCGGTCACCGACAGGCCGGTGAGCTGCATGGCGAGCGTCGGAGCCAGCTTCTCGACCTGCGTCTCGACCTCACCGGCGTACCAGAGCGTCTTGCCGTCGAAGGTCATGTCGATGAGGAGGTCGGGATCCAGGGCGGCGTACTCCTCGACGTTGAACTCGCCCCAGGCCTTGCCGAGGACCTTCGTCTTGTCGACGTCGAGGTCGCCGAGCAGGTAGTTCTCGTTCGCGGGGAGGTCGCCATACACGCCGGCGACCTCGAACCCGTTGTCCCACAGCGCGGCGGCGGCGCTGGCCTGGCCGACGACCGTCTCGGGCGCGCCCTCGATCTCGACGGTGGTGCCGCGCGCGTCCTCGTAGCTGAAGTCGGTCGACGCGGCCTTCTGGTCGGCGGTGTCGGTCGCTGCACCACACGCGGCGAGGGCGAGCAGCGTGAGCGTGGAGACGGCCGCGAGCGGGCCTTGGCGGAGTACGGGCACGGTGGATCCTTCTGACAGACCGGATAGTTCGCTTAGGCTAACCTAACCAAAACTCGTCCTCACCATTTGTCCGTTTCGCTGCGCGTTTCCGACCGCGCCACAATGCTCCCGTGACTCCCCCGCCCGCGCTGCCCGCCCTCCCTGCTGACGGCTGCCTCCCGGGGGAGGAC